>NZ_CP108423.1:6719181-7020641 GCF_035917235.1 Streptomyces sp. NBC_01294
GGATCAAGTCCTCCGAGGTGCAGGCCCGTAAACGGGCCACCGTGGAGGCGCTCGGCACGCTCGCCGCCGGGCTCGCGCACGAGCTGAACAACCCCGCGGCGGCCGTGGCCCGGGCGGCGCAGGAACTGGCCCCCGCCCTGGACCGGCTCACCCGCACCGCCCAGGCCTGGGGTGCGGCCGCCACCGGCGCGGAGCGCTCCGTCTTCGACCGGCTCGCCGACGAGCTGGACAAGCTGCCGCCGCCGCTGACCACCGACCCGTTCGCCCAGGCCGACGCCGAGGAGGAGATCGCCGACTGGGCCGAGGAGGCGGGCACCGAACGGCCCGGCCTGCTCGGCTCGGGGGTCTCGGACCTCGGCCTGGAGCTGGGCTGGCTGCTGGAGCGGCTGGAGGGAGTCGGCGAGCCGGCCCTCGCCTGCGCCCTGGACCACCTGGCGGCGCTGCTGGAGATCCGCTCGCTCGCCGCGGAGCTGCGGGCCGCGGGCCCCAGGATCTCCCAACTGGTCGCAGCGACCCGGGATTACGCCAATCTCGACCGGGCGCCCGAACAGCGCTTCCGGGTGACCGAGGGGCTGGAGAACACGCTGGTCGTGCTGCGTGCCAAGCTCGCCGGCATCAGCATCGTGCGTGAGTACGAGCCCGACCTGCCCGAACTGACGGGCTATCCGAGCGAGTTGAACCAGGTGTGGACCAACCTGGTCGACAACGCCGCCGAGGCCATGGAGGGCTCCGGCGTACTGACCCTGCGCGCCCGCGCCGAGGGCGTCTGCTTGCACGTCGAGATCGCCGACACCGGCCGCGGCATCCCGGAGGAATCCCTGCCGCGGATCTTCGAACCCTTCTACACCACCAAGGACGTGGGCAAGGGCACGGGACTGGGGCTGCACCTCAGCTACCGCATCGTGACCCAGCGCCACCACGGGTCGATCACCGCCCACTCGCGGCCCGGTGAGACCCGGATGGTGGTCCGGCTGCCCTTCGCCGGCAGCGCCCGGTCCTGCGCCTCACCTGCCACGACACCCGATACGGCACCCGCCGAGGGCACCTTCCCGAGTTGAAACGGAGTCGACATGGCCAAGTACGACATCTCCAAGCTGCACCCGGTGTTCGTCCGTCAGATGGACGCGCTCGCCGCCCTGGACATCGAGGCGGTGATGAAGAACTACACCGACGACGCGGTGCTGCTGCGCTTCGAGGGGGTCTCGGTGGGCATCGAAGCCGTTCGCGAGACGTTCACCGGCTATCTCACCGTGAAGCCCACCCTGGTGGAACTCCAGGAGTACATCGAGACCGAGGACACCATCTTCTACCGGGCGATCATGAACCTCAACGGTGAACCGGAGCACGCGTTCGGGACACTTGTCGTCCGCGATGGCCGGATCTGGCGGCAGACTGCGGGATTCGGCGGCTGACGGCCGAAATCTGGGTAGCGTGTGCGGGGAGGGCGGCGAGAGAACGCCCTCCCCGTATGTGTGGGCATACCACGGGTGCGCCGGATGCATATATGCAGGACATCGCAAAGGGGAGGCAATGGAAAACGAGACCGGGCGGATCGAGGCATTCAGTGACGGTGTATTCGCCATCATCATCACGATCCTCGTTCTGGAATTGAAGGTTCCGGAAGAAACGGGGTCCGAGTTCTGGCACGGGGTCCGGGAACAGTGGCCCCATTACGCCGCCTACATCGTGAGTTTCCTCATCATCGGCGTGATGTGGGTGAACCACCACACCATCTTCAGTCACCTCAAGAGGGTCGACCGCCCCTTGTTGTTCCTGAATCTCCTGGTGCTGATGGTGGTGTCGGTGATCCCGTACACCACCAACGTCCTCGCCGAACACCTCGTGGAGGAGGGCGGCTCCGCCAACGCGGCGGCGGTCCTCTACAGCGGCGTCACCGTGGCCTACGCCTTGGCCTTCCTGGCCTTCTGGTGGTACGTCACCCGGATCGGCCACCTGTTCCACGAGGAGGTCGACAAGGCCGGCGCACGGGCCACCCGGATGCGCTTCGGCCTCGGTGCCATCGCCTACCCCCTCACGGTCGCCCTGGCCTTCTACTCCGCAACACTCACACTCGTGGCCCACTTCCTGATCGCGATCTACTATGCGGCGAACCAGATCCCCATCCCTCTCGTGGTAGAGGAAGAGCGGCTCGATTCTGCCAGCGACCTCAGGAAGTAGCCGCAGGGGCCTACGGCCGTTCTCGGCGGTCAAGTAGGGTATTGGATCTAGCTGGTCGCGGGGGAGGCCCAGATGGCTCGCGTAGTCCTGCCGGAGGATTCCACGAAGGAAATCTCCGAATTGATCGACGTACTGATCTCTCTGCTCTTCGAGTCCTTACCCCGGCGGGACCAGCGAAACTGGGCCCGCGTTTATCTGAACGGCCTCGTGCGGACCACCGGAAAGAAAACAATCCGTAACATTGCCGGAACAGGGGCCAGTTCCGTCGAACAGAGCCTGCAGCAGTTCATCAGCAAGTCGCCCTGGGACTGGACCCCGGTCCGCCGCTCCCTCGCCCAGCACCTCGAACGCACCGCGCAGCGCCCCCTGGCCTGGGTGATCCAGCCCATGGTCATAGAGAAGGCCGGCGACCGATCGGTGGGCGTCGGCCGCCAGTTCGTCCCCCAGCTCGGCCGCACGGCCAACTGCCAGCAGGCCGGCGGGATCTGGCTCGCCTCCAGCGAAGCCAGCTTCCCGGTCGAATGGACCCTCACCCTCCCCGGGCCCTGGACCAGCGAACTCCTGCGCCGCCGCCGGGCCGGCATACCCGACACCGCCCGCTCCCTCACCCCCGCCCAGGACGCCGTACACGCCGTCCAGCGGATGGCCGCGACCTGGCAACTCCAGCGCCGGCCCGTGGTGATGGAGGTCGCCAACGGCGATCTGCCGCAGAGCATCGAGTCCTTCGCCCTGCACGACATCCCCTTCGTCTTCAAGGTCGACGGCTCGCTGCCCGTCTCCTTCGGGGGCGCGGGCCGTCACAAACCCGGGCCGCACACCGCGCCCGCCCGCGAACTCATCGACTCCCTGCGCTCCCAGCGCCGCGTCGTCGAATGGACCCGGCACGGCCGCGCCGAGGGGGCAGTGACCCTGCTGACCTCGGCCTCGATCCTCGCCACCCCCTGCGAGGACCGTCCCCTGCCCGCGCCGATGCCCCTGCTGCTGCTCGGAGCCTGGACCGAGGCGGCCCTGCTGCCCTCCGAGTTCTGGATCACCAACATCGGCGACCGGCCGCTCGCCCAGCTCTTCCTGCTCGCCAAACTCACCGACCGGGTCTCCCTGGACTTCGCCGAGACCTGCGAGCCCGTCGGCATCCGGGACTTCGAGGGCCGCTCCTTCCGCGGCTGGCACCACCACGCCACCCTGGCCAGCGTGGCCCACGCGGCGAAACTGCTGGGCGCGCGGCCGCAGGTACCCGAGGGATTCCCCGGGCCCACCCGGTCGGCGGCCGCGGCGGCCCGGCCCGCCACCCGGCCGGCGACCCCGGCCGTGCTGCCGCCGCGCCCGATCCTGCCCGGACAGATCCCGCGCCGCGAGTACATCCGCTGATGCTCGACATAGCCGAAGGGCTCCGTGCGTGGTGCGCCGCGCAGCGGGAGTTCGCACTGGCCACCGTCGTCGCCGTCAGCGGCAGCGCCCCGCGCGGCCCCGGCGCCTCGCTCGCCGTCGACGACCGGGGCACGGCCCTCGGCTCCGTCTCCGGGGGCTGCGTGGAGTCCGCCGTGCACGAGCTGTGCCTCGACGCCATCGCCTCCGGCGAAGGCGGCGTGCACCGCTTCGGCTACAGCGACGACGACGCCTTCGCCGTCGGCCTGACCTGCGGGGGAGTCCTGGACGTCCTGGTCACCCCGGTGCGCGGACTCGACCCGGTACGGCCCGTCCTCGGGTCCGTGCTCGACGCCGCCGCCGGCGGGACGCGGGCCGCGCTCGCCCGCGTGGTCTCCGGCCCGCCGGGGCAGCTCGGCCGGGCGCTCGCCGTCCACGCCGACGGGTCCTACGAGGGCGGGCTCGCCGGCGGCCCCGCCCTGGACCGGGCCGCCGCCGGGCGGGTACGGGCCCTGCTGCTGGCCGGGCGCACCGGCACCGCCGAGCTCGGCACGGCCGGCGGACTGTGCGGGGAGCCGCTGACCCTGCTGGTCGAGTCGGCCGCCGAACGGCCCCGGCTCCTCGTCTACGGGGCCATCGACTTCGCCTCGGCCCTGGCGCGGATCGGCGCCTTCCTGAGCCACCGCGTCACCGTGTGTGACGCCCGGCCCGTGTTCGCGACCCCGGCACGCTTCCCCGACGCCGACGAGGTGGTCGTCGACTGGCCGCACCGCCACCTGGCCGCCGAATGGGAGGCGGGCCGCCTGGACTCCCGTACCGCCGTCTGCGTCCTGACCCACGACGCCAAATTCGACGTACCGCTCCTGGAGCTCGCCCTGCGGCTGCCGCTGGGCTACGTCGGCGCCATGGGATCGCGGCGCACCCACGCCGCCCGCGAGCAGGCGCTGCGGGAGGAGGGCGTGGCCGACTCCGACCTGGCCCGGCTGCGCTCACCCATCGGCCTCGACCTCGGCGGCGCCACCCCCGAGGAGACGGCCCTGGCCATCGCCGCCGAGTTCACGGCCGTCCGGCACGGCGGATCGGTGCTCCCGCTGGCCCGGCGCGGCGGCCCCGTCCACCGGCGGACCCGGCCGTGGGGGACCAAGGTCCCGTAGCTGGTGGTGACCAAGGTCCTGTAGCCCGTGGGGACCAAGGTCCGGTAGGCCTCAGGGACCAGCGTCCCGTAGGAAACGACCACGCGGCCCGGTATGTCCTGGACGATCGCCCCGGACGGTGTAAACGCCAGGTCGTGGGAGAATGAAGTACGTGCGTTTCCTCGGCTGTCCCCCTGTCGAGGCACCTCCGATTGACTGGGATGTTCAGCACGTGCGTTTCCTCAATGACCTGAAGCCGCCGTACGACCTGACGTACGACGATGTGTTCATGGTGCCGAGCCGCTCCGCGGTCGGTTCCCGCCAGGGTGTGGACCTGTCCTCGCCCGACGGCACCGGCACCACCATTCCGCTCGTCGTGGCGAACATGACCGCCATCGCGGGCCGCCGGATGGCCGAGACCGTCGCCCGCCGCGGCGGCATCGTCGTCATCCCGCAGGACATCCCGATCGAGATCGTCACCGACGTCATCTCCTGGGTGAAGACCCGCCACCACGTGCTCGACACCCCGATCACGCTGGCGCCCACCCAGACGGTCGCCGACGCCCTCTCCCTGCTGCCCAAGCGCGCCCACGGCGCCGGCGTCGTCGTCGACGACGAGGGCCGCCCGGTCGGCGTCGTCACCGAGCACGACCTGACCGGTGTCGACCGCTTCACCCAGCTCTCCGAGGTCATGTCGAAGGAGCTGCTGCTCCTCGACGCCGACATCGACCCGCGCGAGGCCTTCAACCAGCTCGACGCCGGCCACCGCAAGCTGGCCCCGGCCGTCGACAAGGACGGCAGGCTCGTCGGCATCCTGACCCGCAAGGGCGCCCTGCGCGCGACCCTGTACACCCCGGCGACCGACGCCGACGGCAAGCTGCGCATCGCGGCCGCCGTCGGCATCAACGGCGACTTCGTGCAGAAGGCCAAGCAGCTGCTCGACGCGGGCGTGGACACGCTCGTCATCGACACGGCGCACGGCCACCAGGAGTCGATGATCAACGCGATCAAGGCCGTCCGCGGCCTGGACCCGAAGGTCCCGATCGTCGCCGGCAACATCGTCGCCGCCGAGGGCGTCAAGGACCTCATCGACGCCGGCGCGGACATCATCAAGGTCGGTGTGGGCCCCGGCGCCATGTGCACCACCCGCATGATGACCGGCGTGGGCCGCCCGCAGTTCTCCGCGGTGCTGGAGTGCGCGGCCGAGGCGAAGAAGTACGGCAAGCACGTGTGGGCCGACGGCGGCGTCCGCCACCCGCGCGACGTGGCGATGGCGCTCGCCGCCGGCGCGTCGAACGTGATGATCGGCTCCTGGTTCGCCGGTACGTACGAGTCCCCGGGCGACCTCCAGCAGTCCGCCGAGGGCCGGCTCTACAAGGAGTCCTTCGGCATGGCCTCCGCCCGCGCGGTGCAGAACCGCACGAGCGAGGAGTCGGCGTACGACCGTGCGCGCAAGGGGCTCTTCGAGGAGGGCATCTCCACCTCGCGCATGTTCCTCGACCCGGCCCGCCCGGGCGTCGAGGACCTGATCGACTCGATCATCGCGGGTGTGCGCTCCTCGTGCACGTACGCCGGTGCGGGCTCGCTCGCGGAGTTCGAGGAGAAGGCCGTGATCGGCATCCAGTCGGCGGCCGGCTACGCCGAGGGCAAGCCGCTGCACGCCAGCTGGAGCTAGTTCCCCGTTGTGCCCGTGACCCCGGTCGTCCCTCGCGGACGGCCGGGGCCACGGGCGTTCCCGGCTGCGCTGCCGCTGCCGGGGGCCGGCCCCCGGACCCCCGCGCCTCACACGCCGGCGAGGCTGAAGGATCGCCTCAAACGCCGGCGGGGCTGGATTTTCAGCCCGTGGCCCGTCCGTTCAGGGCGGGGAAGGGGTGTGGCCCGCAGGGGAACTGTGGACGCCCGCGCGGTATTTGGGGATGCGGATCGTGACCTTCATGCCCGCCCCGACGCCCGTCTCGATCACCGGCCCGTACTCGTCCCCGTACACCTGCCGGATCCGCTCGTCGACGTTCGGCAGCCCGATCCCCGACGAGCCGCCCCCACGCTCCCCGGCCAGGATCCGCCGCAGCAGCGCCGGATCCATCCCCACCCCGTTGTCCTCCACCGTGATCACCGCCTCCGCACCCGCGTCCCGCGCCGTGATCGTGATCCGGCACTCCTCGGTGGAGTCCTCCAGCCCGTGCTTGACGGCGTTCTCCACCAGCGGCTGCAGGCACAGGAAGGGCAGCGCCACCGGCAGCACCTCCGGCGCCACCTGCAGGGTCACCTTCAGCCGGTCGCCGAACCGGGCCCCGGCCAGCGCCAGATACTGCTGGACGGAGCGCAGCTCCTCGGCGAGGGTGGTGAAATCGCCGTGCCGGCGGAAGGAGTACCGGGTGAAGTCCGCGAACTCCAGCAGCAGTTCCCGGGCCCGCTCCGGATCGGTCCGGACGAACGAGGCGATCGCGGCCAGGGAGTTGAAGATGAAGTGCGGGGAGATCTGCGCCCGCAGCGCCTTGATCTCCGCCTCCATCAGCCGGGTCCGCGAGCGGTCCAGCTCGGAGAGCTCCAGCTGGACGGACACCCACCGCGCGACCTCCGTCGCCGCGCGCACCAGCACCGCCGACTCCCGCGACCCGTACGCCACCAGCGCACCCAGCACCCCGTCCTCGCCGGTGAGCGGGGCCACCACCGCCCACTTCAGCGGGCAGTCGGGCCGCTCGCACTCGGTCCGCACGCTCTGACTGCGCTCCGACTCCAGCATCACGGCCACCCGGGCCATCGCCCGCCGCTGGTGGTGGTCGGCGCCCGGTCCGTCCCAGGCCAGCACCGACTCCCGGTCGGTGAGGCACAGCGCCTCCGTGCCCAGCAGCGACCGCAGCCGCCGGGCGGCCTTGCGGGCGGCGTCCTCGGTCAGCCCGGCGCGCAGCGGGGGAGCGGCCAGCGAAGCGGTGTGCAGGGTGTGGAAGGTGGCCCGCTCCACTGGTGTCCCGAGGTCCAGTCCGGCCGCGCGTTCCCCGCTCCGGGCGTGCCACCGGCCGGCCGCCCAGCCCGCGGCCAGCATCAGGGCGGCGCCCGCCACCGCCAGCACGGCCAGCACGGCCGGCCCCACCCCGGTCACCGCCGGCCTCCCGCCCGGTCCCCGGCCACGACCTCCGGCAGGTGCAGCCGGGTCAGGGTGGCCGCCGTCCCGGCCGGGATCCGCGACCGGGTGGCCAGCGACACCGCCACCATCGTCAGGAACCCGAGCGGCACCGACCAGGCCGCCGGCCACGCCAGCAGCGTGTGCGTCCAGCCCGCCGGGGCCAGGCCCGCCCGGGTCGCCAGCACCGCGCTCAGCGCCGCCCCGCCGCCGGTGACCAGCCCGGCCACCGCACCCGGCGGGGTCAGCCCGCGCCACCAGATGCCCAGCACCAGCAGCGGGCAGAACGAGGAGGCCGACACGGCGAAGGCCAGGCCCACCGCGTCCGCCACCGGCACCTCCGTCGCGGCCACGCTCCCGCCCAGCGGCACCAGGATCGCCACGAGCACCGCGGAGCGGAAGCTGCGCACCCCGCGCGCCCGCAGCACGTCCTGGTGCAGCACCCCGGCCACCGCCATGGTCAGCCCCGAAGCCGTCGACAGGAATGCCGCGAAGGCGCCCCCGGCCAGCAGCGCCCCCAGCAGTTCGCCGAGCAGCCCGCCGAGCATCCGCTCGGGCAGCACCAGCACCGCCGCGTCCGCGTCGCCGGTGAGGGCGAGCTCGGGGGCGTAGATCCGGCCCAGCGCCCCGTACACGGGCGGCAGCAGGTAGAAGACCCCGACCAGCGCGAGCACGACGAGCGTGGTGCGCCGCGCGGCCCGCCCGTTGGGGCTGGTGTAGAAGCGCACCGCGACGTGCGGCAGGCCCATCGTGCCCAGGAAGGTGGCCAGGATCAGCCCGTACGTGGCGTACAGCCGGTACTCCCGGCGGTCCCCGGACACCGGCTCCGACCAGCTGGACGCGCCCAGACCCGCCTCCGCGCGGGTGTCCGGTACGGGAGTGTCCGGGGCGAACTCCAGCCGCGCGTGGGCCCGTACGGAGTGCTCACCAGCGGCCAGGGTCAGCGGGACCGCCACCAGGGTGCGCCCGTCCACCTGCCCGGTCACCGTCACCGTCAGCGGCTCCTTCACGGACAGCCGCACGTCCTGGGCCAGCGTCACCGAGGTGTGCTCCCGGAAGACGGCCGGGGCGTCGAAGCTGGCCCGCGGCGCGCCGTCCCCGGCCCAGGCGGCGACCAGGAAGAAGGCCGGTACCAGCAGGGCGGTCAGTTTGAGCCAGTACTGGAAGGCCTGTACGAAGGTGATGCTGCGCATCCCGCCGGCCGCCACCGCCGCGCTCACCACGAAGGCGACGACCAGCCCGCCGACCCAGTGCGGGGCCCCGGTCAGGATCTCCAGGGTCAGCCCGGCGCCCTGCAGCTGCGGCAGCAGGTACAGCCAGCCGACCCCCACCACGAACAGCACCGCGATCCTGCGCACCGCCTGGGACTCCAGCCGGGCCTCGGCGAAGTCGGGCAGCGTGTACGCGCCGGAGCGGCGCAGCGGGGCCGCGACCAGCACGAGCAGCACCACGTACCCGGCGGTGTAGCCCACCGGGTACCAGAGCATCTCGGGCCCCTGGAGCAGCACCAGCCCCGCCACTCCGAGGAACGACGCGGCGGACAGGTACTCCCCGCTGATGGCCGCCGCGTTGAGGCGGGGCCCCACCGTGCGCGAGGCGACGTAGAAGTCGGAGGTGGTACGGGATATCCGCAGGCCCAGCGCGCCGACCAGGACCGTGACCAGGACGACGACGGCGACCGCGGTCAGCGCGTACGTCTGGTTCACCGGTCGGTCCTTCGGCGGAGGGCAGGGGCGACCGGAGTCTATGCACGAGGTCTGACCTGGCAACAGGCACGATCCGGCCCTGCGGCGCCGTCGCCGCGGCGCTGCCCCGGACCCCGCGCCTCAAACGCCGGCGGGGCCGGGATCGCTGCGCCGGCACCGGCTCGCGTCGGGCGGCGCCGCCGTCGCCCGCTCGCGGATCAGCGCACCGCGTCGCGGTGCTCCGCGCAGTCGCGCAGGGCGATCTCCAGCTCCACGTACGACTCTTCCGCGCGCCGGAAGGCCAGGGTCAGGGCCGCCTCGGCCCGCGGCGGCACCTGCTCGCGGACGCCTTCGCGGGCCTCGTAGAGGATGTCGGCCCAGCGGGCGGCGGCGCTGCGCAGCCGGGCCAGCAGCGCCTCGGCCTCGGCGGGCCCGGCGGGCGCGGTGCGGGGCAGCCCGCTGAGGGTGTCGACCAGCGCCTGGATCTCGGACATGGCACTCCTCCCGCGCCGGAAGATCCACGATACGCAGGGCCCGGGACACGGGCGGGCCGGGCACGAGGGCGGTGCGGCCGACGGTTCCGACGGATCGCCGTACGCCCCTCCCGGCGCGACGAACGGCGTCTCCGCGCGCCGGACGGTCGCCGGTGGCCGGTCACCGGTGACCGGCGCGAACCCGCCGGGCCGGGGCGGGGCGGCGGGTGCCGGGCCGGTGTCGGCAGCCGGATTCAGCCCGTGGCCTGGCGCATCAGGAGGTCCCGCAGCTCCCGTGCGTGCCTGCGGCTGACCTGGAGCTCCGCCGACCCGACCCGGACACTCGTGGTCCCCGCGTCCAGCCGGAGCTCGTCGATCCGGGCCAGCGCCACCAGATGACGGCGGTGGATCCGGACGAACCCGCGCGCCGCCCAGCGCTCCTCCAGTGTCGACACCGGGATCCGGACCAGGTGGCTGCCCTCGTCGGTGTGCAGGCGGGCGTAGTCGCCCTGCGCCTCGACGTAGGCGATGTCGGCGATCGCCACGAAGCGGGTGACCCCGCCCAGTTCGACGGCGATCTGCTCCGGGGCGCGGTCGGCGACCGTGACCTCCGGGCGGCGCGGCGCCACCGCGGCCGGCGGGCCCGCCGCCGCCCCGGCGGCCACCGGCGCCTCCTCGGCCCGGCCCAGCTGCGCGCAGGCCCGCCGGACGGCCTCGGCCAGCCGCTCCGGCCGCACGGGCTTGAGCACGTAGTCCACGGCCTTGAGGTCGAAGGCCTGTACGGCGAACCCCTCGTGCGCGGTCACGAACACGATCAGCGGCGGCCGCGCGAACCCGGCCAGCAGCCGGGCGATGTCCAGCCCGGTCAGCCCGGCCATGTGGATGTCGAGGAAGACCACGTCGATGGCGTCGGCCCCGTCCGGTCCGGACTCCAGCGCCCGGGTGACCCGGCGCAGGGCCTCGGTCGCGTCCGAGGCGCCCTCGGCGCTGCGCACCCGGGGGTCCGAGCGCAGCAGGTAGAGGAGTTCCTCCAGGAGCGGCTTCTCGTCGTCGACGGCCAGTACGCGCAGCATGCGGCCGAGTCTAGGTACCGGCGCGCCGGGGCGGAACGGGGGCGCGGCCCCCGCCCCGGGGGAGGTGGGGCAGAGGCCGCGCGAACCGTGGTGGGGGGAGAAGGGGACTACTTGACGGTGATGAGCTTGCCGTTGGGGGAGACGGCGTACCACGTGCCGCCCACGCCCTGGCCGTTGATGTCGCCGGGGTTCTTGTCGCCGGCGAAGGTGTAGACGGGCCAGCAGTCGACGGACTGCTGCTTCTTGCCGTCCGGGCGGTCCAGGACCAGGTAGTTCTTCTCGATGATGCCCTTGGCGTTGCCCTTGTCCACCGGGGGGACGACCGGCCACTTGGTCAGGCAGTCGCCCACGCACTTGGACACCATCGGCCACTGCGTGTCCGGCTTGAACCGGTAGACGGTCATGCCCTTGCCGTCGACGATGTACTCGCCCAGCTTGGCGTTCTTCGCCACGGACAGCGCCGCGCCCGCCTCGGCGGCGCCGCCCGCGCCGGCCTCGGGCGCTGCGCCCGCGCCTGCGCCGGCCTCGGGCGCGGCGCCCGCGCCCGGAGCCGCCTTCGCGGCCTTCTTGCCGTCCGCCGCGAGCGCGAACCACACCCCGCCGACGCCCTGGCCGTTGACGTCGCCCGCCTTGGTGTCCTTGTTGTAGCGGTACGCGGGCCAGCCGCCCACCGTCAGCTGCTTGCTGCCGTCGGTGCGCACGACCTCGCCCAGCAGCGCCGGGTCCATGCCCGCCGCGGCGGTGGCGTCGCCCGCCGCGACCACCGGCCAGGTCTTCTCGCAGTCCCCGTCGCAGTTCGACTTCGGCGGCTTGGCCGTGTCCTTGTCGAAGCGGTACAGGGTGAGGCCCGCGCTGTCGGTGAGGACCTGGCCGAGCTGCTCGTTGGCGGCGAGCGCCAGCTGCCCGGCGGGCTTGGCGCCCGCGCCTCCGTCGGCGGCCGGGGCGCCGTAGGGGTCGTCCTGGGCGGCGGCGGCCCCGACCGGCTTGGTGGTGTCGCCGGCCTTGTAGTCCGTCGTGCCGCAGGCCGTAGCCGTGAGGACGACGGCGATCGCGGCTGCGGCCAGGGTGGTTCCGCGCTTGATGCCCATCTTGATCTCTCCCACGTGTGGTGTGCGTCGTGTCCGCCACCGAGGTGGCGTCAACTGTGCTCAGGACACGCTGTGATGGGCGGGATCTGTTCACCCCGGCCGGTGTGGGGTGTTTCACTCACCCCGGGTCGAACCCGGTGCGCCGCAGAGCCGTGGCCACAGCGAGGCCGAGAACCTGGTGCCCGCTGTCGTTGGGGTGCAGCCCGTCCGCCAGGTGCTCGGGACCGAGCAGGTCCCGGCCCGGGAGCACGGCGAGCCGGTCGTCCCCGGCGGCGATCCGGTGCCGGGTGGCGCGCTCCATCGCGTCGCGCAGGGCGCCCAGGGTGGCGCCCAGCTTGTTCGGGGTGCGCTCGGCGTCGGGCCGCAGGACGGGGGAGACCAGCAGGAGCGGGGTCCGCGGGTGCCCCTGCCGCACCAGTTCGAGGAACGCGCGCGTGGTCTCGTACAGCAGGGGCGCCGAGAAGGGCACCCGGGACCAGCAGTTGGTGCCGAAGGCGAGCGTCAGGACGTCGGCGGGCAGGCCCGCGAGCTGTTCGGCGGTGGTGAGTTCGCCGCGCGCGGCGCCCGCGTAGCCGAGGTTGACGGTGTCCCAGCCGAGCGCCCGGCCGGTGACGGCGGGCCAGCCGTGCGCGGGCCGGGTGGACCACCAGCCCTCGGTGATGGAGTCTCCGTGCACCACCCAGCGCGGGGCGGGCGGCGCCGGGGCGAGCGGGCCGCCGATCCCGCGCAGGCCGAGGATCCGAGGGGACTGCGTCTCGGGCGGGTGGACGGTGAACGGGCCGTTCCCGCCCCCCAGGTCGATCCGTACGACGGCCTCCGCGGCCGGGTCGGTGAACACCTCGGCGACCACCCCGTGCCGGTCCCACAGCGCGAAGCCGTGCGCGAGGTCGCGCAGTGCGTCGGTGGGGCCGGGCACCGTCGCCCGGTAGCGGATCTCCACCGCCCGCGCGGTCTCGGTGGTGAACTCCAGCCGGACCCCGATGGGCAGGGTGGAGCGCTCGCCGGTGTCCCAGGGCAGCCGCATGGTGTCCGCCGGATCGGCCCGCACCGGGCGGCCCTTGTCCAGCCACGCGATCCCGCGCAGGAAGGGCTGCGGGTCCTGCCACGGCCCCTGTCCGTCGGGGTGGGGCCGACCTTCCCGTCCGGCGGCTCCTGCCGGTGCCGCCGCTCCCGATGGTGCCGGTGGTATCACTCTTCGCCTCCGATCGTCGGATACGGGAACTCCACGCCGGCCCCGCCGCCCACCACGAGCGTCTGCCCCGTCACGCACGAGGACAGCGGTGAGGCCGGGACGTACGGGGCGGCCGCGATGTCCGCGGTCCCGGCGACCCGGCCCGGCGACCCGGCCCGGCGGTGCGTCCTCCGCGGTGCGCCGCCGCCCCTCGGTGCCCGGCAGGGCGGCGATCCGCGGGGTCCACACCCCCCGGTGCCACCGCGTTCACCCGTACCCCGCGCGGGCCCGGTTCCACCGCCGCCGGGCGCACCAATGCCATCGGAACGGCCGTGGCGGCACCGTGCCGAGGCCCCGGGCCAGGGCCTCGGCACGTCGGTCCCGCAGGGCACGTCCGGATCCATGACGGCACGCTGCGGCAGATCTGACGAAGTGTCAAGAACGATGGTTCCCAGAGGGCTGCGCAGCGATCGATCATCCGCACGCAACAAAGGACCATCCAGGACAGATCCGCGCAACGATCGTGCGGCAATGTGCAAGGATGGTGCATTACGGGCGCTATCACTCAGCTCGTAGGCTCACTCGCTGTACGTGGAGTGGCGCGGATCGCCTGCTCGGCGGTCCCCCTGCTCAGGCCCTTCCTTCGTCGGGCCCTGTCCTGCTCCGGACCGTCGCGGTCGACGCCTCATCCCCGACCTCCCCGATCCGCAGTGACAAGGAGTCCCACTCGTGCTCGACCACGGCCAGGCGCCACCGCTCGCCTCCGAGTCCCGCAGGCCCGCCCACCCGCTGCTCCGCCGCAAGCCGGTCGAGCAGCTGGTCGCCGAGGGCGGCCAGGGCGAGGGCGGCGCACTGAAGCGCTCGCTCACCATGTGGCAGCTGACCATGATCAGCATCGGCGCGACCCTGGGCACCGGCATCTTCGTCGTCCTCGGCGAGGCCACGCCGATCGCCGGCCCGGCCGTCTTCATCGCGTTCATCGTCGCCGGCCTGACCGCGCTGTTCTCCGCGCTCTCCTACGCCGAGCTGGCGGGCTCCATCCCCGTCTCGGGCTCCTCGTACTCGTACGCCTACGCCACCATGGGCGAGCTCATAGCCTGGATCTGCGGCTGGTGCCTGGTCCTGGAGTACGGCGTCTCGGTCGCGGCCGTCGCCGTCGGCTGGGGCCAGTACCTCAACGAGCTGCTCGACGGCACGCTCGGCTTCACCATCCCCGAGGGCTTCTCCGCCCCGCTGGGCGAGGGCGGCTACATCAACCTGCCCGCCTTGGTCGTCGTCCTGCTCTGCATGGTCTTCCTGCTGCGCGGGGCCAAGGAGAGCGCCCGGATCAACTCGATCATGGTCGGCGTCAAGATCGTCACGCTGGTGCTCTTCATCGTCATCGGCTTCATGGGCATCAAGGCCGGCAACTACACCCCGCTGGCCCCGCTCGGCGTCACCGCCATCAGCACCGCCGCCTCGATGCTCTTCTTCTCGTACATCGGCTTCGACGCCGCCTCCACCGCCGGTGAGGAAGCCAAGAACCCGAAGAAGGACCTGCCGCGCGCGATCATGCTCTCGCTGCTGATCGTCACCGTGATCTACTGCCTCGTCGCCCTGGTCGCCGTCGGCGCCATGCCGTGGCAGGAGTTCGAGGGCAGCGAGGCCGCCCTGGCCCAGATCATGGAGAACGTCACCGGACACTCCTTCTGGAGCGTCATCCTCGCCGCGGGCGCCGTCGTCGCCATCGCCAGCGTCGTCTTCGCCGTCCTCTACGGCCAGACCCGCATCCTCTTCGCGATGTCCCGCGACGGCCTGATGCCGAAGGCCTTCGCCAAGGTCGACGCGAAGACCGGCACGCCGAAGGTCAACACGATCCTCGTCTGCCTCTTCTGCGGTCTGCTCGCCGCGTTCATCCCGCTGGGCGAGCTGGCGAACGCCACCAGCATCGGCACGCTCTTCGCCTTCGGCCTGGTCAACGTGGCCGTCGTCATCCTGCGCTACACCCGCCCGGAGATGAACCGCACCTTCAGGGTCGCGCTCTTCCCGGTCACCCCGATCCTGGGCTTCCTCTTCTGCGGCTACCTGATGACGGAGCTGCCGGGAATCACCTGGCTGGTCTTCGGTGGCTGGATGGCCGTCGGGCTCGTGATCTACTTCTTCTACGGCATGCGCCGCTCCAGCCTGGCCGCTGTGGCCACCCTGGCCGCCACGGCCGCGGAGGCCGCTGAATAGAAGTGATTCACCCCCCGTGCGACTGAACGATCTCGACGAACGCATCGTGCACGCCCTCGCCGAGGATGCCCGCCGCTCCTACGCGGACATCGGCTCCGAGGTCGGGCTCTCCGCCCCCGCCGTGAAGCGGCGCGTGGACCGGCTGCGCGCCGAAGGCGCCATCACCGGCTTCACCGTCCGCGTGGACCCCGCCGCGATGGGCTGGGAGACCGAGGGCTTCATCGAGATCTACTGCCGCCACAACACCTCGCCGGACGACATCCGGCGAGGACTGGAGCGCTACCCCGAGGTGGTGTCCGCGTCGACCGTCACCGGCGACGCGGATGCCCTCGTCCAGGTCTTCGCCTCCGACATGCGGCACTTCGAGCGGGTGCTGGAGCGCATCGCGGGCGAGCCCTTCGTGGAACGCACCAAGTCGGTGCTGGTCCTCTCCCCCCTGCTCCGCCGCTTCACCTCGGGCGCCCCGGCCTGACCGGCCCGCCCGACCGCTCGGCCCGACCGCTCCGCCGACTCCGGGGGACCGGCCGGGCCGGCGGCCGTGACGGTGCACGCAGCCCGGGTCCCCCCGGGCGGGCTCACCCCGCGGTCCGGGCCGCGAGCTGCTCCGGAACGAGGAGCGCGTGGCGCTCCTCCTCCGTCAGACCGCCCCAGACGCCGAACGGCTCCCGGGTGCGCAGCGCGTGGTCCAGGCAGGCCCTGCGGACCGGGCAGCCCGCGCACACCCGCTTCGCGGCGGCGTCCCGCTCCTCCCGGTCCTCGCCCCGCTCACCGGCGGGATGGAAGAACCGGCCGGAGCCCAGGTCGCGGCAGGCGGCCCGGGACTGCCACTGCCAGAAGTGGTGGGCCGAGCCGGGCAGGCGTGAGACGTCGGTCATGACAGTTCCTTTCCGTGGGTTGTCCCGCGTCTGACCGCAGGACGCCCCGCGAAACCCCGCCGTCGCCGAAGACCCGCGGATCAGGCCCCTGCGGGCGGCGTCCGGAGCCCCAGGAAGAACGGGCGGCGGCGCAGCGTGAAGCCCATCGACTCGTAGAGCCGCACGGCGCCGGCGTTCTCCGCCGCCGCGTGCAGGAACGGGATGTCCCCGCGCTGGCGGACCGACGCCGCGACCGCGCGTATCAGCCGGCCGGCCAGGCCCCGGCCCCGGTGGTCCGGGTGGGTGCACACCGCGCTGATCTCCGACCAGCCGGCCGGCCGCATCCGCTCCCCGGCCATCGCCACGAGCCGCCCCTCGTGGCGGATCCCGAGGTACGTGCCCAGTTCGACCGTCCGGTCCAAGAACGGGCCCGGCCTGGTCAGCTCCACCAGCTCCAGCATCTCCGGTACGTCGCCGCGGCCCAGCACGACCGCCTCCGGCGCCGCCTCGGCCCGTACCGCCCGGCCGTCCAGCTGCACGCCCGGCACGGTCACCGCCGTCGCCCACCCCGGCGGCGGGGTCGGCAGGCCGGTCACCCAGACCTCCTCGTCGGGTCCGGCCAGTGCGGCGAGGTCCGCCCACGCCCGGGGGTCCTCCGGATCGGAGAGCGCCGCGAAGGGCGTCGCGTCCGCCGTGTACCGGGCGGCCAGACCCGCGGGCCCGAACTCGGCGAAACCGCGGTGCGTGCCGGTCAGTGCCGCCCAGACCGGATTGTCGAGTACGTCACTGTCGGTCAGGGTGCCGGTCTCGGGGGACATGGGTGCGGGACTCCTTCCGTGGGGCGGAGCCCGGCGGCGGCCGCCTTCTTGACGGCCCCGGGCACCGCCACGAGACTGCGGGGGACGCCACGACGGACAGGGCCCGCCACAGGAAGCCTAACCAGCGCGGGGCGGCCCACCGGGGGCAGGACGGCGACCGCGCCCCGGCAGCCCCGACGACCTGCGTCACCCCGGGCCGGCAGCGCGGTCCGCGGGGGTCGCAGCGGGGTTCCCGAGGGCCCGTACGGCCCCCGCGCAACGAATCGCCGTCCCGGTCGTGGAACACGCAACGAATCGATGCGCGGAGCGCAACGGTCACGGCTTGTCCACGTCGAACGCGCGAACGTACCGTCTATAGGACCCCACCCCTCCTGTCACAGAGGTAGCCCATGCCCCCGCTGCGCACCGCCCTCCTCCAGAGCTCCGGAGTGCTCGGCGACACCGCCGAGAACCTCAAGGCGCTCGACGAGGCAGCGGCGCGCGCCGCACAGAGCGGGGCCGGGCTGCTCGTGACCTCGGAGATGTTCCTGACCGGCTACGCGCTGGACCTCGAGGACATCCCCGGCATCGCCGAACCGGCCGACGGCCCGTCCGCCGCCGCCATCGGCGAGATCGCCCGCCGCCACGGCGTCGCCGTCCTGTACGGCTACCCGGAGCGGGCGGGAGACGCCGTCTTCAACGCGGCGCAGCTCATCGGCCCGGACGGGGTGGCGCTCGCGAACTACCGCAAGACCCACCTCTTCGGCTGCTTCGAACAGGACGCCTTCACCCCCGGCGACACCCCCGTCGTCCAGGCGGACCTCGGCGGCCTCCGCATCGGCATCATGATCTGCTACGACGTGGAGTTCCCCGAGAACGTCCGGGCGCACGCGCTCGCCGGCACCGACCTCCTCCTGGTGCCGACCGCGCAGATGCACCCGTTCCAGTTCGTCGCCGAACAGCTCGTCCCCGTACGGGCCTTCGAGAACCAGATGTACATCGCGTACGTCAACCGCACCGGCCCGGAAGGCGAGTTCGAGTTCGTCGGACTCAGCTGCCTGGCGAGCCCCGACGGGGTCACCCGGACCCGGGCCGGCCGCGGCGAGGAGCTGGTGTTCGGCGAGGCCGACCCCGAGCTGCTGGCCGCCTCGCGCGAGCACAATCCGTACCTGCGCGACCGCCGCCCCGGGCTCTACGCCTCCCTCGTCTAAGACCTCTTCCCCCAGCCCTGCCGCAAGGAGACGTACCCCCATGACGTCCACGGTGCCCACCACCGCCGTCCCGCACAGCGACGGACAGCCGTCGATCACCATGTTCGGGCCGGATTTCCCGTACGCGTACGACGACTTCCTCGCCCACCCGGCGGGCCTCGGTCAGATACCGGCGACCGAGCTCGGCACCGAGGTCGCCGTCATCGGCGGCGGGCTGTCCGGCATCATCTCGGCGTACGAGCTGATGAAGATGGGCCTCAAGCCCGTCGTCTACGAGGCGGACCAGATCGGCGGCCGGCTGCGCACCGTCGGCTTCGAGGGCGCCGGCACCGAGGAGCTGACCGCGGAGATGGGCGCCATGCGCTTCCCGCCGTCCTCCACGGCCCTGCAGCACTACATCGACCTCGTCGGCCTGGTCACCGAGCCCTTCCCGAACCCGCTCGCCGAGGCCACCCCCTCGACGGTCGTGGACCTCAAGGGCGAGACCCACTACGCCGAGACCATCGCCGACCTCCCGCAGGTCTACCGCGACGTCGCCGCCGCGTGGAACGCCTGCCTCGACGAGGGCGCCGACTTCTCCGACATGAACACCGCGATGCGCGAGCGGGACGTCCCGCGCATCCGCGAGATCTGGGCCAAGCTCGTCGAGAAGCTCGACGACGAGACCTTCTACGGGTTCCTGTGCAAGTCGGAGGCCTTCCAGTCCTTCCGCAAGCGCGAGATCTTCGGCCAGGTCGGCTTCGGCACCGGCGGCTGGGACACCGACTTCCCGAACTCCATCCTGGAGATCCTGCGCGTCGTCTACACCGAGGCCGACGACCACCACCGCGGCATCGTGGGCGGCTCGCAGCAGCTCCCGCTGCGCCTGTGGGAGCGCGAGCCCGAGAAGATCGTGCACTGGGCCCAGGGCACCTCGCTGTCCTCCCTGCACGACGGCACCCCGCGCCCGGCGGTGACCCGCCTGCACCGCACCGCGGGCAACCGCATCACGGTCACCGACGCCTCCGGCGACATCCGCACGTACCGCGCCGCGATCTTCACGGCCCAGTCCTGGATGCTCCTGTCGAAGATCGAGTGCGACGACACGCTCTTCCCGATCGACCACTGGACGGCGATCGAGCGCACCCACTACATGGAGAGCTCGAAGCTCTTCGTCCCCGTCGACCGGCCGTTCTGGCTCGACAAGGACGAGGAGACGGGCCGCGACGTCATGTCGATGACGCTCACGGACCGCATGACCCGCGGCACGTACCTGCTGGACAACGGCCCGGACAAGCCCGCCGTCATCTGCCTCTCGTACACCTGGTGCGACGACAGCCTGAAGTGGCTGCCGCTGTCCGCGAACGAGCGGATGGAGGTCATGCTGAAGTCCCTCGGCGAGATCTACCCGAAGGTCGACATCCGCCGCCACGTCATCGGCAACCCGGTCACCGTGTCCTGGGAGAACGAGCCCTACTTCATGGGCGCGTTCAAGGCCAACCTCCCGGGCCACTACCGCTACCAGCGCCGCCTGTTCACCCACTTCATGCAGGACCGCCTCCCCGAGGACAAGCGCGGCATCTTCCTCGCGGGCGACGACATCTCCTGGACGGCCGGCTGGGCCGAGGGCGCGGTCCAGACCGCCCTCAACGCCGTCTGGGGCGTCATGCACCACCTCGGCGGCTCCACGGACGCCACCAACCCGGGCCCGGGCGACCTCTACGACGAGATCGCCCCGGTCGAACTCCCGGAGGACTGACCCCTCCCGGTCCCCTGATCACGGGCCGCCGCACCGCGCCGTCAGCACGCGGGACGGCGGCCCGTTCCCATGCCCGCCGGAGCCGGAGCCGGAGCCGGAGCCGGAGCCGGAGCCGGAGCCGGAGCGGGAGCCGGAGCCGGAGCCGGAGCGGGTGCCGGGTACCGGGTGCGGGGGTGCCGGTCCGCGAGGCGCGGTCAGACGGCGCGGCTCCACAGGAGCTTCCATCGGGCCTCCCGCGCCTCCAGCACGCCCTGTGAAAATCCGTCGTCCCGCCACCCCAGGCTCAATCCGCAGCCCGCGCACAGCTGGTGGAGTCGGTACCCGTCGTGCAGCGGGGTCGTGCCCCGCCCCACGCCGCACAACGGACAGACCGAGAGGTCTCCGGTCCGCGGGGCCGACATCAGGCGGGGCATCACGTCAGGCAAAGGTGCGGCCGGGTGGAACTCGGGATCGGGGCACCACAACGACTGCGTGGGCGGCGGCGGAGCGGGGACGCGGACACCGGCCCCCTTCTGGGCACGGCGGCGCGACTCCCACCCGGCCTGGTCGGTCAGCCACAGTGCCCGGGCGGCATCCAGTTCCTCCACCGCCCACACCAGGGCTCCCGGATCCCGCTCCAGGTCCTGGGGGATCTCCGCGCTGCGGCACAGGTGGTGGTAGGTGGCGCGAAAGCCGTACGGGGAGAACTCCGTCAGGCACGTGCGCAGGGCCGACAGCCGCCGGTGGGGCGGCAGCGCCGTGTCGTGCACCTTGCGCCGGTGCGTGGCGAAGCTGGTCATCGCAGCAGGCCAGAGGGGTGTCCGAGGGGATCGCACCGGGGTTTCAGCCCCGTCGGGGTCAGGAGGCAGCGGCCGACCAGGCCGACGCCCGCGTCGAGGGACACCCGGAAGTCCTCGGCCAGCTCGGGGGAGCGGCGCAGCGTCCACAGCAGCCGGGCCGAAGCCCAGGCGCCCGCGCGGGCGCGCTCCAGGCTCCACGAGCCGACCAGGTGGGTCAGCGGGTCGGCGACCTCCAGGAGGTCCGGGCCCGGCATCAGGTCCTCCCGGATGCGTTCCTCCAGGGAGACCAGGGTGTCGCCGACCCGGTCGAAGTCCGCTTCGAGGGCGGCCGGGGCGCAGTCCAGGGCGCGGCAGGTGGACACCACCGCCACCGCCAGGTCGTGGCCGATGTGCGCGTTGATCCCGGCCAGCGCGTGCTGGAGCGGGCGCACCCCCGGGTGGCGGCGGTACTGGAACAGCGGCCGCCAGCAGGCCGGGGCCCGGTCCGCCTCGACCGCGGTCAGGTACCGCTCCGCGAACCGCACGCTGAGGGTCTGCGCCCGGCGCGGCGCCGGGAACCCCCCGCACTCGATCCGCCGGTGCAGGGTCTCCGTCACCGTCAGGTAGACCCGGTTGAAGACGGCGACACCGTCCTGCGGCGGGAGCCGCTCGTTCAGGGCGCGCATCCGCGCCAGCACCGCTTCCATGGGAGGCAGGTTCGCAGGCGCCGGCGCGGATCCGGGGAACTTGGCCGTACGCTTCGCCGGTTCGGGCGAAACCCCGTCAACGGGGCTTGTCCTCCGGGTCCGTGCCCTCGTCGTAGGTGGAGGTGCCCTCGTCGAGCAGCGGCTCCTGCTGCTTCAGGTGCGCGGGGGCGAAGAACCGCAGCGCGTGGTAGCCCGTGATCACCACGATCGTGCCCAGCGCGATGCCGCCCAGCTCGAAGGTGTCGGTGATCTTCAGCGTGACGCCGCCGATGCCGATGATGATGCCCGCCGCGGCCGGCACCAGGTTGAGCGGATTGCGCAGGTCCACCCGGCCGCCCCGCCAGATCTGGGCGCCGAGCAGGCCGATCATCCCGTAGAGGATGACGGTGATGCCGCCCAGCACCCCGCCGGGGATCGCGGCGACGACCGCGCCGAACTTGGGGCACAGCCCGAAGAGCAGTGCGAAGCCCGCGGCCGCCCAGTACGCCGCTGTGGAGTAGACCCGGGTGGCCGCCATGACGCCGATGTTCTCGGAGTACGTGGTGTTGGGCGGGCCGCCGACCGCCGTGGACAGCATGGACGCGGCGCCGTCCGCCGCGATGGCCGTGCCCAGCTTGTCGTCGAGGGGGTCGCCGGTCATCTCGCCGACGGCCTTGATGTGCCCGGCGTTCTCGGCGATCAGCGCGATCACCACGGGCAGGGCGATCAGGATGGCCGACCACTCGAACTGCGGGGCGTGGAAGGACGGCAGCCCGATCCAGTCGGCCTTGCCGACCTGCGAGAGGTCCAGGCGCCAGTGGTCCACGGCCTCGGGCCCGCCCGCAGGCGAGTGGATCTTGCCGAGGACGGCGTCGAGGATCCAGGAGAGCGCGTATCCGAAGACCAGCCCGAGGAAGATCGCGATCCGTGACCAGAAGCCGCGCAGGCAGACCACGGCCATCCCGGTGAACAGCATGGTCAGCAGGGCCGTCCACTGGTCCTGCGGCCAGTACGTCGAAGCCGTCACCGGCGCCAGGTTGAAGCCGATCAGCATCACCACCGCGCCCGTCACCACCGGCGGCATCGCCGCGTGGATGATGCGGGCGCCGAAGCGCTGCACCGCGACGCCGGACAGGAACAGCGCCACGCCGACGACGAAGACCGAGCCGGTGACGACCGCGCTGTCCCCGCCCGAGGCCCGGATCGCGGCGGCGACTCCGACGAAGGACAGGGAACAGCCCAGGTAGGACGGGACCCGGCCGCGCGTCGCGAGGAGGAAGATCACCGTCGCGACGCCCGACATCATGATGGCCAGGTTCGGGTCCAGGCCCATCAGCACCGGCGCGACGAAACTCGCGCCGAACATCGCCACGACGTGCTGGGCGCCCAGCCCGGCGGTCCGCGGCCACGAGAGCCGCTCCTCCGGCCGGACCACCGCGCCGGGAGCGGGAGTCCGCCCGTCTCCGTGCAGCGTCCAGCCCACGCCGAAGCCCATGTTCCACTCCTCGTCCCCGGATGATCACAGCTCCGGCCGATCGCACGTCGAGGCCGCAGCGCACGGGGTGCCGCTGCGGCCGGTCGACATGTTACGGCCGGGTATCGACAGGTTCGTCCTGATCGACCGGACCGGCCTTCTCGGCGGTCTCGGCGGCTTCGGCGGTCTCGCCCCCAGCCTGCCCCACCGACGGCCCCTGGCGCAGTACCGAAGCACCCACGATCAGCGCGAAGGCCAGCAGGGTGACCAGCCCGAACGACACCACCAGCGAGGTCGCGTCGGCGACCGCCCCGATCGCCGACGGCGCGATCAGGCCCGAGGTGTACGTGATCGTCGCGACCCCGGCGATGGCCTGCGCCGGCGCCGGCCCGCTGCGCGCCGCGGCCGCGAAGGCCAGCGGGACCACCACCGCGATGCCCAGCCCGATCATCGCGAAGCCGGTCAGGGCCCCGGCCGGATGCCGGACCATGACCACCAGCAGCCCGCCCGCGGTGGCCAGTACGCCGCCCACGCGGACCGTGCGCACCGCCCCGAACCGGTCCACCACCCGGTCGCCGACGAGCCGGGTGACCGCCATCGTCAGCGCGAAGGCGGTGGTGGAGGCGGCCGCCAGACCGGCGTCGGTGTGCAGCACGTCCCGCAGGTAGACCGCCGACCAGTCCAGGCTCGCGCCCTCGGCGAAGACCGCGCAGAACCCGATGGCCCCGATGAGCAGGGCGGACTTCGGGGGCAGCGCGAAGTGCGGCGGTGCCTGCGACCCCTGTTCGCTCCTCAGGTCCAGCACCCCCTGTACGGCGACCAGCCCGGCCGCGGTCAGGACGAGCGCGGCGAGCAGGTGGTGCAGCCGGGCGTCGGTCCCGGTGTGCGCGGCGACCGTGCCGGCGGCCGAACCGATCAGGGCGCCCACGCTCCACATGCCGTGCAGCGAGGACATGATCGAGCGGCCCAGCCGGTTCTCGGTCTCCACGCCCAGCGCGTTCATCGCCACGTCCGACATGCCGGCGGTGGCTCCGTAGACGAAGAGCGCGAAGCAGAGCGCGGGCAGGTTCGGGGCGAGGCTCGGCAGGATCAGGGAAAGGGTCCACAGCACCAGCAGCCCCCGCAGCGCCGCGCGGGCGCCGAACCGGTGGTTGATCCGCCCGGCCAGCGGCATCGCGAGCGCGGCGCCCAGGGCGGGGAAGGCGAGGGCGAGTCCCAGGGTGCCCGCGCCGAGCTGGGCGTGCTCCTGGATCCAGGGAATGCGGGTGGCGAAGGAGCCGGTGACGGCGCCGTGGGCGCAGAAGACGGCGGCGATGGCGAAACGGGCATGGCGCAGGCGCGCCGGGCTGAGAGCGGTGTCCCCGGTCATGTGAATAAACTATCAGGGACCCTGCCTGATAGATAACGGCACGCAACTCCCTAGGATGGGCGCCGTGACTCCTGCCCGTACCCCGGTACCGTCGCCCGCCTCGCCCAGCACGGCCCGGGCCATCAACGACCGCCTCGCCCTGGAACTCCTCCAGGAGTCCGGGCCGCTGACGGCCACCCAGCTCAAGACGATGACCGGCCTCTCCCGCCCCTCGGTGGCCGACCTCGTCGACCGGCTCACCGAAGCCGGGCTGATCGAGGTCGTCGGGGAGTCCGGCGAACAGCGGCGCGGTCCCAACGCCAAGCTGTACGGGATCGTCGCCCGCCGCGCCCACCTGGCCGCCCTGGACGTGCGCACCGACCGGGTCACCGCCGTCGTCACCGACCTGCTCGGCCACCCCCTGGCCGAAGCCGCCCTGCCCGTCGGCGCCCCCGAGGACGCGGTCGCGGCCCTGCTGCGCACCTCCCGCGAGGCCGGAGCCGCCGCACTGCACACCGTCGTCATCGGCGCCCCGGGCCTGGTCGCCCCGGCCACCGGCGAACTCCGCGACACCACCGGCCTGCCCGCCTGGCACCGCGACCTCGTGAGCGCCCTGCAGCGGACCCTGCCCGCCGTCGTGGTCGTCGAGAACGAGACCAACCTGGCCGCCCTCGCCGAACAACGCCTGGGCGTGGCCCGGGACCTGGACTCCTTCGTCCTGCTGTGGCTCGGCGCGGGCGTGGGCGCGGCCGTGGTCCTGGACGGCCGGCTGCGCCGGGGCGCCTCCGGCGGCGCGGGCGAGATCGGCTTCCTCCCGGTACCGGGCGCCGGGGGCCTGCCCTCCGCCGCCGACTGCGCGGGCGGGTTCCACGCCCTGGTCGGCCGGGACGCCGTGACCGCCCTGGCGCGCGCACACGGCTTCGCCGGTTCGGCGGAGGAGGCGGCCGCCGGGGCCGCGGGCGAGGCCTTCCTCGAAGCCCTGGCCGAACGCCTCGCCTTGGGCGCGGCGGCGGCCGCGGCGATCCTGGACCCGGGCTGCGTGGTCCTGGCGGGCGAACTCGGCCGCGCGGGCGGCCCTGCCCTGGCCGCCCGGGTCGCCCGCCGCCTGGCGGAACTGACCCCGGTCCCGACGGAGGTCCGCGCCACGGCCCTGGGCGACCCGGCGGTCCTGGCGGGAGCCAGACTGGCGGCGCGGGAGGCGGCCCAGAAGGTGCTGTTCGGGGGGTAGGGGGCGGGGCCTGAGGGAGCCGGGCATTCACACGGCAGCGGGGTGGCCTCGAGCAGGCGGGCGGTGGCGTGCATCGCAGCCCGTACGGACGCCGTCACCATCAGTGCTCGGCAGGGTCGGCCGGGCCGGGCGTATGGGGATTTCCGAGGGAGAGGCACCAGGGGCATTCGTGGAGGTCGCTCGCGGCGCTCGCCGGATGAGGCGGGGGCAGGGGGAAGCCCGCCCTGTATTCGTCCTGGAGTACCCGTATCGAGCCTATTCTCGTCCGGGACGGGGTGACCGCGCCGCCCATGCCTGTTTCAGCGAGGCGGCGTGTCACCTGCATCAGCGCCGTCCGCACCGTGTTCACCACCCGTGCCGCCGCCAGGCGGACACGGCGCCGGGCGGCCGGCCACGGGCCGCGATCGGACAGGTCATCGCAGGGGGCCATGCTTACGCAACCCTTCTCGTGGACTCTGTGCGGATGAGCTCGAAGACCCGGGCACCGTCGGCCGATGCCGACCAGGGGGGCCTCGCAGAAGTAGGTGGATCATATTTATTTTCTTGGCCCTCTCGCTATTTCCCCAAACGCGTAGCGCAGAGGTGCGTCGAACAGGAATTAGGCAGATCATCCCAGGTTTAGCGGCGTTCAATGGTGCGGCGAGAGTTCAGCAATGTGCAGATTGCCGGGGTTTTTTGCGCGATCGTCCGTGTGCGGATTGCCGGGGTTTTTTAAGGGATTCAGTGATATCGGTGCCCCCTCTCAGCCGGGTGCGCTTGCCTGGGAGGGCCGGCTCGACGAGCGACCTGCCGGTGTGTGGAATTGCGTGGGACGCCGACCGTGATCGTCGGGCTCTTCGGGCGACGGCGCATCGCGACAGGGCGACGGCGTCGGTGGCCGACAGGACACGTGACACGCCTGCCGGCTCCTGGAGGTACGGAAGTGCGGCGGGGTGTCGGAGGTACGGTCATTCGGCGACCGGAGCCGGCCGGCGGCGGTGTGAAGGGGCACTGCCGTAGAGGTCTCGCGTGAAGGGCGGCGGACACGGCTCGTGGACGACCCGGAACGGCTCCACACCCAGGCAGGGCGAGACGCCGGCGGGCTCCTCTCCGGGCTGTGCCGGTGGCGCGGCTTTCCGGCGAGACAGCCGGATGGCGTCAACATGGCAGGACAGGACGCGCCTGAAGTGTTGGTGGCGCCTCAGTTCAAGGGCGTCCACGTGCCACAGGCGGCCAGTCCCTGATGCCGTCAAGGCGGTGCAACCTGTGCCCAGCACGGTGGAGATCAGTACGATCCACAGGAAGATGTCTCCCACAACCAGTCCTTTCAAAGGCTGATGTAAAGGGGGGCGCACGCGACTGGAGCCCCCGGCGATCGTCCGGCATAACGCAGGGGCATATGCCGGGTTGCGCCGTCCCTCCTGATTGCAGCCATGTGCAGCAATCCGCCGGCCTTGGCATCTCAGTCTTTCTCCTGATGATCAGCCGACGGCCGGGGGTGGCCGGAGCAGGGGCTGTAGCCGGCTCAGCGGCCCCCGGGCCGACGATCGGCGCGCTCATGCGGGGCGGTGGCCGTCTGATGCCAGGGAGGCGAAGCCGATGGGGGCGGCGACAGGGCTCGGCGGTGAGGAATGAAAATATGTCCGAGGGTGGCCCGCGGCGGGAGTCGGCGACATGTGCAGACGCATTCCGCGATGCATGAGGGCGCCGCTGGACGGGCGTGCCGCGCTCGGGGCCTGCATCGGCCCGCCGCTGATCGTCCCCTCGCGCTGCGGCGGGGCGCAGCGGCAGGGCATGACTACCGCGCTCCTGTAGCGTTTGCAGAAACTGCAAAAGGCAGGGAACGTTTGTGCGTCTGTCATCCATCACCCGGATGGCGCATACCCTGACCAACATCGACAGCGTTTATGGAATATGACAACAGCAAAGCCCCCATCCTTCTTCCGTAGGCCTGCAGAAGAAGGCGGACAGGGGGGCGACTTTCACGCCGGGGTCACCCGGATCGGAAAGTGGACTTTCACTCCACGCTCAACCGGCTCCAGCCAGGCCAGGAACGCAACGCTGGAACACGACAGCCTGGAAATCGATCTGAGGTACTCGTCCTCGGTCCTTGAGGACTTCCTCGTCACGATGAGCATGATCCAGTTCGAGTTCGACCAGCGGTCGGAGAGCACCGCACCGCCTACGACGCCGGTCGACGAGCACTCGGGCGGCAGCTCCCGTGTTTGAGTCGTACGGATACCCGGACATCCACGGCCCCCACCCCCAGCCCGACACCACCGCGTTCTGGGGCCTGCCGGACCACGCACAGCACCACCCCCCCGAGCAGCCGCTCGGCGGGCTCGGCGAGCCGCATCGGCCGTGGGATCCGGCGGAAGAGCTCGCCATCCTTCTCCAGGAGAGTGCTGCCCCCGGGCAGCCGGAGCCGCTCAGCCACGTCGGCTTCGACGACACCGGTGGCACGGTCGGTGCCATCGGCCTCGTCGCAGGGCTGAAGCACGCCCCTGCCGAGCGGCCACCCAGACAGACCTCCAGCGGGCACCGACGGAACCCGTCGAAGTCGCCGGTGGCGACCCTGCTGCAAACGGGCAGCCTGTTCACCGCCGTGCTGGTCGCCGTCATCGCTGCGGTGGTGAGCATGCTGAGTGGGCTGGCCATCTGCGACGCCCTTCGCCACAGCGCCGGACTCCACGCGGCCCGCGACGTGGTCGGCTGGTGGCCCCTGCTGATCTACGGCCCCTGGATGGTCGCCTCCCTGTCCATCCTCAGATCCGCGCTGCACCAGCGCCGCGCGCTTCATTCCTGGTCCATCGTGCTGCTGTTCTCCACCCTGGCCACGCTTCTGTGCGTGGCCCAGGCACCCAGAACGCTCGCCGCCGGGACGGCGTCCGCCCTTCCCGCCGTCGCAGCGCTGGCCTGCTTCCAGCAGCTGGTCCGCCAGATCACACTCACGCGGCCGCCCCGCCAGGCCGCTCCACGGCACCGGAACCCGCCCGCCTCTGCGCTTGGGCAAACGGTGACGGCCGGGCGCAGTCAGGAAGGTGTCGCTCGCGGCTACTCCGTGGAAGAGAAACGGGCCGTCCGCACTCCGTCCAGCGGTCGCAGATTCGGGTACGACGTATGACGGTCGTACGGGTGCGGCGGTGTCACGTGCGCAGGTCAGGGCTGCGGCTCTCGGCTTGGGCGGTGGGTTGCGGCTGCTGTGAGACGCGAGGGAGCGCCGGGGCACCGGAACGACGGTCGATGCCGTGCCGACGGCGGGGGGCCGGCCTCGGGGTTCTTCGGTTGTCGGTTCGGCAGGAGTCGGTGAACTCCTGCGGGAGGGCCGGGCGCTCAAGTCCGTACCGTCGGTGGAGTCCGACCGGCCGACAGCCCTTGCGCCGAGGAGATGAGGTGTCGACGCTGAATGCGGAGGGCGCGACGGTGCCGCCACACCGCAGCCGCGTACTCCGCCGCAGGGGTCGATCCGCCGCCCGGGTGAGGGGTTTCCTGCACCTGCCCGGCGGGCGCGTCGTGCGGGCGATGGAGTGGGATTCCTGAGCAGGTGTCCCGGCGGGAACGGCGCCGGCGGACCACGACGCGCGGGGGCGGAGCGTCCCGTGGGCGGCGACCGCGAAGGGCGGAGGCGGTGACGGCCGCCAACTTCCTGGACAACCCGGTCCTTCCCACGCGTCAAAGGGGTTCTCGCCTGCACCTTTGAAACGAAGATCGAAACCGATGGTCACGGGCGATGTGCAGACTCAGCCCGACGGTCTACGTCCTTGTTCCCTCGCGGCCCGGGCCTGGACCCGCTCACCGCGCTGCAGCTCAGACCGCATGGCGCACCCCGGCCGTCCGGATGCTGCCGCACATCCGAGCGACGCGCCTTGGGCATGGTCATGCCCGGAAGGGGAGGCCCCTGCCGTCGGGATCTGCAGCGAATGTGCCGGCGAAGGCGATCAGCGCCGCGCCCCCCGGGAGCCGTGTGCCCAGGGGCGGCGCACCGGGCCGGGGTCACACCTCTATGGACCGAACCGAATTCACGACGCGCTCCGGCGCATCACCTCCCACGCCTACCACGAGAGGTCGGAATCATGGTGTACGAAATGACCCACGCCGAACGAATCCAGTACAAGCGGCGCCAGGACGCCGCCTACCAGGCCGGCGAAGACGCTGTCACCAACCTCCAGGCGGCGCTCGCGCTCGCGGACCTGACCCTTCCCTCTCTGTGCAACGACGGGCCGGTGGCGGGCCACGGCTTCGTCCGGCTCGGAGGATGCAACGCGGCCTTCGCCAACCGGCTCGCCGAGGTCATCGCCGCAGGTGCCGACGCTCTGCAGTATCAACGGTGAACAGCCGATCGGGAGTTGTCGTCAACGAGTGACGCGCGTATCAGGAGCGGTGCGAGGGCGACGGCCGTTCGGCAGGAGCGGGCAGTCCTGCCGTACGGGGTGGCGATGCCCTGCCCATGCGTCAAGCGGTCGAAGCACCGTTCCGCGACGTTGCGGTGCCCGTGGAACCTGCGTGTCGAAGGCCGGCGGGCGGCCGCCCCGGCTGCCGTGCCGGACCCGGTTGCGGACCTGGTCGCCCGCTCGGGAAACGCTGACTGCCGGCAGGTGGGTGGGCGACCGCCGGCCCCGGAGCGGGGGTGCGCAGGGGGCGAGGCCCCGGCCGGGCGGGAGGGCCTCTCCTACCGCCCCCGCTGCGCCAGGAACTCCGCGAACGTCACCCGGCCCACCGCGTGGGACGGGGCCAGGTTGCCGCCCCGCCTGAAGCCCGCGTACGCCTTGCCCGCCAGCCGGAGGGGGATCACCCGGCGGCGGCGGCCCGTCGCCGAAAGGTAGGTGCGGGCCAGCTCGGGGAGGGTGCGGATCTCCGGCCCGCCCATGTCCGGGACGCGGCCCGACGGGGTCGGGACCGCCAGTTCCGCCATGCGGTCCGCGACCTCCCCGACGGCGATCGGCTGCACCCGTACCCCGCTCGGCATCGGCACCGGCAGGACCGGCAGCTTCGCCGCCGCGTCCGTCACCATCGCCACGAAGTCGTGGAACTGCGTCGTGCGCAGGATCGTCACGCCCAGCCCGGACTCCTCCAGCAGCCGCTCCACCCGCAGCTTCCGCTTGTAGTAGCCGAGCGGGACCACGTCCACGCCTACGATCGAGATGTAGACGACGTTCGTCACGGTCCCCGCCCGCCGGGCCGCCGCGATCAGGTGGCCGGCGGCCTCGTCGTCGCCCTTGCCCGCGTTGCGCGTGTTGCTCGCGCAGTGCACCACCACCTCCGAGCCCGCCATCGCCGCGTCCAGCCCGCGCCCGTCGTGCAGGTCGACCGGATGGTCGGGGGAGTGCCGGCTCAGTACGCGGACCTCGTGGCCCGCCTCCCGCAGCCGGCCGACGAGCAGCCTGCCGAGGGTTCCGGTGCCTCCGGTGACGAGGATGGTGGTCATGGGTCCCGCCCTTCGCTGGGAACGTCACTTCAGCAGGGGAGACCGGACAGCCCTCAGGAATGTGACAGCTGCCGCCGGAGGAATGCCAGCTTCTCCGGGTTGACCACCGTACTGATGGTGCTGACCAGGCCATTCTCGAACTCCACCAAGAGCACCGCCACCTCGCCGAAGAGCAGCGCGGGCGAGCCGTTGACCTCCGCGACGCTGACCGGCAGGCCCGACGCGAACTTCTCCAGCACGCCGATCGAGAACCGCGCGACCTTGTCCCGCCCGAGGACCGGCCGCAGCGCCGCACCGACCACGCCGCCGCCGTCGGACACGTACCGCACGTCGGCCGTCAGCAGGCCCTCCAGCCGGGCCAGGTCCCCGTCGCGCGCCGCGGTCAGGAAGGTCTCCACCAGGCTCTGCCACCGCTCGGGGTCCGCATCGAAGCGCGGCTCCGGCGCGGCGGCCCGGTCCGCGGCCACCCGGCCCGCCGCGCGCCGGTAGAGCTGACGGCAGTTGGCCTCGGTGAGGTCCAGGACCCCGGCGATCTCCCGGTGGCCGTAGGCGAAGGCCTCGCGCAGGACGTACACCGCCCGCTCGACCGGCGTGAGCTGCTCCAGCAGCACCAGCAGGGCCATGGACACGCAGTCCCGCTGCTCCGCCGACTGCAGCGGGCCGAGCGTCCCGTCCGCGGTGAGGACGGGTTCCGGGAGCCAGGGGCCGACGTACGCCTCGCGCCGGGCCCGCGCCGAGGTGAGGCTGTTGAGGCACAGGTTCGTGACGACCTTGGCGAGCCAGGCCCCCGGGTGCTCCACGTCCTCGCGGTCCGCCGCCGCCCAGCGCAGGTACGCGTCCTGCACGGCGTCCTCGGCCTCCGCGGCGGAGCCGAGCATGCGGTAGGCGATGCCGAACATCCGGGGCCGGTGTTTCTCGAAGTCCGCGGCGGGGGCGGCGACATGGGTGCTCACCGGACCAGCCTAGGCACGTGCGAGGACCCGGTGGCCGCCGGGCCACCGGGTCCTCACGCCTCTCGGACCGCACCGCCGCTCACGGACTGCCGCTCACGGATCCGGAGCCAGGGTCAGCAGGCGCCCTGGTCCTTCCAGACACCCCATTCACCGGTGGTGCCGGGCTCCTCGTTCTGCGTCCACCACTGGGCCTTCCAGTTGCGGCCCTTGTGGGAGACGACGTTGCCGCTGTTGTAGACCGTGCCGGCCACGTACGCCGGGCTGGTGCAGGTCCCGCCCGTCGGCGGAGGGGTGGTGGGCGGCGTGGTCGGGGGAGTCGTCGGCGGGGTGGTCGGGGGCTGGGTGCCGCCCGGTTCCGTCACCGTGGTGCCGCGCGCCAGGTCCCCGGCAAGCGCGTAGGTGGTGCCGGAGATGTTCACCGTCCAGTTGGAGGGCGTGGAGACCGGCAGGTAGTAGTTGAACGCCAGGTCGACCGAGGCGCCGGGAGCCAGCGTCTGCCAGGCCGGGAGCTTCAGCGAGACCCGCTGGAAGTCGCCCTTCAGGCCACCGACGTTGGTGCCGGTGTGGCCGCTGCTGATCACCTTCGTGCCGAAGCCCGACTGGTCGGAGGCGTTGTCCGGGGCCGAGGTGCCGTAGTCGAACTGGAACTCGGTGCCGCCGGGCAGCGTCGTGTTCGTGTTGTTGGTGATCTTGAGCTTCGGGGTGAGCGGGTAGTTGGAGTCGCCCAGCTTGAACTCGGTGAACTCCGTCTTGATGTTCACGGCCTGGGCGGGCAGCGCCGCGCCCGCCTTCTTCGCGCCGTACGGGGAGGCCGACTTGAACTTCTGGTACATCGCGTCGGTGAGCGTGTCGCCCATCTCGTACTGGCCCTTGGCCGCGTTGTAGGAGTAGTCGCCCGCGAGCTCCCACACCATCGTGCCGCCGATGCCCTTGTTCACCACGTAGTCGGCCTTGGCGCGCACCGACTGCTCGTCCTCGGTGGAGAGGAAGACCTTCTTCTGCGCGTTCCACAGCCACGGCGCCACCAGGGTGGAGTCGTACTTGCGGACGTAGGTGCCGGTCAGCGTGGTGTTCGCCGGGAAGCCGTACTGGGTGACGTAGTCGCCGACGACGCCCTTCTCCAGGTTCTTGGCGTGCCACATCGGGTTGGAGCCCGCAGGGGACTCGGCCCCGTTGGTGTCCTTGTCGTGCCACAGGTTGTCGATGCCGACCGCGCCGTCACCGCACTTGGTCAGGCCCGCGCCGGCCGGGCAGGTGGTCGCGGGGGCCTTGCCCCACAGGCCGTCGGTGCCGCCCTGCACGTTCTTGTGGCCGCGGGTGTAGTAGGGCAGGCCGATGTTGATGCGGCCGGCCGGCATGGAGCCGCGGAAGTAGTGGTAGGCCCAGTCGGTGTTGAGGTAGCCGATGCCGCCGTACTGGGAGGTGGAGTAGACGCCCGCGGCGGCGAGCTCGCCGTCCTTGCCGTCGTCGAAGAGCGAGGCGTTGGGGCCGACGTACTCGTTCCAGGCGCCGTGCAGGTCGTAGGACATGATGTTGACGTAGTCCAGGTACTTCTGGACCTGGAAGGTCTCCATGCCCCGCAGCAGGTAGCCGGAGGAGGGGGCGGCGACGGAGAGCAGGTAGTGCTTGCCGTCGGCGGCGCCCGCGCGGTCGAGCTTCTCGCGCAGGGACTTCATCAGGGCCGCGTAGCCCTGCACCAGTCCGGCGCGTCGGGCGTTGGCCAGCTGCCAGTCCAGCGGGTTGCCCGCGTCCTTCATGGTGGTCGGGTACTCGTAGTCGATGTCGACGCCGTTGAAGCCGTACGTGCGGATGAACTCCACCGAGGAGTCGGCGAAGGTGTCGATGCCGGCCTGGTTGACGGAGCCGTCGGCGTTGGTGGCCATCGAGTAGAAGCCGCCGGACGCGACGCGGTTGCCGTCGTCCCCGAAGTAGCCGCCGGTCTCCGCCCAGCCGCCGACCGAGATCAGCGTCTTGACGTCCGGGTACTGCTTCTTGAACTTCGTCAGCTGGTTGAAGTGGCCCTTGTAGGGGAGGGCCGGGTCCATCTCGGCGCCCGCCACGCCGGGCCACGTCATCCCGGTGGCGGCGTTGTTCACGTTGTCCGTGCCGACCGAGATCTTGTTGTCGGCACCCACATGGGCGAACGCGTAGTTCAGGTGGGTGACCTTGGACCACGGGATGTTGTGGGCCAGGTACGCCGGCTCGCCGTTCTTGCCGGTGCGCCAGCCGGTGAAGTATCCGATGACGCGGCGCTGGTGGTCGGCGCCCATCTTCTCGCGGCCTTCGGAGTCGTAGACCGAGCAGTACGGCACGTCGACGCCGGCCGTCTTGTACAGCCCGTCGGGGCGACAGCTCTCGTTGTCGGCCGCGTGCGAAACGCCCGCCGAGAGCCCGCCCACCAGCAGTCCGGCGATTGCGGCGCCGGATGCCAGGAGCATCGCTCTCGTACGTGTGGGGGACAGCATTGTGCCTCCTGGGGAGGGGAGGATGCAGGACACAAGTGGACACAACTTGAAGCAACAGGACTGGTGCAGCAGCTTGTTGGCCCGTGACGTGCGCACATCTGACGGGCTGTTCCCGGGAAGTTGAAGGGAACGTTAAGAGGACTAGACCAGCCCGTCAATAGGTCTGGACCAATCCCCGTCCACTTGACAAAGTCCGGATCGACCCACCCCTCCTGTGAGCCAGGCCACACCGCATCACTCGCATGGCCGCCGATCACCCGTGGCAGACTGGCTTCAGTACCAGTAAGCAGCGCACTCCGGGGTCGGTGTAATTCCGAACCGGCGGTTATAGTCCGCGACCCGTCCGCAGCCAGCGGCCGGTTGACCAGGTGAGATTCCTGGACCGACGGTTAAAGTCCGGATGGGAGGCAGTGCGCGGCGGGCCAGTCACCGGTACGCCGCCGTCGGCGGTTCATCGGCATATCCCTGTGGACATGCCTGATCGGACCGTTTTTCGGCCTCGGCGTACCCGTGTGTGCTGTACCGCTTCATCTGTCGTATCCCGACAGGCCCCGGAGTCCGTGCCCGATGAGGCAGGAGGACCCGGTGGCGAACCACGCCGCGCACGCAGCACCCGATGCGGACGTCCGCGCCATGCGCCGAGCCGTCGAGCTCGCCGCACGCGGACTCGGCTCCACCAGCCCCAACCCGGTCGTCGGCTGCGTCATCACCGACGCCTCGGGCACGGTCGTGGGCGAGGGCTGGCACCAGCAGGCCGGCGGCCCGCACGCCGAGGTCCACGCCCTGCGCGCGGCCGGCGAGGCCGCCCGCGGCGCCACCGCCTACGTCACCCTCGAACCCTGCAACCACACCGGCCGTACGGGGCCCTGCGCACAGGCCCTGATCGACGCCGGGATCACCCGCGTGGTCTATGCCGTCTCCGACCCGAACCAGCAGGCGAGCGGCGGCGCGGCGACGCTGCGCGCCGCCGGGATCGACACCACCGGCGGGCTGCTCGCGGACCGGGCCGAGGAGGGCAACGCCGCCTGGCTGACCTCCGTACGGCTCGGGCGCCCGCACGTCACCTGGAAGTACGCCGCCACCCTCGACGGCCGCAGCGCCGCCGCGGACGGCAGCAGCCGCTGGATCAGCTCCGCCGAGTCCCGCGGCGACGTCCACCGGCTGCGCGCCGAGGCCGACGCCGTCGTCGTCGGCTCCGGCACCCTGCGCGCCGACGACCCGCACCTCGCCGTGCGCGGCGTGGAAGGCGCGACCCAGCCGCTGCGGGTCGCCCTCGACGCCCGCGCACAGGTCCGGCCGACCGCCCGCGTCCTCGACGACGCCGCGCCCACGCTGCTCGTCGTGGGCGAGGACGCCGACACCCGGCACCTGCCCGGCGTCGAGCTGCTCCGGCTGCCCCTGCACGACGGCCGCATCGGCGTCCCCGACCTGCTCGCCGGCCTGTATGCCCGCGGCGTGCGCTCCGTCCTGCTGGAAGGCGGCCCCACCCTGGCGGGAGCGTTCCTCGAAGCCGGAGCCGTCGACCGCGTCATCGGCTACCTCGCCCCGGCCCTGCTCGGCGCCGGCCCCGCGGCCCTCGCCGACGCCGGCATCACCAACATCTCCGCCGCGCTGCGCCTCGACCTCACCGAGGCCGTCCGCATCGGCCCCGATCTCCGCGTCACCGCAGTACCGGCCACGGCCGGCACCCCCACCCCCACCGCCAGCCCCACCGCCACCAAGGAGCACTGAGTGTTCACCGGAATCGTCGAAGAACTGGGCGAGGTCACCGCCGTCGAGGAGCTCCAGGAAGCCTCCCGCTTCCGGCTGCGCGGCCCCCTCGTCACCGAGGGCGCCAAGCACGGCGACTCGATCGCGGTCAACGGCGTCTGCCTGACCGTCGTGGAGACCGCCGAAGGCGAGTTCACCGCGGACGTCATGCAGGAGACCCTGAACCGCTCCAGCCTCGGCGCCCTGACCGAGGGCTCCCGGGTCAACCTGGAACGCCCGATGGCCCTCGGCGGTCGGCTCGGCGGCCACCTGGTCCAGGGGCACGTGGACGGCACCGGCGAGATCCTCTCCCGGACCCCCTCCGAGCACTGGGAGATCGTCAAGGTCGCCCTCCCGGAGAACCTCTCCCGCTACGTGGTCGAGAAGGGCTCCATCACGGTCGACGGCGTCAGCCTGACCGTGGTCGAGGCAGCGGCCGACTGGTTCACCATCAGCCTCATCCCCACCACCCTCGCGCTGACCACGCTCGGCATCAAGCAGTCCGGCGACCCGGTCAACCTGGAGGTCGACGTCCTCGCGAAGTACGTCGAGCGCCTGCTCGCCGCCGGCGTGGACCCGCTGCACGCGACGGGAGACGACCGGTGACCGCCCTGTCCTGGCTCAACGCGGAGGCCTTCACCGTCTTCGGCCAGAAGGTCATCTGGTCCGACATGATCGGCAACCTCATGGGCCTGGCCGCACTCGCCCTCGGCTGGCGCCGCTCCATATGGACCTGGCCCGCCCAGCTGCTCTCCGGCCTGATCCTCATCGCCGCCTACGCCTCCGCCCACCTCGCCGGCGGCGTCGGCAAGCAGCTCCTGGTCATCGGCGTGGCCGTGTGGGGCTGGCGCGCCTGGCAGCTCGGCCGCAAGCAGGCCCAGGACGGCTCCATCGCCGTGCGCACCGCGAGCTGGAAGGAGCGCGGACTGCTCCTCGCCGGCGCGGCGGCGGGCACCCTCGCCGTCGGCGGCCTGTTCACGCGCTACCCGGACCTGTCCTGGAGCCCGTGGGCCGACGCCTACATCTTCGTCGGCACCATCGTCGCGATGGTCGCCCAGGCCCGCGGCCTCGTCGAGTTCTGGTTCGCCTGGCTCCTCGTCGACCTGGTCGGCGTCCCCCTCGCCTTCAACAACGGCCTGGCCTTCTCCGGCCTCGTCTACGTCGTCTACTTCGCCCTCGTGCTGTGGGGCGCCTACGACTGGTACCAGCGCTCGCGCACCATCACCGCCGCCCAGGCCCCGGAAGGAGCAACGGCATGACCAGCCTCAAGCCCGTGCCCGACATCCCCGAAGAGACCTTCCGCCTCGACCCCGTCGAGCAGGCCATCCGCGACATCGCGGCGGGCCGGCCCGTCGTCGTCGTCGACGACGAGGACCGCGAGAACGAGGGCGACCTCGTCATCGCCGCGGAGATGGCCACCCCCGAGATCGTCGCCTTCATGATGAGCGAGTGCCGCGGCCTGATCTGCGCCCCCATGGAGGGCCCCGAGCTGGAGCGGCTCGAACTCCCGCAGATGGTTCAGAACAACACCGAGTCGATGAAGACCGCCTTCACCGTCTCCGTCGACGCGAGCGCCGCCCACGGCGTCTCCACCGGCATCTCGGCCGCCGACCGCGCCACCACCCTGCGGATGCTCGCCGACGGGGTCTCCCAGCCCGGCGACTTCGTCCGCCCCGGCCACATCTTCCCGCTGCGCGCCAAGCCCGGCGGCGTCCTGGTCCGCAACGGCCACACCGAGGCCGCCGTCGACCTCGCCCGCCTCGCGGGCCTGCGCCCGGCCGGCGCCATCGTGGAGATCGCCGGCGAGGACGGCGTCATGCTGCGCCTGCCCGAGCTGATCCCCTTCGCCCGCAAGCACGGCCTGACGATCATCTCCATCGAGGACCTGATCGCCTACCGCCGCTCCGCCGAGCCCACCGTGCGCCGCGAGGCCGAGGTCAACCTGCCGACCGCCTTCGGCGACTTCACCGCCTACGGCTACCGCTCCACCGTCGACGGGGTCGAGCACGTCGCCCTCGTCCACGGAGAGATCGGCGACGGCGCCGACATCCTGGTCCGCATGCACTCCGAGTGCCTGACCGGCGACATCTTCGCCTCCCAGCGCTGCGACTGCGGCCCCCAGCTGCACGCCTCCATGGAGCGGATCAAGACCGAGGGCCGCGGGATCGTCGTCTACCTGCGCGGCCACGAGGGTCGCGGCATCGGACTGCTGTCCAAGCTGCGCGCGTACGAGCTCCAGGAGCGCGGCCGCGACACCCTCGACGCCAACCTGGAGCTGGGCCTGCCGGCCGACGCCCGCGACTACGGCGCCGGCGCGCAGATCCTCGCCGACCTCGGCGTGCACAGCGTCCGGCTGCTGACCAACAACCCCGACAAGTCCGCCGCCCTCGTCCGGCACGGCATCGAGGTCACCAGCCGGGAGCCGATGCCGATGGAGGCGGGCGAGCACAATCTGCGGTACCTGCGCACCAAGCGGGACCGGATGGGCCACGACCTGCCCTGGCTGGACGGGGCCGTGACCACGTCCGCCTGCGGCAACCAGTAGGACCGCGCGCACCGCACCCGCGCGCACCCCACGCACGCACCACCCCCTACGAACATCCACGAACCACCGAGGAGCAGAGCTGTGAGCGGCAAGGGCGCACCCGAACTGAGCGTGAAGAACTGCGGAGACCTCCGAGTCGCCGTGATCGCGGCCCAGTGGCACGAGAAGGTCATGGACGGACTGGTCGACGGAGCCCTGCGGGCCCTGCACGAGCTGGGCATCGACGAGCCCACCCTGCTGCGCGTCCCCGGCAGCTTCGAGCTCCCGGTCGTGGCGAAGGTACTCGCCGGTCGCGGTTACGATGCCATCGTCGCGCTCGGTGTGGTCATCCGCGGCGGCACCCCGCACTTCGACTACGTCTGCCAGGGCGTCACCCAGGGCCTGGTACAGGTGTCGATCGACACCGGAGTCCCCGTCGGCTTCGGAGTACTGACCTGCGACAACGACGAGCAGGCGCTGGACCGCGCCGGGCTCGAGGGGTCGAACGAGGACAAGGGGCACGAAGCGGTCACCGCCGCCGTCTCCACCGCCATGACCCTGCGCACCGTCAGCGAACCCTGGCGCTGAGTGGCGACGGGCTACCCCGTATTCTGAGGACCATCATGGCGAACAATCCCTCCAAGAGCTTCGAAGAGCTCTTCACCGAGCTCCAGCTCAAGGCCGCCGAAGGCGACCCCAGCACCTCCCGCACCGCCGAGCTCGTCCACAAGGGCGTCCATGCCATCGGCAAGAAGGTCGTCGAGGAGGCCGCCGAGGTCTGGATGGCCGCCGAGTACGAGAGCAAGGAAGCCGCCGCCGAGGAGATCTCCCAGCTGCTCTACCACGTTCAGGTGATGATGGTGGCGCGCGGGATCTCCCTCGACGACGTCTACGTGCACCTCTGATCCACGGCACGCACACCCGCCCGTAACCACGTAATCCACGCACCAAAGGAAGCCCCATGCTGCGCATCGCCGTCCCCAACAAGGGTTCACTCTCCGGACCGGCGTCGGCGATGCTCCATGAGGCCGGCTACCGGATGCGCAAGGAGTCCAAGGAACTCGTGGTCGTCGACCCCGAGAACGAGGTGGAGTTCTTCTACCTCCGCCCCAAGGACATCGCGATCTACGTCTCCTCCGGGAAGCTCGACATCGGTATCACCGGCCGCGACCTGCTGCTCGACTCCGGCGCCAGCGCCGAGGAGATCCTGCCGCTGAACTTCGGCCGGTCCACCTTCCGCTACGCCACCACCCCCGGCACGGCGAAGGGCCCCGAGGACTTCCACGGGATGACGATCGCGACCTCGTACGAGGGAATCGTCGCCAAGCACCTCGCCGAGAAGGGGATCGACGCCGCCGTCGTGCACCTGGACGGCGCGGTCGAGACCGCCATCCAGCTCGGCGTCGCCCAGATCATCGCGGACGTCGTCGAGACCGGCACCAGCCTGCGCAACGCGGGCCTGGAGGTCATCGGCGAGCCGATCCTCACCTCCGAGGCCGTCGTGATCCGCGGCAACGGGGCCGACGGCGAGGACCCGCAGGTCCAGCAGTTCCTGCGGCGCCTGCAGGGCGTCCTGGTGGCCCGCAGCTACGTGATGATGGACTACGACTGCCGCGCCGAGCACCTGGAGCGCGCGGTCGCCCTCACCCCGGGCCTGGAGTCGCCGACCGTCTCCCCGCTGCACAACGAGGGCTGGGTCGCGGTCCGCGCCATGGTCCCGGCCAAGGAAGCCCAGCGGATCATGGACGACCTGTACGAGCTCGGCGCCCGCGCGATCCTCACCACCTCGATCCACGCCTGCCGCCTCTAGACGGTGTCCCGGCGTGCCGCACCGGCACGCCACCACCCGATCCGCACGCCACCTCCAGAAGGCAACGCACCATGGCCGAGTCCGCCGCCCAGCCCCCCGTACCGCCCGCCCTGCCGGTCACCTTCCGGCCGACCCGCACCCGGGCCGTCCTGCTGGGCGTCGGCCTCGCCATGTTCGCCACCATCACGTTCATCGCCGTGACGCTGGAACGCCTGCAGCCCGGCGAGCGGATCAGCTTCATCTTCGTCGCCGTCCTGCTGAGCTCCGTCCTCGTCCTGCTCAGCCGCCCCAAGGTGGTCGCGGACGAGGCCGGCGTCACCGTCGTCAACCTGACCAACACCCGCCGTCTGGCCTGGGCGGAGATCCTGCGGGTCAACCTCCGCCCCGGCGACCCGTGGGTGTTCCTGGACCTCAGCGACGGCACCAGCCTGCCCGCACTCGGCATCCAGCCGGGCGTCGCCAAGCAGCAGGCGATCGGCGACGCCCGCGCCCTGCGCGCCCTCGCCGAGAGCCGCGGAACCGGCACAAACGACCACTGAGCCGTCCGATCCTCGTCGCTGCGTACCGTTGCGGCCGGGATCTCAATGACTACCCTGGTGGCGGGGCGCAGCAGTGCGCCCTCCCACCGGCCTTGGGACCCCGTGGTCCGTGGGCACCTGCAACTTGAGGAGTGACTCCCTCCAGCAATGGACGGATCGTCCGGTAATACCCGCGCCGCCCTCCCCACGGAGGCGGCGGCATGACCATCCCGCTACTCCTGCTCGGGGCGGCTTTCGCCCTGATCCTCGCCAACGGTTTCTTCGTGGCCGCCGAGTTCGGCCTCGTCACCGTGGAGCGTCCCGACGCCGAGCGCGCCGCAGCCGAAGGCGACCGCCGTGCCCGTACGGTCGTCAAGGCCCTGCGGGAGCTGTCCTTCCAGCTCTCCGGCACCCAGCTCGGCATCACCATCACCTCCCTCGTGGTCGGCATGCTCGCCGAGCCCGCCCTCGCCGCACTGCTGGCCGGGCCGCTCACCGCGACAGGCCTCCCCGAGGGAGCCGTCACCGGCGCCGCCGTCGTCATCGGCATGCTGCTCGCCTCCGCCGTCCAGATGGTCGTCGGCGAGCTCGTCCCGAAGAACTGGGCGGTCTCCCGGCCCCTCCAGGTGGCCCGCTTCGTCGCCGGCCCCCAGTACGCCTTCTCCCGCGTCCTGCGGCCGGTCATCGCCGGCCTCAACGCCGTGGCCAACCGCCTCGTGCGGGCGCTCGGCGTGGAGCCGACCGAGGAGATGGCCTCCGCCCGCACCCCCGGGGAACTGGTCTCCCTGGTCCGCCATTCGGCCCAGGCCGGCGCCCTCGAACAGGACACCGCCGACCTCTTCGTACGGACCCTCTCGCTGGGCGAGCTCACGGCCCAGCACGTGATGACCCCCCGGGTGAGGGTCAGCGCCCTCCAGCACACGGCCACCGCGGCCGACGTGCTGAACCTGACCCGCGCCACGGGCCTGTCCCGGTTCCCGGTCTACCGCGACCGCATCGACGAGGTCACCGGCGTGGTCCACCTCAAGGACGCCCTCGCCGTGCCCGAGTCCGAACGCGACCGCACCACCGTGAGCCGGATCTGCGTCCCCCCGCTGCTGGTGCCCGGCTCCCTGCCGGTGCAGCCGCTGCTGGAGCGACTGCGCAGCGAACAGCCGATGGCCGTCGTCGTCGACGAGTACGGCGGCACCGCCGGCGTGGTCACGCTGGAGGACATCGTGGAGGAACTCGTCGGAGAGGTCCGCGACGAGCACGACCTCGCCGAGGACGAGACCCCCGAACTGGCCGCCGTACCGGCCGAGGACGGCCGCCCCTCCTGGGAGGCCGACGGCAGCTGCCGGGTGCAGACCCTGCGCCGGATAGGCCTGGAGGTGCCCGAAGGCCCCTACGAGACCGTCGCCGGCCTCGTCGCCGACCTGCTGGGCCGGATCCCCGCACCTGGGGACCGCGCCGACCTCCCCGGCTGGAAGCTGTCCGTCCGCCGCGTCGGCCGCAACCGCGCGGAGCGTGTGCGCCTGGTCCGGATGACCGCGCTGCCCGCGGTGCCCGCGGCCGGCCCCTACCGGCCCGCCCCGCAGGCCGACGGCGTCGGCGTGCTCGGCCCCGGCCGCCACGGCGACCCCGCCCCGCAGCACGCCGAGCTGGAAGGCGCCGCCCGATGAACGCGCTCCAGCTCCTCTTCGCCCTGCTCCTGGTCCTCGCCAACGGCTTCTTCGTCGGCGCCGAGTTCGCACTCGTCTCCGTACGGCGCAGCCAGATCGAGCCCCTCGCGGCGAGCTCCAAGCGGGCCCGACAGGTGCTCCACGGCCTGGAGAACCTGCCCCGCATGATGGCCGCCGCGCAGTTCGGCATCACCATCTGCTCCCTCACCCTCGGCGCGGTCGCCGAACCCACCGTGGCCCGGCTGCTGGAGCCCGTCTTCCATGCCGTCCACGTACCGCAGGGCCTGATCCACCCCCTCGGCTACGCCGTCGCGCTCGCCGCCGTGATCTTCCTGCACCTGGTCATCGGCGAGATGCTCCCCAAGAACCTCGCGATGGCCGCCCCCGAGAAGACCGCCCTGTGGTTCAGCCCCGGCCTGGTCGCCTTCGCCCGCGTCTGCGGACCGGTCACCACCGCGCTCGGTGCCTGCGCCAAGCTCGTCCTGAAGCTCTTCAAGGTCGAACCCAAGGACGAGGTCGAGGCCGTCTACACCTCCGCCCAGCTGGGCCGGCTCCTCAAGGACTCCCGGCAGGCCGGGCTCCTGGAGCCGGTCGAGCAGGAGCGGCTGGAGGACGCCCTGGAACTGGGCAGCCGCCCCGTCACCGACGTCCTCCTCGACCGGGACCGCCTGGTCACGGTCGGCCCCGCCGTCACCCCGCGCCAGATCGAGCAGCTGACGGTGCGCACCGGATACTCCCGGTTCCCCGTCCGTGCCGACAGCGGCGCCTTCATGGGCTACCTGCACGTCAAGGACGTACTGGACCTGGAGGACCGGGAGCGGGCCGTTCCCCAGCGGGTCTGGCGCCGGATGACCACGCTGTGCGCGACCGTCCCCCTGGACGACGCGCTCGGCGTCATGCGCCGCGACGCCACCCACCTGGCCCAGGTCGCGGACCAGAGCGGCCGGGTCCTCGGCCTGGTCACCCTGGAGGATGTCCTGGAAATGCTGGTCGGCGAAGTCCGCGACCCGTCTCACCGGGCCTACGTCCGGGGCGCGTAGCCGCTGCCGGGCGGGCTGGATGTTCCAGCCCGCCCGGCGTTTGAGGGCACGGGCGCGCAGCGCACGTACGGGTCCGGGGCGGATTTCCGGGAAACGGAGAAAGGGCGGGGCGGGGAGACGGCTCCGCGCAGCGGCACCCCGCACACCGCCGGGGTCACAAGGGCGGCTCCGGCCGTTCCTGCGGCCCCCGCCCCGACAGCACCTCCCCGTACGCCTGCATCAGATCCGGCAGCCGCAGCGTCGACAGATCGTCCCGCGACGGCTCCCCCGCGAAACCCGCCAGCCGCAGATCCCGGTACGCGCAGCTCTTCTCGTACAGCGTGCGCAGGAACCGCCCGTTCCCGAGCTCGTCGATCCAGCCCTGCTCCACCACGTGCCCGCTGATGCTGCGCAGCTCCTCCAGCGCCTCCTCGTCCCAGCGATCCCCGTTCGAGTCCGCCAGCACCCCGCCGATCGCGGTCAGCTCCAGCGGCCGGTAGCTGGGGAAGTCCACCCGGGTGGTGAACCGCGAGGACAGCCCCGGATTGGCGGCCAGCAGCCGGTCCATCCCGGCCGGGTAGCCCGCCAGGATCACCACCAGGTGGTCCCGGTTGTCCTCGGCCCGCTTCAGCAGCACCTGCAGCGCCTCGTCGCCGTACGCGTCGCCCTTGCTGTAGCCCGAGTTCGACAGCGAGTACGCCTCGTCCACGAACAGCACCCCGCCGATCGCCGAATCGATCAGCTCGTTCGCCTTCACCGCGGTCTGCCCGAGGAACTCGCCCACGAGGTCCGCCCGCTGGGCCTCCACCAGATGGTCGCCGCCCAGCAGCCCCAGCGCGTAGAAGACCCGCCCCAGGATCCGCGCCACCGTCGTCTTGCCCGTGCCCGACGGCCCAGAGAAGACGAAGTGGCGTTTCGGCGGCTGCACCGGCAGCCCCTGCCCTGCCCTCAGCCGCGCCATGTGGAGCTGCGCGGAGAGCGCCTTCACCTGCCGCTTGACCGGCTCCAGTCCCACCATCCGCTCCAGCTCCGCCAGCGCCTCGGCGAGGGCCGCCGGATCGGCCGGCCCGGCCGGCAGGCCCTCGGGCGCGCCCTGCGGCGGGACGGACACCTTGCGCCGTGCGCCCTCCGCCCGTCCCGCCGGGGGAGTGGGCGGCGCCAGCGGGTCCGGCTCCACCTGGCCGTCCGCGGCGATGTCCTGGACGGGCCCGCCGCCCAGCGCGACCGCCGCGAAGTCCCCGCCGGCCGGGGACGGGCCGTGTCCGCCGTAGCCCCCGTACCCGGCGTACCCCGCCAGGCCCGCCAGATCGGCCATGCCGTCGGTGTCGTCGCCGTCCTCGATGGCCGTGAGCCGGGCCGCGGTGTCCATGAACGAGGCGTCCACCCGGTGCACCGCCCGGTACAGCGGCAGCGCCGCCGCGCTGCGCCCGGTGCCCTCGTGCGCCCGCGCCAGCCAGTACCGCAGCTCCTTGCGCTGGGGCTGCTCGCTGCGGCAGCGCATCAGCGCCGCCGCCAGCATCGGCTCCGCCTGCCCGTACATCTCCAGCCGGACCCGCGCCATCCCGCCGAACAGCCCGGCCTCGATCCCCAGCAGCGGATCGTTCACCAGCGGCTCGGTGTGCCGCACCAGCTGCTCCCAGTCCTTGACCAGGTAGGCCCGGCAGGCGTGCAGGAACCGCACCTGCGCGTCGGTGTCCACCGGCGGCAGCGCCGCGAGGGCCTGGTCCAGCTCGGGCACGTGGCGGCCGTCCAGCCAGTGCGAGGCGTGGGCGAGCAGCAGGTCCCGCCGGCTCTCCAGCACCGGCTGCACCCACCAGCCCAGCCAGTACCAGGAGTTCAGCATCCTGCGGTGCCGGGCCCGCTGTTCGCCGAACCGGTCCCGGTGCGCGTACATGCGCAATAACGCGGTGCCGGTGTCGACCCGCAGCGCGTGCAGGCCGAGCCATGCGTCCGCCATCGAGGGGTCGAGTCGTACGGCCGCCCGGAACTCCTCCTCGGCCTGCGGGTAGGCGCCCATGGTGCAGGCGTCGACTCCGCGCAGCCAGGCGAGTTCGGCCGGGGCTTGCCTGCTGCCCGGCGTGCCGAAATCCATCACGTCCCCCACAAGCCTGCCCCCGTGGTACGCGGCAACCCCCGCTTCGAGCGCGCGAGTTGACCGGTGCCCCCGGCTGGCGCTGCTGAAATCAGGGCTGCATCGTACCTGCGGTTTCGCACCTTACGTAGGGCGCGACAGCCTCCGTTTGGGCGTGCGCCCCAGGCGCCTCCGGTGACTCAGGGTGAAGGATCGGGGCGCGATCGCCTCACGTGACACCCTCGGGGAGGGGGTTCGCGGGCAGAACGAAGCCCCCGATCACGGGGGAACAATCGGGGGCTTCGTGTCCGCGGCAGCCGCAAAGGCCGCGCATTCAGAACGTAAGGCCGGTGCGGGCCCCAGGTCAAGCAGGTCGGTCGAGGCCCGGTGGAGCGGAAATCCGGGGCCGCTCAGGCCCGGGGGAGTTCGTCACCCTCGGTGACGGAAGCGGAGGTTCCCGCCGTCGCTCCTGTCCCGGAAGTCCACTCGTATCCCGTACCGCTCTGGCGTACCAGGGTGTCGGCGAAGGGGCGCGAAGGGTCACCGAGGAAGTGCGCGTGCTCCGCGCGCTCCCATCCGTCCCAGAAGTCGGAAAGTTCATGCCCGTCCCGGTTTCGCCCCCGCAGCCAGGACTGCGCACGCGGCGTCTCCATCCACAGGAGCCGCGCCAGATGCGGGCGCAGCGCCCGCCGCCCGGCGCCGACCCCCTCGACCAGGAGCACCGGCGCGGGCTCCAGCAGCCGATCGGGCCCGAAGCGGCGCTCCACCCAGTCGTACGGGGCCCAGTGGGCGGGCCGTCCGGCGGCGAGCGGCTCCAGCACCTGCGCGCGCAGCCGCTCCTCCCAGCCGAAGAGCTCCTCGTGGGTGGCCACGTCGTCCAGGTGCAGCACGGGCGCACCGCCCAGCGCCCGGGCGATCCGGCCCGCGAAGGTGCTCTTCCCCGATCCGGCGTGCCCGTCGATGGCGATCAGGCGCACTGGGCCGAGGGAGAGCGGCAGCGCGGCGAGCTCCCGTGCGAGTGACTCAAGTGACTGGTGTGGCTCCACCCGACCAGCGTAGACAAGCCCGACACGACCCGTGGCTTCGGTCCGCGACGGCCGGGAACTGGAAGGGTGAAGCCACCGAAGCGCCGACCCACCCCGGGGGAACCTCGCGATGACCGCACCCACGCCACGCAGGGCCGTACTCGTCGCCGCACTCGCGGTCGCCACCGCGGCCACCGCCGCCACCTTCTCCGGCGGCAGCGCCTCCGCTTCCGCCGCGCCCACCCCGCGGGCGCAGGGCCGTACCGTCGACAACCGCTTCTGGTTCTCGTACGACCACTGGCGGGCCGGCACTCACCGCGGCACCACCGCCGTCCCCGGCGCCCGCCCCGGCCTGGAGATCGGGACGGCCGCCGGCCGCACCGAGTACGCCGATCCGCACACCGGGAAGAAGAGCACCTGGGAGTACGCGACCTGGACCTCCCCGGTGCACCGCTCCACCGTGCCCGCCACCGAGGCCATCGCCTCCTGGAACGCCCGTACCCCGGCCGGCACCTGGATCCAGATCGAACTGCGCGGCACCTACACCGACGGCGCCGTCAGCCCCTGGTACGTGATGGGCCGGTGGGCCTCCCGCGACGGCGACATCCGCCGCACCTCCGTGGACGGCCAGACCGACGGCAAGTCCACGGTCTGGACCGACGCCCTGGCCATCGACGCCCCCGCCGCGGCCGCCGGCCTGCGGATCACGGACTGGCAGCTGCGCCTGACCCTCCACCGCAGGCCGGGCGCCGACCGCGGCCCCACGGTGTGGCTGGCGGGCGCGATGGCCTCCGACGTCCCGGACCGCTTCACCGTCCCCGCCTCCGCCCCCTCTGGCACGGCCCACGAGCTGAAGGTCCCGCGCTACTCGCAGGAGGTCCACATCGGCCGGTACCCCGAGTACGACAACGGCGGCGAGGCCTGGTGCAGCCCCACCTCCTCCCAGATGGTCGTCGAGTTCTGGGGCCGCAAGGCCAGCGCCACAGCCCTGACCTGGGTGAAGCCGGGCTACTCCGACCCGCAGATCTGCCACGCGGCCCGTTCCACCTACGACGCCGCCTACAAGGGCTGCGGCAACTGGCCGTTCAACGCCGCGTACGCCGCCACGTACCGGGAGCTCGCCGGCGTCGTCACCCGCCTCACGTCGCTGACCGACCTGGAGACCCTGGTCAGGGCCGGCATCCCGGTCATCACCTCCCAGTCCTTCCGCCGGGAGGAGCTCACGGGCGCGGGCTACGGCACCGCGGGCCACCTGATGACCGTGGTCGGCTTCACCGCCGCCGGGGACGTGATCGCCAACGACCCCCACGCGCCCGACAACCCCGCCGTCCGCCGCGTCTACAAGCGCGCCGAGTGGGAGACGATCTGGCTGCGCACCAAGCGCACGGCAACCGCCGGCAAGGTCACCTCGGGCAGCGGCGGCATCTGCTACCTCTACGTCCCGGCGCTGCCGGGCGCGGCGCAGATCCGGGCCCTGCGGGCGGTCGGGGTGCTGTGAAGGAGCCGGAATCCCCGGTTGGCCAAGTGGCGCGGATAAGCGGAACATAATGGGGTAAATGGCACATAAAGGCTTCTCAGTAGGAGGCGGCCAGCCATGACCACCCATCCGAGCATCGAGCACCACCCCGACCTCGCCGAGATGCGCACTCGGTTCGAGCGGGTGACCAGCACCCCCGCCGCGCAGGCCGTCGAGGCACTGGCCCTGATCACGGGTCTGTACCTGGCCGCCTCGCCGTGGATCGTGGGATTCAGCGTCCTGACCCCCCTGGCGATCAACAACCTGATCGCCGGTCTGGCCTTCTGCCTGTGCATGGGTGGTCTGGGTTCCGCCTACGAGCGCACCCACGCGATGGCGTGGACGGCGGTCGCCCTCGGAGCCTGGACGATCATCGCCCCGTGGGCCATCGCCGGTGAGATGGACGCGACGCGCGCCGTCGTCAGCAATGTGATCACCGGAGCCGTCGCACTCTGCCTCGGCCTCGCGATGGCGGGCATGGCGGGCCGCAACCGCGAGTCCCGCGTCTGACGCGGACGCCGCAAGGGGCCGGCCGACCGGGCCCCGGCCGCACCGGACACGTCCGGAGCGGCCGGGGCCCGGGTGCGTGACGCGCGCCACCCGTGACCCTCGTCTCTACCGCGAAGGCCGCGAATGCTGGCACATTGGACACCATGACTGCCGACAGCGCCGCCCCGACCGCCCCCGCCCGGACCCTCGTTCGCACCGGAGGTCCCAAGGACGGCTCCTCATGGCTGGAGCACGTCCTCGGCTGGACCCTCGTGGTCGTCGTCGCCATGTTCGTGACCCAGGTCGGCTGGCTGTAGCCGGCCCGCCCGAGCGGGCCCGGCCGACTGGTCGGTGTGCTGCCCGGCCTCTGCCATACTGCGGGCATCCTGTGGCGGGTCGAGGCGAGGGTCGGATTTGAATCATAGTCAACAACGTGCAACGACCGGGCGATCGCAGGTTCGCCGGGCCGAACTCATAACAATCGGCCGCATGTTGTTCGCCGACACCTCGTACGACGCGCTCTCCGTGGACGACATCGCCCAGCAGGCGGGCGTCGCCAAGGGGCTGATCTACTACTACTTCAAGAGCAAGCGCGGCTACTACCTCGCCATCGTCGAGGACTCCGTGGCCGAGCTGATCGCCCGCGCCGGCGGCGACAGCCACCTCCCCGGCGCCGAGCGGGTCCGCCGCACCATCGACGGCTTCCTCCACTACGCCGAGAACCACCATGCCGCGTACCGCACCATCGCCGCCGGCGGCGTCGGCTCCGACGCCGAGGTGCTCGCGATCCGCGACGCCGTCCGCGAGGAACTGGTCGCCACCATCGCCGAAGGCGCGTACGGCCGCCGCACCGTGCCCCCGATCGCCCGCCTCGCCCTCCTGGGCTGGCTCTCCGCGGTCGAAGGGATCACCCTGGAATGGATCGGCGGGCAGCGCGCCCCGGACCGGGCGGACCGGGCCGGCCAACCCGGCCAGCCCGACCGAGCCGGCCAGCCCGACCGAGCCGGCCAGCCCGACCGAGCCGACCAGCCCGACCGGGCCGAGGTCGGGGCCCTGCTGGTGCGCCAGCTGCGCACCACACTGACGGTGATCGAGGAGTTCGTCCCGGAGTGTCCGGCACCTCCCGCACCCGAAGAGCCGTTCGACCAGCTTGGTGATCTTGCCCCGGTGACGGGAAGCCCCTGATCGGGCATACTCAAGCCGCCGCAGCCGCTGAACAGGCCCTTCCGTGATCCGGAAGGGCAGCATCGGCTGTGAGAGCACCGAGACCCGGCGGCGCGTCCCACACCTCACGCGTCGCCGCCGTGCCCGACCAGGGAGGAGAGCGCCGCCATGACAGACCGCGCCCCGCAGCCGGTGGACCGACAGCTGCCCACCGAGGAGTCCCGGGACCTCCTCGCCCTCGTACGCGAGATCGCGCAGCGCGAGATCCGTCCCAAGGCCGCCGAGGAGGAGGACTCCGGGCGGTTCCCCCGCGAGGTCTTCACCCTCCTGTCGGAGGCCGGACTGCTCGGCCTCCCGTACCCCGGGGAATTCGGCGGCGGCGAGCAGCCGTACGAGGTCTATCTCCAGGTCCTGGAAGAGCTGGCCGCGGCCCGCCTGACCGTCGGCCTCGGCGTCAGCGTGCACTCGCTGGCCTGCCACGGCCTCGCCGGCTACGGCACCAAGGAGCAGCAGGGAGCGCACCTGCCCGCGATGCTCGGCGGCGGCCTGCTGGGCGCCTACTGCCTCTCCGAGCCGGCCGCCGGCTCCGACGCCGCCTCGCTCACCACCAAGGCGGTGCGCGACGGCGACGACTGGATCATCACTGGCACCAAGGCCTGGATCACCCACGGCGGAGTCGCCGACTTCTACACCGTCCTCGCGCGCACCGGCGCCGAGGGCCCCAAGGGCATCACGGCCTTCCTGGTCCCCGGGGACGCGGCGGGCCTGACCGCCGCCGTGCCCGAGAAGAAGATGGGCATGAAGGGCTCGCCCACCGCCCAGCTGCACTTCGACGGCGTACGGGTGCCGGACGCGCGCCGCATCGGCGAGGAGGGGCAGGGCTTCACCATCGCCCTGGCCGCACTGGACGCGGGGCGTCTGGGCATCGCCGCCTGCGCCATCGGCGTCGCCCAGGCGGCGCTGGACGAGGCACTGGCCTACGCCCTGGACCGCAAGCAGTTCGGGCACCCGATCGCGGACTTCCAGGGGCTGCGCTTCATGCTGGCCGACATGGCCACCAAGATCGAGGCCGGACGGGCGCTGTACCTCGCGGCGGCGCGGCTGCGGGACGCGGGCAAGCCGTTCTCCCGCCAGGCGGCGATGGCCAAGCTGTTCTGCACCGACGCGGCGATGGCCGTCACCACGGACGCGGTGCAGGTCCTCGGCGGCTACGGCTACACGGCGGACTTCCCCGTCGAGCGCCTGATGCGCGAGGCGAAGGTGCTCCAGATCGTGGAGGGCACCAACCAGATCCAGCGCATGGTCATCGCCCGCCACCTGGCGGGCCCTGAGACGCGCTGACCGCAGCGCACGGCGGTGGCGCGGCCGGTGGCGTGGCCGGTGCGGCGGCGGGATCCCCGCCACCGCACCGGCGTTGCCGCCCGGGGCGGGCGTCCGGCGCTGCCGTGCGGACGCGCCTCAGGCGTCGGCCGGGCGGCGCGGCTCGCGCCACATCGCCCACAGCGTCGGACCCTCGCCCGGCAGCTGCAGCTCCTTGCGCACGGTGAAGCCGAAGTGCTCGTAGAACGGCAGGTTGGACGGCTTGGAGGACTCCAGGTAGGCGGGCAGGCCCGCCGCGTCGGCCTTGGCCAGCCCCGAGCGCAGCAGGGCGGCGCCCTGGCCCTGGCCCTGGGCGGCCGGGTCGGCGCCGATGACCGCCAGGTACCAGTGCGGTTCCTCGGGGGTGTGCAGGGCGGCCGTCTCGACGGCGTCCCGGAACAGCGGGGCCCGGTCGCCGAGGATGTCCTGGAGCTCCGCGATGGTCTCCGCGTCGGGAACGGCCTTCTCCCCCGCCTCCGGGGGCACCCAGAACGCAGCCGCCGCGTCGGTGCGCTCGCAGACGCTGTGCCGGACGTACTGCCGGGTGTAGATCGTGGTGAAGTAGCGGCCCAGAGCCGCGTCGCGCGAGGCGTCGTCGGGGAAGAACCAGCGCATCATCGGGTCGTCGTCGAAGGCCCTGGTCAGGATTCGGCTGATCAGTGGCGCATCGTCGACCGTTGCCGTTTTCGGCGCATTCGTTATCGGCATACCGGCCATTCTGCACCCGATGATCTTGGACCGTGCGGTGGGGGTCCGGGTCCGTCGGCCGGAGCAAGGAGACGGCCGGGCGCTGAAGTTCGGGACGGGCCGCGGCGAGACGCGTCAGCGGCGGCCGTGGTGGTGCGTGGTCGTGGTCTGACCGGCGGGTCGTCCGTCACCCGGCTCGTCGGACACGTCCCAGTACAGGCCGCTGCTGGTGGTGGGCCAGATCGGGGAGGACGTGAGCCGGGACCACTCCGGGTCGCGCCGCCCGGGCAGCGTCCGCCCGGCGTCGGCCCACCGGGCCAGCAGGTCGTGGTAGATCGGCGGATCGGGCGCCTGATGCTGCGGCTCGCGCTGCGCCTCTCGCGGTTGCTCATGCTGCTGCTCGCGCTGTTGCTCGCGCTGTTGCTGAACCGATTCTTCGCAACCCGGCGGCATCGGGCGGCGCCTTCGGCCCGTTGAAGACTGAAGCATGGTCATACAGGGCCAACGCGGAACCGAAGCCCCGAGTAACCGCCCCCACGACACGCGTTTCCGTTCGACCCGTCCCCGGGGGCGGGTCGGGGGCGGGTGGTGCGGGCGGGGCTGCGAGTGGCGGAATCCCGCCCCGCCGGCTCCCGGCTCCCGCCGCCCCCGCCCCGGGTCCCGACCCTGCCTGCCTGGCCCCTGCCCCCCGAAGCCCCCGCCTCCCCGGCGCAGCGTGCCGGGGTGTCAGAGCGTGCCAGAAGGGTGGCCCTCGGTGTGGTTTCTGACGTACCGTCATATCCGCCCGGGCTGCCCCCCGCACTCCCTAAGCCGCACTCCCGAAGCCGCACCCACCAAGTCGCCCTCCTGGAGGTCCGCCATGCCCGCCGACCGGCCCGTTGCGCTCGACGAGTACCCCATCCATCAGGCTCCCTTGTCGATGAAGCACCTCGTCAGCGGTGACCGCAACGCCTACGACCGCTGCATCTTCCACGTCTTCGACCACGCCGGGCGCGCCGTTCTGATCCTCGGCCTCGGCGTCTACCCCAACGCCGGGGTCATCGACGCCTACGCCACCCTCCGCATCGGCGACGAGCTCCTCGCCGTCCGGGCTTCCGACGCCCTCGGCGACGACAGGATGAACCTCTCGGTGGGACCCCTGTCCATCACCGTCGACGTCCCGCTCAAGCAGCTCACGCTGCGCTGCGCCCCCGACCCGGCCGACCCGCACGGGCTTTCGTACGACGTCACCTGGACCGCCGAGTTCCCCGCCGTCTGGGAACCCCACCACATCCAGCGGCGCGGCGACCGCCTCATGCTGGAGGGCCGCCGCTTCGTCCAGGCCGGCAACGTCACCGGGACCGTCCGGGCCAAGGGCGAGGAGTTCGTGCTCACGCCGGGGGAGTGGAGCGGCACCCGCGACCGGAGCTGGGGCGTGCGTCCGATCCCCGGGGAGGAGGGGGGCCGCGCGGCCGAGGAGCACCGCCCCGAGGGCTTCCACTGGCTCTGGATCCCGGTCCGCTTCGAGGACCGCTTCGTGATGGTGATCGCCCAGGAGGACGCCGACGGCCACCGCACCCTGAACGAAGCCGTGCAGGTCTTCCCCGAGGGCAGCGGGCGCCACGACGTCCAGCTCGGCTGGCCGCACACCGAGATCCGCTACCGGCCGGGGAGCCGCCATCCCGAGAGCGCCGTCGTCCACCTCACCGACCCGGCCCGCAAGCCCCTCGAACTGGGCGTGGAGATACTCAACTCCTCCCCCCTGGCCGTCGGCGCCGGCTACCCGCCCGCGGCCGACTGGCAGCACGGCACCTGGCAGGGCCGCGGCTGGACCGACCGCCGCGTCTACGACCTCTCCGACCCCGCGGCCCACCCGATGGCCGCCTTCGGGGTGACCGACCACGCAGCCCGCTTCACCCTCGACGGGCAGACCGGATACGGCATCTTCGAGCACGGCAGTTTCGGCCGCCACGACCCGAGCGGCTTCACCGACTACTCCTCCGTCGCCCAGTAGGGAAGGGGCTCACGCATGGCCACTGCACCGCGTCCGCGCACCTCCACCCGAGAGCCCGAAGAGCTCGGCCGGCGCCTGGCCGCCTGGCTGGACACCAGGCTCCCCGGCGCGAAGGTCACCAACGTCTCGGTTCCCGGTTCCAACGGGATGTCCAGCGAGACCCTGCTCTTCGACATAGAGCACCCGGACACCCCGCTCCGCGCCTGCGCGCTGCGGCTCGCCGCCGACCCGGCGGCCTACACCGTCTTCCCGACGTACGACATGCCGCGCCAGCACCGCGTGATGAGTCTCGTCGCCGAGCACACGGACCTGCCCGTCCCGCGCGTGCAGTGGCTGGAGGAGGATCCGGGGCCGCTGGGGGCGCCGTTCTTCGTGATGGCCCGCGCCGACGGCCGGGTGCCGCCCGACGTCATGCCCTACACCTACGAGGGCAATTGGCTGCACGCCGCGACCGACGCCGAACGCGGCGCACTGCAGGAGGCGAGCATCTCGCTGCTGGCCCGGCTGCACGACCAATTCCCCGCGAAGGAGGCCGAGTTCCTGCTGCCCGACGGCGAGGGGACCCCCTTGCGCCGGCACGTGGACGCCCAACGCGCCTACTACTCCTGGGTGGTGGGCGGACTCGCCCCGTCCCCGCTCATCGAGCGGGCGTTCGCCCGCCTGGAGGAGCTGTGGCCGGCGGACGAGGGCCCCGCGGTCCTCAACTGGGGCGACGCCCGCATCGGCAACGTCATCTACGACGGCTTCACGCCGGTGGCCGTGCTGGACTGGGAGATGGCGGCGTACGCCCCGCGCGAGGTGGACCTCGGCTGGACCGTGTACCTCCACCGCTTCTTCCAGGACCTCACCGTCGGCTTCGGCCAGCCCGGTCTGCCGGACTTCCTGCGCCGCGAGGACCTGGAGCGCCGGTACGCCGAACTGACCGGCCACACGCCGCGGGACATGGAGTTCCACACCCTCTACGCCGCCCTGCGGCACGGGATCGTGATGCTGCGCATCGCCTACCGGCAGGCCCACTTCGGCGAGGTCGAGATCCCGGCGGACCCGGACAGCCTGATCCTGCACCACGCCAGCCTGGCCGCCATGGTGCAGGGAACGTACTGGTAGGGGAGCAGAGAGCAGGGTCAGCGGGAGGGAAGCCCGGCGCCGGGCGGCCGTCAGGCCGCCTGCGCGTGCTGCTGGCGCGTCTGCGCCTGCTGCGGGAGCACGGGGCTCACCACCCGGACCGGACGCGAGCCCGGACCGCCGACGTGCGAGAAGGGCTGCGTCCGCCAGTCCAGGCCCTGGGGCAGGGTCGACAGGACGACGGTGTCGGGCTCCTGGGCCTCCTCCACCGGCTGGATCATGCCGACGGTGGGCAGCGCGTCGGTGGCGGGCCGCCCGGTGCCCGCGCACACGGTGAGCCCGAAGGGGTTCCACGGGGTCAGGCAGAGCGCGTGCTGCGGCAGGTACTCCTCGTCCGCGACGAGGGCGATGGACTGGCCGCAGTCGGGGCAGATCGCGTGGTGGATCTCGAATCCCTCGATGTCGTCGAGGTAGTCGGCGTATTCGGCGTCCCCCGCGAAGGTGCCGTCCCCGGAATCGAGCGGTTCCAGGGGCTCCGGTTCGGTGCGACCGGCGCGCTTGGTGTTCAGCATGGATGTACTCCCCCTTGGGTGGGCCGGGCGGGCAGGATCTACGGCCTCGGCCACAGCAAGCACTTCCCGTCGAGCGGCACGAGTAACCACAACAGACCGGCCTCCACGTGCATACCCCTGTGGCCTTGGTCACATGCCTGCCGCAGATGCCTCCAGTGGGCGGACAGCGCTGTGCCTGGAGTGCCGTTGGGCCTTAGGTTGTGCGGCTATGAGCGCAATGGAGGAGCTGGACCGCCAGATCGTGGATCTGCTCGTACGGGACGGGCGGATGAGTTACACGGATCTGGGCAAGGCAACGGGACTGTCCACGTCGGCAGTCCATCAGCGAGTACGCCGTCTGGAACAGCGCGGGGTGATCCGCGGCTATGCGGCCGTGGTCGACCCGGAGGCCGTCGGCCTGCCGTTGACCGCGTTCATCTCGGTCAAGCCCTTCGACCCGAGCGCCCCGGACGACATCGCCGACCGGCTGTCCGGCGTTCCCGAGATCGAGGCCTGCCACAGCGTCGCGGGCGACGAGAACTACATCCTGAAGGTGCGCGTCGCCACCCCCCTGGAGCTGGAAGACCTGCTGGGCCGCCTGCGCGCCCTCGCCCACGTCTCGACGCGCACGACGGTGGTCCTCTCCACCCCCTACGAAGCCCGCCCGCCCCGCGTCTGACTCTGCACGCGCCCCGGCCGCACGCACCCCACGTGCGCCCTCGCACGACTCGCCCCGGTCCCTCGTCGGCCTCGAGCCGCCGCCGCACCGGACCCCGTCCGCCGCACCGGACCCGGGGCGCAGGCCGTGCCTCACTCGCGCCGGTGATCGGGGCAAGGGGGCCGGCGCGGGGCCCAGGGGGTCCGGGCCCTGCCCCGCCCGGTGAAGAGAGCGGCCCCGAAGACCGCCCCGCAGGGCCCGCCCCGCACCCGCGTCCATCCGCGCCCGGCGAACGCGCGAAACTTGTCACCATGACCGAGCGCGCGACACCCGCCCCCACCGATCCCACCCGCACCGTCCTCCTCCGCGGGGGCGAGGTCCACAGCCCCGCCGACCCCTTCGCCACCGCGATGGTCGTCGAGCGCGGCCACGTCGCCTGGGTCGGTTCCGAAGGTGCGGCCGACGCCTTCGCCCAGGGCGTGGACGAGGTCGTCGACCTCGGCGGCGCGCTCGTCACCCCCGCCTTCACGGACGCCCACGTCCACACCACCTCCGCCGGCCTGGCCCTGACCGGGCTGGACCTCACCGGAGCACGCTCCCTGTCCGCCGCGCTGGACCTCGTACGCGCGTACGCCGCGAGCCGACCCGCGGACCGGGTGCTCCTCGGGCACGGCTGGGACGCCGCCCGCTGGCCCGAGCGGCGCGCGCCGCGCCGGGCCGAGCTCGACGAGGCCGCCGGGGGCCGCCCGCTCTACCTCAGCCGCATCGACGTGCACTCGGCCGTGGTCACCACCGCCCTGCTCGACCTCGTCCCCGGAGTGCGGCCCGACGGCGACCTGCCGCTGACCGCCGACGACCACCACGCCGTGCGGCGGGCCGCCCTGGCCGCCGTCACCCCCGCGCAGCGCGCCGAGGCCCAGCGGGCCGCCCTCGACCGGGCCGCCTCCCTGGGCATCGGATCCGTGCACGAGTGCGGCGGGCCCGACATCTCCTCCGCCGAGGACTTCACCGGCCTGCTCGCGCTGGCCGCCGAGCGGCCCGGGCCGCGCGTCTTCGGGTACTGGGCCGACCGGGACCTCGAACTGGCCAGGGAGCTGGGGGCCGTCGGGGCCGCCGGCGACCTCTTCGTCGACGGCGCCCTCGGCTCGCACACCGCCTGCCTGCACGCCCCGTACGCCGACGCCCCGCACACCGGCACCGGCTACCTCGACGTACACGCCGTCACCGAACACGTGGCCGCCTGCACCGAGGCGGGCCTCCAGGCCGGTTTCCACGCCATCGGCGACGCCGCGATCACCGCCGTGGTGGAGGGCGTACGGGCGGCCGCCGAGAAGGTCGGCCTGGCCCGGGTCCGCGCCGCCCGCCACCGGGTCGAGCACGCCGAGATGATGACCCCCGCCGCCATCGCCGCCTTCGCCGAGCTGGGGCTCACCGCCTCCGTGCAGCCCGCGTTCGACGCGGCCTGGGGCGGCGAGGACGGCATGTACGCCGACCGGCTCGGGGCCGAGCGCGCCCGCACCCTGAACCCGTACGCGGCCATGCTCAAGGCGGGCGTCCCGCTGGCCTTCGGCTCGGACGCCCCGGTCACCCCGCTCGACCCCTGGGGCACCGTCCGCGCGGCCGCGTTCCACCGGACGCCCGAGCACCGCATCTCCGTACGGGCCGCCTTCACCGCCCACACCCGGGGCGGCTGGCGGGCCCTGGGCCGCGACGACGCGGGGATCCTCGTGCCGGGCGCGCCCGCCGACTACGCGGTCTGGGAAACCGGCGAACTGGTCGTCCAGGCACCCGACGACCGGGTCGCCCGCTGGTCCACGGACCCCCGCTCCGGCACCCCCGGACTGCCCGACCTGACCCCCGGATCCGAGCTGCCGGTGTGCCTCGCCACCGTCGTCGGCGGGCGGGAGGTATTCGTACGCCCACAGGGGTGATCCGGTCGGCCTCGGTTCGGTACGGGCGGTCGGACCCGGATAAGTTCGGCCGGGTCCACCACAGGATGTCCGTGCCGGACGGATCCGTCTGCTCAGCGCGCCCGCGCCTCGGGGGCGAGGGAAGGTTTCGCCGGGCGGCGGGTGGCCCCGGGTCGGGGCTCGGCGGTCCAGTAGACAACGGTCAGGGCGGCCCGCAGCCAGCGGGTGTCCGACCGGCCCGAAGGACCGCGGGCCCCGACCACTGTTCTACAGTCATTCCCTGCGACCAGACGTACAGGACGTGCAAGAGCACAAAAGGGGACCCAGTGAGCGACGGCGGACAGCGGACCTACGGGCCGCTCGGTACGGCCTTGGTGATCATTCCGACCTACAACGAGTCGGAGAACATCGGGCTGATCGTCGGCCGCGTCCGCGCGGCGGTGCCCGAGGCCCACATCCTGGTCGCCGACGACAACAGCCCCGACGGCACCGGCAAGCTCGCCGACGAGCTCGCGGCCGGCGACGACCACGTCCACGTCCTGCACCGCAAGGGCAAGGAGGGGCTCGGCGCCGCCTACCTGGCGGGCTTCCTCTGGGCCCTGGACGCCGGCTACGGCGTGATCGTCGAGATGGACGCCGACGGCTCCCACCAGCCCGAGGAACTGCCCCGCCTGCTCACCGCGCTGGCCGGCGCCGACCTGGTCCTGGGCTCCCGCTGGGTGCCGGGCGGACGCGTCGTCAACTGGCCCAAGAGCCGCGAGTTCCTCTCGCGCGGCGGTTCGACGTACTCCCGGCTGATGCTGGACGTCCCGATCCGCGACGTGACCGGCGGCTACCGCGCCTTCCGCCGCGAGACCCTGGAGGGCCTGGGCCTGGACGACGTGGCCTCCGCGGGCTACTGCTTCCAGGTGGACCTGGCCCGCAGGGCCGTGCAGAAGGGCTTCCGCGTGGTGGAGGTGCCCATCACGTTCGTCGAGCGTGAGTTCGGCGACAGCAAGATGAGCAAGGACATCGTGGTGGAGGCCCTGTGGCGGGTCACCCAGTGGGGCATCAAGGCCCAGGCGGCCAAGCTGCTGGGCGGCGTCAAGGGCGCGGGCAAGGGCACCGGCAAGGGAACGGGCGCCCGCGGCGGCAGCGCGTGACCGCCTGACCCCTAGGGGCCGTCCCGTACCTCCGGCTGAGGACACTTTTACGCGGCCCCAGGCACACTGGTGGGTATGACGACCGGCGTTCCGACCTCGACGGCCCCCCGGCGGCGCTCGCCCGCCCGAACCTTCCTCCCCCTGGCGGTCGCCGCCTGGCTGATCCTGGAGATCTGGCTGCTCACGGTGGTCGCGGACGTGGCCGGCGGGCTGGCCGTGGCCGCGCTGCTCGCGGGCGGGATCGTCCTGGGCGCGGTGGTCATCAAACGGGCCGGGCGACGTGCCTTCAAGAACCTGTCGGACACCTTCCAGCAGGCTCAGCAGGGGCGGCAGCCCACCCCGCAGCAGCCCGGCCGGGGCAACGGCCTCACCATGCTGGCGGGCCTGCTCCTGATGATGCCGGGCCTGCTCTCCGACGTGGCGGGCCTGTTCCTGCTGCTCCCGCCCGTCCGGGCCTGGATCGGCCGCCGGGCGACCCGCTCGCTGGAGCGGAAGATGGCCTCGGCCCCCGCCGGCAGCTTCGGTGACGCCTTCCAGCAGGCACGCATCCACTACCCCGACGGCAAGGTCGTCCAGGGCGAGGTCATCCGCGACGAGGACCGGCCCGGGCGGCAGGACGGCCCGGACACGACGTACCGCCCGCCGCTGACGCCGTGACCCGCAGTCCGTAGCGCACCCCGCAGTCCGTAGCGCACGGGAAAGCCGAGGGGCCCCGCCACACTGTGTGGCGGGGCCCCTCGGCTTGTGTATCCGTCCGGCTGTCAGGCGGACTTGCGGCTGTCCCGCGGATGCACGGCAATGTTCATGGCGCCGGAACGAAGGACCGCAAGCCTTTCGGCCAGCACTTCCTCCAGCTCCTCGCGGGTGCGTCGCTCCATGAGCATGTCCCAGTGCGTTCGCGCAGGCTTGCCCTTCTTCTCTTCGGGCCCGTCCCCGTCCACCAGGAGTGCCATGGCGCCGCACGCCTTGCACTCCCACTCCGGCGGAATTTCTGCCTCAACCGAGAACGGCATCTCAAATCGATGTCCGTTCTGGCATGCGTACTCCACCGCCTGGCGCGGGGCCAGATCGATGCCGCGGTCCGTCTCGTAGCTGGTAACCACGAGGCGCGTACCGCGGAGAGCTCGCTCACTCATGAATCGTGCCTCCCGGGCTTGTCGCCCACAGGACAGGTGTCGCTGTCGTCGTCATCCGGTCAACGTCCGGTCGGCGGTATAGATTCCCGCTCCGGGTCATGCGTCGCCCGTCGTACCGCCCCTTGTTGTACCCACCAGTGCCCGTTTTGTCACATCTGGCAGCAGATGTCACCCAACGTCTAGAATTCTTTAGCGCGCAGTAACGGTCCGCCTGGCAGGCCAAAGGCGTACACTACCGGCCCTTTGCTTCAACGTCTAAATTCGTTCGGAATTCGTTCGCGGATCCGGGCCGGGCGCACGCTGGGACCCGCTCTCAGATCCGTTCCGGTACAGGATTGCCTGCCGCCTCCACCGCGCGCCGCACCGGCACTCGCGCCAGCAGCACGAATCCCAGTGCGAAGAAGACCACCAGCGAGATGATCGCGTCCCGGTAGCTCCCCGTGAGCTGGTAGGTCAGGCCGAAAACGAGGGGGCCCACCCAGCTCAGGCCGCGGTCGCTCATCTCGTACGCGGAGAAGTACTCGGCCTCCTTGCCCGCCGGCACCAGGTGCGAGAACAGCGAGCGCGACAGCGCCTGGCTGCCGCCGAGCACCAGTCCGATCATCGCGGCGAGCGCGAAGAACCACACCGGGGTCCGGGCCGGCAGGAAGTAGCCGGCCGCCAGCGTCACCGCCCATGCCGCGAGCGAGCCGAGGATCGTCCGCTTGGCTCCGTAGATCCGTGCGAGGCGGCCCATCCCCAGCGCACCGGCCACCGCCAGGACCTGTACCAGCAACACCGCGCCGATCAGGGTGGCCTGGTCCAGCTCCAGCTCCTCCGAGCCGTAGATGGAGGCCTGCGAGATCACCGTCTGCACGCCGTCGTTGTAGATCAGGTACGCCAGCAGGAACGACAGGGTCAGCGGGTAGCGCCGCATGTCCTTCAGGGTGGCGACGAGCTGCTTCCAGCCGTTGACGGGCTGGCCCGCCCCCGGCTCCCGGACCACGGCGCGGTCCCGCAGCCTGCGCAGCGGGATCAGCGCGAAGGCGCCCCACCACAGGCCCGCCGAGGCCAGGCAGATCCGTACCGCCATGCCCTCGGTGAGGCCGAAGGAGTCGTGGCCCATGTAGAGCACCAGGTTCATCACGAGCATCAGGGAGCCCGCGGTGTAGCCGAAGGCCCAGCCCCGCGAGGAGACGGTGTCCCGCTCGTCCGGAGTGGAGATCTGCGGCAGGTAGGCGTTGTAGAGCACCATCGAGACGGACAGCGAGGCGTTCGCCACGATCAGCAGCAGCCCGCCCAGCAGGTAGCGCTCACCGCCGAGGAAGAACATCCCGGCCGTCGCGGCGGCGCCCGTGTACGCGGCCGCCGCCAGCATGGGCTTCTTGCGGCCGGTCCGGTCGGCGATGGCCCCCACCAGCGGCATCATCAGGACGGCCAGGATCACCGAGGCCGAGACCGAGTAGGCGAAGAAGGACCCGGCCCGTACCGGGATGCCCAGCGGGTGCACGAAGCCCTCGGCGTCCGCGGCGGCCTTGGCCACCGAGGTCAGGTACGGCCCGAGGAACACCGTGAGGACACTCGCCGAGTACACCGAGACGGCGAAGTCGTAGAAGTACCAGCCCCGCTGCTCGCGCTTGCGCGCGGCCGCCTCGGCGGTGGTGGCCGCCGTGGCCTTCGTGGCCGCGGACGATCTCCCGTCCTCGGCCCCGGCTTCCGCTTCCTCGGTCTTCCTGCTGTCTTCCGCACCCACGTGGTGCCCCCCTCGCTGGTCCCCGTACCGCAGCGGCCGCCCGGCCCGCGCGGGGGCCCGAAGAGCGTGTCAGGCCCAGGCCCCGCGCCGGTCCAGCACCGTGCGCAAGATGTCGATCCGGTCGGTCATGATGCCATCGACACCCAGGTCGAGGAGAGCCTCCATACGTTCCGGTTCGTTCACGGTCCACACGTGGACCTGCAGACCCCGCTCGTGCGCGGTCCGTACGAACCGCCGGTCGACCACGCGGATGCCCGCCTGGGTCTCCGGAACCTGCGCCGCCACCGCGCCCACCCGCAGCGCCGCCGGGATCGCGTACGAGCGCAGCCGCAGGCCGACCACCCCGCGTACGCCGTAGGAGGTCGCCAGCCGGGGGCCGGCGATCTTCTGCGCGCGGGCCACGCGGCCCTCCGAGAAGGAGCCCACGCACACCCGGTCCCAGATCCCGGTCCGCGCGATCAGGTTGACGAGCGGGTGCAGGGCGGACTCGGCCTTGACGTCGATGTTCCAGCGGGCGTCCGGGAACTCCTCCAGCAGCTCCTCGAAGAGCGGCAGGGGCTCGGTGCCCGCCACGCGGGCCTCCCGGACCTGCTTCCAGGGCAGCGCGGCGATCCGGCCCCGGCCGTCGGTGACCCGGCCCAGGGTGGAGTCGTGGAAGGCGACGAGCTTCCCGTCGGCCGTGGCGTGCACATCGGTCTCGAAGTACCGGTAGCCCGCTTCGGCGGCCCGGCGGAAGGCGGCGGCGGTGTTCTCCAGCCCGTCCGCGGCGCCTCCCCGGTGTGCGAAGGGGATCGGAGCCGGGTGGTCCAGATACGGATGGCGAAGGCGTACGTGCGTCACGGCGGCAGTATCCCCCGTGGCGCGTGGGGACGGTGGTCCGCGAGGTGAATGGCGGACGGCGTCGCTCGCTTCCGTCACCCCGTCCCCGTGCCGGGGCGGCCCCACCGCGCACTCGCCCCTGGTGCAAGTGGACTGGCGCGTGGCAGTCTGTGACCGCAGACATCAATCCAATACCGGCCCGCGACGAGCACCGTCGAGGCCAATCCGACGAAGTGGACCGGACGTCATGGCCGAATGGACCTCAGCGGTCGGTGCCGCGCAGCTCGCCCGTCTGATCACCTCGCAGCAGGAGCGGACGGCCGTGCCCGGCGCCCGCAAGCCGCCCGCCTACCGCACCCTCGCCGACGGGATCCGCCTCCTCGTCCTCGAAGGCCGCGTCCCGGTCGCCGCCCGGCTCCCCGCCGAGCGGGAGCTGGCCGTCGCCCTCTCCCTCAGCCGCACCACCGTCGCCGCCGCGTACGAGGCCCTGCGCGGGGAGGGGTTCCTGGAGTCCCGCCGGGGCTCCGGCAGCTGGACCTCCGTCCCGGCCGGCAACCCGCTGCCCGCCCGCGGCCTGGAGCCGCTGCCGCCCGAGTCCCTCGGCTCGATGATCGACCTCGGCTGCGCCGCCCTGCCCGCCCCCGAGCCCTGGCTGACCAGGGCCGTGCAGGGCGCGCTGGAGGAGCTGCCGCCGTACGCGCACACGCACGGGGACTACCCGGCGGGCCTGCCCGCGCTGCGCCGGATGCTCGCCGACCGCTACACCGAGCAGGGCATCCCCACCATGCCCGAGCAGATCATGGTCACCACCGGCGCGATGGGCGCCATCGACGCCATCTGCAGCCTCTTCGCCGGCCGGGGGGAGCGGATCGCCGTCGAGTCCCCCTCCTACGCCAACATCCTCCAGCTCATGCGCGCCGCCGGGGTGCGCCTGGTCCCCGTCGCCATGGCCGACGGGCTCACCGGCTGGGACATGGACGTCTGGCGGCAGGTGCTGCGCGACTCGGCCCCGCGTCTCGCCTATGTCGTCGCCGACTTCCACAACCCGACCGGGGCGCTGGCCTCCGAGGAGCAGCGCCGCGCCATGGTGGAGGCCGCCCGGTCGGCCGGCACCGTCCTGGTCGCCGACGAGACCATGGTGGAGCTCCAGCTGGACCCCGAGCTCGCCATGCCCCGGCCGGTCTGTTCCTTCGACCCGTCCGGCAGCACGGTGATCACCGTGGGCTCCGCCAGCAAGGCCTTCTGGGCGGGCATGCGGATCGGCTGGGTCCGCGCCGCTCCCGACGTGATCCGCAGCCTGGTCGCCGCGCGCGCCTACGCCGACCTGGGCACGCCCGTGCTGGAACAGCTCGCGGTGAACTGGCTGATGCGGACCGGGGGCTGGCAGGAGGCCGTCGGGATCCGCCGGGATCAGGCTCGGGAGAACCGCGACGCGCTGGTCGCGGCGGTGCGCCGGGAGCTGCCGGACTGGGAGTTCGAGGTCCCCCGCGGCGGTCTGACCCTGTGGGCCCGCGCGGGCGGGCTGTCCGGATCGCGGCTGGCCGAGGTGGGGGAGCGGGTCGGCGTACGGGTCCCCTCCGGGCCGCGGTTCGGGGTGGACGGGGCCTTCGAGGGGTACGTGCGGCTGCCGTTCACCGTGGGCGGGCCGGTGGCCGATGAGGCCGCCTCCCGGCTGGCGGCGGCGGCCCGGCTCGTGGGTACGGGTGCGGGCGGCAGCGGCGCGGAGCCCCCGCGCACGTTCGTGGCGTAGGACCGGGGCCCACTCCGGCCCCGGCGCTGCCGGTTCCCCGCCGGGGTCACGGTGCCTCCGCGGGCACCTCCGGAGCCTCCGAGGCGTCAAGGGCGGAGCCCTGCGCGGGCGGCTGACCCTGGAGCGGCCTCGCCGTGCCCTGGCCGGTGCTGCCGCTGCCCGCGCCCGGCGCCGCCCGCTCCGGCAGGAGTTCCATCACGGCCTGGCGGTACGCCGGGTGCGTGGCCTCGTCGTACGGGTCCGGGGTCGCGGGCACCTGCAACCGGTGCACGGGACCCGTGCCCAGCCGGGCGTAGCCGCGGCCCGGCGGCACGTGGGGCGTCGGGGTGGTGTGCGGCGGCAGCCCCAGGACGTCGGCGATCTGCTGGATCGCGGCGGGCCCGAGCACGATCCGGGCGCGGGTGTGCTGCCAGACGGCGTCGTTCAGGAGTTCCAGGTGGTCGAACTGCTCGGCCACCACCACCGTGACGTGCGCGGGCCGCCCGTGCCGCAGCGGCACCTGCAGCTGGGCCAGCGGGTCGGGGCCCCCTTCGGCGATCGCGAGGTGGGCCAGCACGCTCGGCTGGTCCAGCAGGATCCACAGCGGGCGCCGGGTGTCCTCGGGCGCCGGCCGCCCGCCCTCGCGGGCCCGGTGGGTGGCGATGAGCCGCCGCTCGGTCTCCTGCGCGGCCCACTCCAGGGTGGCCTGCGCCCCGGTCGGCCCGCATTCCACGGCGATGACCCCGCTGCGCCCGGACAGACAGGCGTACTCCCCGCTGCCGCCGCCGTCCACGACCAGGACCTCGCCCCCGTGCCGCAGGGCCTGCAGGGCGACGGAGCGGAGCAGGGTGGAGGTGCCGCTGCCGGGCTGGCCGACGGCCAGCAGGTGCGGTTCGGTGGAGCGGGGCCCGGTGCGCCAGATCACCGGCGGCACGTCGCGGGGCTCGTCGCCCTCCACGACGGGCAGGGTGCGCTGCACGCTGCCGGTGTCCGTGAAGCCGAGCACGGTCTCGCCGGGCGAGGTGACGAACGGCTGGGCGGCGATGCCCGTCGGCAACGCCGCCAGCACCCTCAGGTCGAGCTGGTTGCCCTCCTCGTCCCAGTCGAAGAGATACTCCCGTCCGCGCCCGGACTTGGCGTGCAGCAGTGCCTCGATCCGGGCCCGTGAGGCGGCCTCGCCATCGGTGAAGTAGGCCGGGTAGCGGATGTGGAGCCGGGTGACGCGGCCCGCCTCGTCGAACTCGTAGCCGCTGAAGGCCTTGTCCCAGTCGCCGCCGTGGGCGAAGAGCGGACTCGGATCCTCCGGGATGGAGAAGTACGGCACGAGGGCTTCGTAGAGGGAGCCGAGCCGTTCGGCCTCGGCTTCGCTGGGCCCGGTCTTCACCGGGGTGCGGTCGCGCCCCTGCCAGGCCGCCGCCGCCATGAGCGTGATCAGGGCGAGGAGCGGGCCGTAGGGGACGAGTGCGACCACGAGGACGCAGGCGGCCCCCAGGAACAGCGCGGGACCACGCTTGTCCTTGGGGGTCTCGGACCATCTGCGCCGCCCGGCCGAGGCCAGGATGCGCAGGCCGCGTCCGATGGTGAGGAGCGGATGGAGGACGTCCGTGGCGGTGTCGGCGGCCGTGCGAGCGAGGTCGCGGCCCCGGACCAGCGACGCGGTGCCGCTGCTGAGGATGCGGGGAAGTGGGCGCCGGGCCACGGGCGTCTCCTGGAGTTGTGGGTGTGACGGGTGTTTCGGGTGCTGCTGGTGTCTCTGCGCGATGGCCGGGCTAGAGCTTGATCCCGCCGAGGAGGCTCGCGAGGCTCGCGGTGCTCGCCGTGATGCTCGGGGCGATGGCGGAGCCGGCGAGGAAGAAGCCGAAGAGCGCGCAGACGAACGCGTGCGTCAGCTTCATCCCGTCCTTCTTGAAGAAGAGGAAGCAGATGATGCCGAGCAGGACTACGCCTGAGATGGACAGGACCATGAGGGGTTCTCCTGGTTGGTGGGGACAGTCACCATCAGTTGTTCCAGGCTCACAGGAAGTATCAATGCGACAAAAGGTGCATACGGGTGAATTCAGAGGTTTTTCACTTGACCGGCTCACCCCGGCTGGCGCGTCCGGCGCGCAGGGGGTCGAGGCTGATCCTTGCCTCGGCCCGACCCGGACATGTGCAGGCCAGGGCGCTACCCTGGCGATTCACCCGTACGGACGCAGCGCCGTGCACCCCCCTGCCCGCCCGGCCCGGGGCCGGGTCTTCGGGGCGGGTCATGTCAGCACCGAGTGAAAGGCGGTACGAACGATGAGCGAGCACGCCGCAGAAGGCCCCGCTTCCCAGGACGGCCCCGACGAGGACGTCATCGAACTGGCCACCAAGATCTTCGACCTGGCCCGCCAGGGCGAGACCGAGACGCTCACCGCCTACCTCGACGCCGGTGTCCCCGCGAACCTCACCAACGACCGCGGCGACACCCTCGTCATGCTCGCCGCCTACCACGGCCACGCCGACGCCGTGTCGGCCCTGCTGGCCCGCGGCGCCGAGGCCGACCGTGCCAACGACCGCGGCCAGACCCCGCTCGCCGGAGCGGTCTTCAAGGGCGAGGAGGCCGTCATCCGCGCGCTGCTCGCCGGAGGGGCCGACCCGAAGGCCGGCACCCCCTCCGCCGTGGACACGGCGCGCATGTTCGCCAAGGCCGACCTGCTGGAACTTTTCGGAGCCGAGTAGTCCGTTTTTGCCGGGCATCTGGCCGGGCCCGTCCGGGTCCCGACCTCACAGGTTGATCACGGCGGCCGTAAATGTGGTCGCGGTGCACAAACCGGCTGGGTCATCATGGCGTCGGATTCGATTCGCGAGCACGGGGGACGGGCAGGAGCGGGCAGGACACGAAGGGTGTCCCGGCCCGGGCCTGCGCAACCGGCTACCCATGATCACGAAGCACCGACGAGAGTGAGAAGGCAATGGTCTACATCGAGCGGAACATGACGGCGGACGTCCTCACATGCTGTTACGCGGCCCTGTGAATCCCGATTCCCGGTTGCGTCCCCAGCTTGATTTGAGGCCATTCCCATGTTCGAACCAGTCATAGCGCCGAGCGGCACCCTGCTCGGGCTCCTCCAGCGGGGCCGTGGCGACGGCACGCTGCACGCACTCGCGGCACCCAGGGCGGAGGCCCTCGAGGCCCTCGACCAGTGCGTGCTCCGCGACCCGCGCCAGGACTGGCAGGTCGAGAACCGCTCCCTGTACTACGCCCGGCTGTACCTGGACCTCGCCGGTCCCCTGGGCGAGATCGAGGCCCACCTCTTCAGCCCCGACGACCTTGTCGACGAAGAGGACCACCGGACGGGCCTCGCCCTGTCCGTCCTGGGCCACCTGGCCTCGTACGGCCGCGACGACGCGCTCATGCTGCTGCGCCGGTACGCCGCCTCCGGGGCGAACTGGGCCTGGGCCCTCGACGAGCTGGCCCTGCGCGACGACGACGAGGGGCTGCGGTCCCTGGCCGCACCCGTGCTCGCCCGCTTCCCCGCCACGGCGGAGGGCGAGGCGCGGCTGGCCGCCGCCGTCCGCGACGCCTACGAGCCCCGGCCCTGGTGCCTGTGGGAGGAGTCGCCGCAGTACGGGGAGCGCCTGCGCGCCGCCCGTCAGCAGGGCTCCTTCGACCGCTGGCAGCGTCAGCTCACCCCGAGCGGCCCCCGGCCCGGCTGGGGCGTCCAGGCCGTCTTCGACTGGGCCGCCGACGGCCTGAGCCGCGGCACGCCCCTGCACGTCCCCGCCGCCAGATGCCTGGCCGCCGTGGCGGCGCCCGAGGACCGCGCCGCGATCCTCGCGGCCGCCGCCGGCGCCTCCGGCGAGGCGGCCCGCGCCACGGCCCTGCACCACCTGGTCCTCGCCGAACCGGACAACCCGGCCGTGCTGGACCTCATCGAAGCCGCCGCCGACGAGCCCGCCGTGGCCGCCTACGAGCGCATGTGCGGCCCTGAGGCCGTCGAACGGGCCCGGCGCTGGATCCACCGCCCCGACGCCCTGGGCGCGGCAGCCGCGGCCATCCTGGCCGCCCGCGGCGGAGCCGAGGACGCGGCCCTGGTCCTGGGCGCCCTGCGCTCCACGGTCCGCGGCTCGGGCCCCGACACCCGGCTCCTGTTCGCCCTGGTGGACGGGGCGGGCCGCCTCGCCATCGCCTGCGCGGCCCCCGTACTGCGCCACGTCTACCGCGAGACGGCCTCGTCCCACCTGCGCGGCCGGGCCGCGCGGGCCCTCGCCAGCACGGACCCCTCCTTCGCGGCGGGCTTCGCGGTCGAATGCCTCTGGGACTGCGAGGAGACCACCCGCGAGGTGGCGGCCCGGCACGCGGAGACGGCCGACGCCCGCGTGGCACCCCGGCTGCGGCACCTGGCGGCCGACCCCGCCGAGGAAGAGGACGTCCAGTCCGCGGTACGCAGCCGCATCGACGCCCCGGAGTCGGCCGTGTAGGACCCTTCGGGGAGGCGATCCCCGGAACCCGGGCTCCGCGGTGGCGGGCCCGGGCGCGGGGAACGGCGGGGAACGCCCGTCGGGCGGAGCGCGTGCCGGCTCGCGCACGCGCGTCCGCCCCGGCCCTCCTGGGGCCGGGGCGGACGGCGGAGTCCGGTCCTACCGCGAGGACGTGCCGGCCGGCGGTGCGACCGGGACGCCCTGCTGCTCCTTGAGCTTGTCCTGCAGCTCCGCGTTCATCCTGGCCCGCTCCTCGTCGCTCGGGGAGAAGTCGATCTCGCAGGGCGTGACCTTCGACGTCTCCTTCACGCCGTACCCGACGCTCGCGTGAGGGCTCGACGGGTTCGCCGGCTTGGTGAACACGAGCGTGTACCCCGGCGGGACCGTCCTCGAGTTGATCTTCAGCGTGTCCCTCCCGAAGCCCAGCTCGGCCTCGGGGTCGGCCTGCGTACCGCGGTACCCGCCACCCATGTGCGTGCACTCCGACGCGGGCTTCTTCTCGACCAACGCGACCCTGACCCCCTGCGCCTGGAGCCTTTGCACCAGCGCGGGCAGTTCGGCAGGCGTCGGCACGGCGACCTCGATCGTCTTGCCGGGGTCCTTCGGGGGCTCGGAGCGTGCTTTCAGCGCTTCGTCCAGGCCCTCGGAGTAGTCGACCGCGCAGGACGGGACCTTGGAGGTCTCGACCACACCGATGCCGACCCCCCGCGCACCCAGCGGGTGGTAGTCCGCCCACGTGAACATGAGCGTGTGGCCCGGCGGGACCGTCTTCGCGTTGACCTTGAGGACGAAGTCGTCATCGCCGCGCTGCAGGACCTCGGCCTCGGGATCGGCCTGCGGACCGCGGCCCCCGCCGCCGGGCTCGGAGCACTGGGACGGCGGCCGCTTCGGGACCAGGGCGACCTGGACCCCCAGGGCCTTGAGCCGGTCCACCAGGGCCGGGATCTGGTCGTTCTTGGGCAGGCCGAACCGGAGTGATCCGTCCGGATCCTTCTTGATCTCGGGCGCGGCACTCGGCGATCCGGCCGGCAGCGGGCCGTTGCGGGTGCTGCCGGGCAGCGCCATGACGGTGACCACGGATGCCGTGGCGACGCCCACCGCGAGGGGGACGCCGTAGCGCCGGGCGAAGGACCGGGCGGGGGCCGCGGGCGGGACCTCGGGGAGGCGGGCCAGGAGCGCGGCCTTCAGCCGGTCCTCGAAGCCGCTGGGCCGGGTGCTCATCGGGCTACCTCCAACTGGTGTTCGGTGACGGAGCCCGGGCCGCGCAGGGCGCGCCGGGCCCGGTGCAGGCGGACGCGGATCGTCGCCTGGGTGACGCCGAGGGCCTGTGCGGCCTCGGCCGGGGTGAGCTGGTCGAGCACGACCAGGTCGAGGGCGGCGCGCAGCGGCTCGGACAGGGCGGCGTGGCGCTCGGCCAGGTCGCGGAAGGCCCGCTCGGCGTCGATGCGCTCCTCCAGCGCGGCGACGTCCTCCTCGTCGAGGAGCCGGCGCCCGCTCAGCCGCGCCAGCGCGCCGCTCTCGCGGGCCAGTCCGCGGGCGTGGCCCGACAGGACGTTGCGGGCTATCCCGAACAGCCAGGCGATCGGCGCTCCCCTGCTGGGCCGATAGCCGGAGGCCGAGCCCATCGCGGCGAGGAAGATGTCGGCCGTCAGATCCGCCGCCAGGTGCGGGTCGGCGACCCGTCGGGTGACGAACCCGAGCACCGCGTCGATGTGTTCCTCGTAGAACGCGCCGAACCCCTCGGGCGTGGTGAGATCCGGCGGTCCGGTCTCGTGTCGTGGGCTGCGCACCCGGTTCCTCCCCTGCGTGGGGGACCCGGCCGGCCCCCTCACTCCGTACTTGGCCGCAGCCCCCTCGAACGTTTCATCGGGCCCTCGTGAACCGCACCGGGATCCCGGGCCGGGCCTGCGCCGCCGCGTCCAGGGCCGGGCCCGGCGGGACCACGCCCACCACCGGGTAGCCGCCCGTCACGGGATGGTCGGCCAGGAACACCACCGGCAGGCCGTCCGGGGGGACTTGGACCGCGCCCAGCACCATGCCCTCGCTCGGCAGCTCGCCCGCCCGGCTCCGGACCAGCGGGGCCCCCGCCTCGGTGCGCAGGCCGATGCGGTTGGACCGCGCCGACACCCGGAACGCCGAACGCCACAGCCCGGACAGGGAGTCTCCGGTGAACCAGTCCGCCCGGGGGCCGAGGCGGAGCGGGAGCAGCAGTTCCGCGGGCGCCCCGGGCAGGCCGCAGGCGTCCGCCCCCGGGGCCGGGTCCGGCCCGGCGGGCCCCACCGGCAGCGGCATCCCGGCCGACAGGACCGGCGGGCCCAGGCCCGACAACAGGTCCGTGGAGCGACTGCCCAGGACCGGCGGGACGGCCAGGCCGCCCCGCACCGCGACGTAGCCGCGCAGCCCGGACTCCGCCCGGCCCACCTCGAGCTCCGCCCCGGCCGGGAGCCTGACCGGAGCCCCCCAGGCCACCGGGCGACCGGAGATCCGTACCGAACAGGGCGCGCCCGTGACCGCCACCGTCGTCGCGGCGAGAGCCCGGAGCCCGACCCCGTCGAGGGTCGTCTCCAGCGCCGCCGCGTCCGGAGGGTTGCCGAGCAGCCGGTTGGCCAGCGCGTACGCCGCCGTGTCCAGCGCTCCCGAGCGGGGGACCCCCAGGTGCGCGTACCCCGGGCGCCCCCGGTCCTGGACCGTGGTCAGCGCCCCCGGCCGCACGACGAGCAGCTCAGCCACGGCCGCCGCCCTCCGTGAACCGCACCCGGACCCCCGGCGCGAACAGCGCCGCCGGTTCGCGCCCCGGATCCCAGAGCACCGCGTCCGTGGAGCCGATCAGCTGCCAGCCGCCGGGGGAGGAGCGCGGGTACACCCCCGCGTACTCGCCGGCGAGGGCCAGCGAACCCGCCGGGACGGCCGTGCGGGGCGTGTCCCGGCGGGGCAGGTGGAAGCGCTCCGCGAGCCCCGTCAGATAGCCGAAGCCGGGGGCGAAACCGCAGAAGGCCACCCGGAAGACGGTGCCGCCGACGATCCCCGCGACCTCCTGCGGGCACACCCCCCACCGCTCGGCCACCTCCTCCAGGTCCGGCCCGTCGTACCGCACCGGGACGCTGACCAGCGGCCCTTCGGTCTCCGCGAGCGGGGGCACCTCCCACCGCGCGATCCGGGCGCCGAGCGCGGCCGGGTCCCGTACCCCGTCCAGCAGCACGGTCCGCGCCGCCGGCACGAGGTCGCGTACGGCGCCCAGCTCGCCGGCGTCCCGCCGCCGCAGCAGTTCGGCGTGGAGCGCGGCCACCTCCGCGGCCGAGTCGAGCTCGATCAGCAGCGCTTCGCCGCCCACCACGAGGGTCCTCACGCGAAGGCCTCCACCCGGACCCCGGCCGCGCCCAGCGCCTCGCGGACCCGCCGGGCGAGCCCGGCCGCCCCCGGGGTGTCCCCGTGCAGGCACAGCGAGCGGGCGGCGACGCGTACCTGCGACCCGTCGGCCGCCGCCACCGCCCCCTCGGCCGCCATCCGCACGGCCCGCGCGACCACCGCGTCCGGGTCGTGCAGCACCGATCCCGGCTCGCCGCGCGGCACGAGCGTCCCGGCCGGGGTGTAGGCGCGGTCGGCGAAGGCCTCCGGTACGGGCGCCAGCCCGGCTTCGTCGGCGGCCGCCAGCAGCAGTGACCCGGGCAGCCCCAGCACCGGCAGGCCGCCCGTGGCACCGGACCCGGCCGCCAGCCGGACGCCCGCGACCACGGCGCCGGCCTGGTCGGCGTCGTGCACGGTGCGGTTGTAGAGCGCACCGTGCGGTTTCACGTACGACACCCGGGAGCCGGCCGCCCGCGCGAACACCTCCAGCGCACCGATCTGGTAGGCCACCTCGTCCGCCAGCTCGCCCGCGGGCACGTCCATGGAGCGCCGCCCGAAGCCGGCCAGGTCGCGGTAGGAGACCTGCGCGCCGATCCGTACGCCCCGCTCGGCGGCCAGTTCGCAGACCCGGCGCATGATGGACGGGTCCCCGGCGTGGAAGCCGCAGGCCACGTTCGCGCTCGTCACCACGGAGAGCAGGGCCTCGTCGTCGGTGAGCGTCCAGCGCCCGAAGCCCTCGCCGAGGTCGGCGTTGAGGTCGATCGCCGCCGCCGGAGGTGTGATCATGGAAGCCATGCGGTGAGCGTAGAACAGCGGGCGGGCCGTCCTCCCGACCGCGGGGACGATCCGCCCGAACCATGCCGTTTGGGTTGTTGTCCGTGACAGCGCCTACTCTTTGTCCGTGACTCTCCCCGCCCCGGCGAAGACCCTTCCGTCCCCGGCGCCGGGCCCGGCCGCCGACGAGGGCCTGGCCCGGCGGCTGCGCGCCCTCGCCTGCACCGCCCCGTTGCACGACCTCGACGTACGCAAGGCCAATCTGGCGGGCGAGTACGGGATCTACGCGATGGCGGAGGTCGCGCTGGCCGCGATCGACCTGGTCACGCTCAACATGGACTTCGACACCGGCGCCGACCACGAGCAGATAGTGGCCAGGCTGCTGCCGCGCGTCGCGGCCCAGGCCCCGTCCCGCCCGGTGGCCGAGCACGAGCGGGTGGCCCGCTGGGTGCTGGAGAACCTGATCAACGTCGGCAGCGTCGACCGCGGCTTCCGCGCGATCTACGGCACCTTCGGCCCGGACGGGGTGTACGTCCGCCGGGACTACGACTTCAAGCTGATCGAAGAGGTCCCCGGCCACGGCGGCGTGGTCTACCTGCGCACCACCGACGAGGCCGTCAACGTGCTGGTCGGAGCCCTGGACACCGACGTCACGAGCGCCCAGATCGCCGCCGAGGTCAAGCTGGAGGTGCTGATCAGCCGCGGGCGGCTGGCGGACGCCCAGCTGGCCGCCGAACAGGCCCGCTACCGGACCGTCCAGTACGCCGAGACCCTGCGCCGGACCCTGGACGCCACCCGGCGCAACGTCCGCGCGGTGGACTGGCTCCAGGCCGTTCCCGACATGATCGCCGAGGCCCTCGACCACGTCGCCGACCGCTACCGCCACGAGAACGCGATCCTGACCAACATCCGCAAGGCGCGCGACGAGGCGGAGGAGCCGGAGAACAAGCGCCGCGCGGCCGAGCTCGTCGACATCGTCAAGGACTGCATCCGCCGTCACACCCAGCTCCAGTCCCGGCTGCTGGACGCGGGCCCGCTGTTCCGCGCCGAGCAGGACCGCCAGGCCTTCGCGGCCCCGGCGCCGCGCTCCGGCATCGACCTGTACGGCCAGCTCGTCGCCCCGCTCCTGCCGCTGCCCCTGGAGCAGGCACGCCGGGTGACCGGCGCCTTCTTCGCCGCCGGCGCCGGGCTGCGCACGCCCGTCTCGGTACGGGTGTCCGACCTGGTCGAGATCCTGCTCACCCCGCCCGTGGAGCGTGAGCACCTCGGCGCCGAGATGCCCGAGCCGGACCTCATCGCCACCCCGGACGACAGCCGCTTCAGCGAGGAGCAGCTCGCCGCCGCGATGCAGCTCCTCGACCTCCCGCACGACGCCCCGCGCCGGCTGTCCGGGCTCCTCGCGGAGGCCCGCCGCAGCGATCCGGACCTGCCGTACCTGGTGGCCCTGCTGGCCGTCCACGCGGCGAGCCCGGCCGTCGGCACGGCGTACCGCCAGGGGGAGGAGCGCCTGCTCTTCGCGGTGGACGACGGCACGCAGCTGGACGACCCCGAGTTCGGCGGCGCCGACCTCATCGTCGGCACCGCCCTCCTGGACGCCGCCGGCATGGCCGCCGACCGCGCGGAGGCGGCATGACCACGCGTGCCCTGACCGGCCCAGCCTGGACGCGGCCGAATTCAGCCTCGCCGGCGCCAAGCCCGGGCCTGCCTGGACCGATCCCAGCTTCGCCGGGGCCAGCTTCAGCCTCGCCGGCGTTTGAGGCGCGGGTCCGGGCAGAGCCCGGTGCCCGGCGGAGCCGGGTTTCCCGGGGCGCCGCCCCAGCCCCCGCGCCTCAAACGCCGGCGAGGCTTAAAGAGCGGGGCGCCGCCCCGGACCCCGCGCCTCAAACGCCGGCGAGGCTGAAGCTGGCCGAGCCGCTGCCGACGTGCCCGCGCGGCACGAGGCACACCGGCAGGGCCGAATCGGGCGGAGCCGCCGCCAGGGACACCTGCACCCGCACCCGAACCACCCGCACCGCCGAGGAGACCCACCCGTGAGCGACCACCACGCCGAGCACCCCGCGTGGAGCGAGCCCGCGGCTCCCGCCACCCCCGTCGCGGCCGCGAACCCCGCGGTGACCCCCGCCGACGCCGCCGACGCGGCCCGGCTCGTCGCCTTCGGGCTGCAGCCCAAGCTGCTCCCCGCCCGTGACGCCGAGTACGCCGAGCTGCTCCGCCGCTACCGCGAGGACCCCGCCTTCGGCCGCCTCGCCGACGCCGTCGCCACCGGCCTCGGCCTGATCGTCCTGGAGGTCTCGCCGCGCGCCGGCATGGCCGTGGCCGCCGGCGAGGACTCCGTCTTCGCCGTCCGGATGGGCGACTACGCCCGCCGCACCGCCGCCGACTCCGCGGACCGCTTCCTGCACGGCCTGGCCCACCTGGCCGTCGCAGCCCTCGCGTTCCCGCGCCCCGAGGACCTCGCCGACGACGGCTACATCGGCCGCATCACCGTCAACGGCGTCGACGCCTTCGTCCGGCAGACCTGCCGCCGCTTGGAGGAGCGCGCCGAGGAACTCGGCGAGAACACCGACCCGGCCTCGGACGCCCCCGGCCTGGAGGCCGCCTGGCGCGTCTACGCCCGCCGCAGCGCGACCGGCGCCACCAAGGACGCCCGCCGCCTCGCCGGCTCCACCACCGGCATCGTCGGCAAGGCCGCCGCCTTCCTCACCGAATCCGGTTTCCTCCAGCGCACCGGCGACGAGTCCGGCGGCACCTACCGCACCACCCCCCGCTACCAGCTCCAGGTCCGCGACATGGCGGGCAGCGCGGCCATGGCCGAGCTCCTGGAACTCGGCGTGGTCCCCGTCAGCGACGGCTCCGCCACCCTCCTGCCGCCGCCCGAGGGCGACGACCTGGACCTGGCCGCCGACGCCGGACTCCCGTTCCACGCCTGATCCTCGGCCCGAGCCCCGATCCCCGTACGTCCCGCCTCACCCAGACACCACGAGAGTCCGCCGCCATGTACGAGCTGTCCCGGATCCGCCTCTACTCCATCGGGCCCGCCGGTGCGCGCTACGCCGACACCGTGCTCGACCTGCGCGGAGTCGGCGAGCCGGTGCCCCACCCGGCGCCGACCCAGGCGGAGTTCTTCGAGGACGAGCCCACCGGCCCGCCGCGCCGCCCCGCGCCCGCCGGCGTGCTCTTCCTGGAGAACGGCGGCGGCAAGTCCGTCCTGCTCAAGCTGATCTTCTCGGTGATGCTCCCCGGCCACCGCAACACCCTCGGCGGCGCCAGCTCCGGCGTGCTGCGCAAGTTCCTGCTCGCCGACGACTGCGGCCACGTCGCCCTGGAGTGGCAGCACACCCAGACCGGCGAGTGCGTGGTCGTCGGCAAGGTCAGCGAATGGCGCGGCCGCCAGGTCTCCAACGACCCCCGCAAGTTCGCCGAGGCCTGGTACTCCTTCCGCCCCGGCCCGGGCCTGAGCCTCGACAGCCTGCCGGTCGCCGAGGCCACCGCCGTGCGCGCGCCCGTCGAAGGCGCCTCCGGCGCCCAGGGCCGCCGCCGCACCATGAAGGGCTTCCGCGACGCCCTCACCGAGGCCGGCAAGGCGTACCCGCACCTCGAGGTGTACTTCGAGGAGATCCACGACCGCTGGAACGAGCACCTCACCGAACTCGGCCTTGACCCCGAACTCTTCCGCTACCAGCGCGAGATGAACGCCGACGAGGGCGAGGCGGCCGGCCTCTTCGCGGTCAAGAAGGACTCCGACTTCACCGACCTCCTGCTGCGCGCCGTCACCGACACCCGCGACACGGACGGCCTCGCCGACCTCGTCCACGGCTTCGGCAACAAACTCGGCCGCCGCGCCGAGCTGATGGCCGAACGCGACTTCACCGCCGGCTCGGTGGACCTGCTCACCCGGATCGTCGAGGCCGCCCAGGCCCGTTCCCGGCTGCGCGACGTCCACGCGGGCGCGGAACGCCGTACGCGCACCCTCGCCCGGCGGCTGTCCGGCCGCGCCGCCGAGGAGCGCGGCCGGGCCGCCGACCTCGCCCAGCGGGTCACCGGCGCCGCCCACGAGGTCACCGCCGCCGAGTCCGCCCGCACCCGCAGCGCCGCCGTCTCCGCCGAACTCGCCTACCGGCACGCCTCGCTGGCCCTGACCGTCGCCGACAAGGCCGCCGCCGCGCAGCGCCGCGAGCTCCTCGAAGCCCGCACGCTGCACTCCGCCTGGCAGGCCGCCGAGATCGTGCTGCGCCACCGTGCCGCCGCCGACCGCTCCGCCCGCGTCGCCGCCGCGATCCTGGAGGCCGAGCGGGACGCCGCCCCGGCGCTGGCCGCCCGCGCCACGGCCGCCGGCGAGCTCGTACGGGCCCTGCACACGGCCGCCGAGCACGGCGAGCGGCTCGCCAACGAGGAGGAGGAGCGTTCCGCCGCCCTCCAGGCCACCGGCGAGGACTCCCACCGCGACGCCACCGCCGCCGCCACGGCCGCCCAGCGGGCCCGCAGCGAGGCCGAGCACCTCCGCTCGCGCCTGGCCGAGGTCCAGCAGGAGACCGCCGAGGCCGTCCGGGCCGGCTGGCTCGACGACACCGCCCCCGACGCCGACCCGGCCCGCGCGGCGCTCGCCGCCACCGACGCCGAGAAGACCGCCGTGGCAGCCTGGGACGAGTCCCGGGAAGCCGCGCGCGCCGCCGCCGAAGCCTCCCGCGAAGCCGCCGCGGCGGAATCCCGCGCCGAACTCACCGCCGCCCGCGCGGCCGACGCCGCAGACGCCGCCGAGGCGGCCCACGACGCCGAGCACCGCGCCGCCGCCTCCCTTGCCGCAGCCCCCCGCCTGGCGGCCCTCCTGGGCCTCCCGGACGCCCGGGAATCGGCCCCGGCACCGTTCCCGCACCCGCGCTCCGGCGACGGCCCGGCCGCGCCCGCCGGCGTCGGCTCCGCGGCGCCGGGCGCGGCCCAGGCCCCCGCCCCGGCGGCCGGCGGGCTCACCGTCGAGGACCTCGACCGCAACGCCGACGACCTGCGCCGCATGCTGACCGACGGCGTCACCTCCGCCGAACGCCAGCTGTTCGAGCTGCGCACCGCCGCCGCCGACGACGCCCGCATCCTCGGCGCGCTCGGCGACGGCGGCCTGCTGCCGCCCGGCCCCGACGTCCTCGCCACCGTCGAGTACCTCGGCGAACACGGCATCCCGGCCCTGCCCGGCTGGCGCTACCTCGCCCAGTCCGTGGACCCCGCCGACCACGCGGCCGTCCTCTCCGCCCGCCCCGAACTCGTCGACGGCGTCGTCATCACCGACCCCGACACCCACGGCCGGGCCCGCGAGGTCCTCTCCGGCGCGGCCCTGCTGCCCCGCTCCACCGTCGCCGTCGGCACGGCCGCGGCCCTGCTGGCCCCCCTGCCCCCGGATCACGGCGACACGGCCGTCGCCGACATCTTCATCGTCTCGCCGAACCCGGCCATGCACGACGAGCACGCCGCCGACGAGGAGCGGCAGGCGCTGCGCGCCCGGGCCGGCGCCCGCGACACCGAGATCCGCGACCTCGCCGCCCGCCTCGCCGGTGACCGCGAGCTCGCCGCCCGCCTGGCGTCCTGGCGCACCGGCTGCCCGCCCGGCCGCCTCACCGAGCTCGCCGAGCAGGCCGCGGCCGCCCGGATGTTCGCCGAGGAGACCGACGCCGAGCTCGCGGAGGCCCGTACCGTACGCGCCGAGGCCGACGAGGCCGCCGCCGACGCCGCCCGCGTCCGCGAGGAGCGCCAAGACCACGCCCAGCGCGTCCGCCGAGCCGCCGACGCCCTCGCCGGGCTCGCCTTCCGGCTGCGCGAGCGCGCCGGCTGGCAGGCCCGGCTCCGCGAACTCGCCGACGACGCCGCCGAGTCCGAGGCCCGCGCCGAGGTCTGCCTGGACCGGGCCCGCGCCGCCGACGAGGACCGCCGCGCCGCCCAGCGCGCCGCCGACGACGCCCGCCGCACCGCCCGTGCCCTGCGCGCCGAGCGTGCCGAGATCGCCGGCGCCCCCGACCAGCTGCCCGAGGGTGACGGCGGCCCGCGCGCACCCCTGCCCGACCTGCGCGAGGCCTACCGCGCGGCCTCCCAGCTCTACGAGAAGGTCGGCGTCGGCGCCGACCTGCGCGCCGAACAGGCCCGCGCCGAGAGCGACGAGAGCGCCGCCCTGGCCGAACTCGACCGCCTCACCAACAAGGTCCGTACCCGCGCCGCCCAGCTCCTCGAGGGCACCGACGGTGCCGACGGCCCCTCCCGGCAGGCCGCGGCGGCCCGCGCCGAGTCCCTCGTACAGATGCTGGAGACTCGCGCGTCCACCGCCAGCGAGCAGCTCGGCCGGCTGCGCGGCGAGGCCGAACGGCACGCCCCCGCCGAGGGCGAGGCGCACACCGAGCTGCCCGAGGAACTGATCCCCGGGGACGTCGAGCAGGCCCAGGCCCTGCTGCGCACCGCCACCGCCCAGCTCGCCGCCCACTCCGCGGCCGTGGAGGGCGCCCGGGCCGCCCACGCGGACCTGCTGCGCGCCCACCGCACCGCCGAGGACGGCGCCGGCGGCTTCGACGAGACCGCGGCGCTGCTGCGCGACCTGCTCCGCGACCACACCCACCAGGACGACGAGCAGGAGCCGGTGGCCCACGCGGGCACCCTGGAGGAGGCCCGCCAGTCGGCCACCGAGGCCCGCCGCTCCCTGCGCGGCTGCGCGGCCGACCTCTCGGCCGCCGAGTCCGCGGTGCGCGAGGCGAGCGACATCCTGGTCCGGCACGCCAACGCCACCCGCTACGAGCAGGTACGCACCCCCGCGCGCCAGCAGATCCGCGAACTGCCCGCCTCCGCCCTGCCCGAGCACGCGGCGGCCTGGGCCACGGCCTTCGCCCCCCGGCTGCGCGTCCTCACCGACGAACTGGCGCAGCTGGAGCGCAACCGCGACAGCATCGTCGACCGCCTGCGCGGCCTCGTCGAATCGGCCCTGGCCACGCTCCGCTCCGCGCAGCGCCTCTCCCAGCTGCCGGAAGGCCTCGGCGAATGGTCGGGCCAGGAGTTCCTGCGGATCCGCTTCGAGGAGCCGGACCAGGCCACGCTCACCGAGCGGCTCGGCGAGGTCATCGACGAGGCGACCCGTGCGGCCGTGAAGAAGAACAGCAGCGCCTCCTTCGGCGAGGGCCGCCGCGACGGCATGTCCCTGCTGCTGAGGGGTGTCCAGGCGGCCCTCGAACCCAAGGGCATCGCCGTGGAGATCCTCAAGCCGGACGCGGTGCTGCGCGCCGAGCGGGTGCCGGTGGGGCAGATGGGCGACGTGTTCTCCGGCGGGCAGCTGCTCACCGCCGCGATCGCGCTGTACTGCACGATGGCCGCGCTGCGCAGCAACGACCGGGGCCGCGACAAGCACCGCCACGCGGGCACGCTGTTCCTCGACAACCCGATCGGCCGCGCGAACGCCACGTACCTGCTGGAGCTGCAGCGGGCCGTCTCCGACGCGCTCGGCGTCCAGCTGCTCTACACGACCGGCCTGTTCGACACCACGGCCCTCGCCGAGTTCCCGCTGGTGATCCGCCTGCGCAACGACGCGGACCTGCGGGCGGGCCTGAAGTACATCAGCGTCGAGGAGCACCTCCGCCCCGGTCTGCCGCAGCAGTCCCCGGACGAGGAGACCATCCACGGCGAGATCACGGCGACCCGCATGTTCCGCCGCAGCGCAGTCACCTCCTGACGCGAGCCCCGCGCCGCCCCCCCGCACGGGGTGGAGGGCGCGCGGGCGGAGGGTGTGGGCGCCATGGGCGGATCGGCGCAGGGGTGCCCTCCACGGGCGCCGTCCGGCGTCGCCGCGCCCGCTGGGAGTCGTCGGGCGGCCCGGTGCCGGTCAGCGGCGGCCGAAGCCTGCGAGGGGGCCGTCCTCGCGGGATATGCGGGCCGGGGCGGCCTTCCGGGCCGCCCGTTCGGCCGCGGCGGTCCGGCGTGCCTCGCGGCGGCGGGCGCGCGCCGTGCTGCTCGGCTCCGACAGGACCCCGTAGCGCTGGTTCCACGCCTGCCGGGTGATCAGCACGTCCAGCACGCCCCACGTGGCCACGATCGTCCCCGCGACCGCGCCGAGCGCCATCGGGAAGGCGAGCCAGGACGTGGTCAGCGTCAGGAAGAACGTGATCGTCGCCTGGGTCAGGGTGACGGCCACGATCAACACCGCCCGCACCGCGGAGCTCCGCACCGGATCGGGCATCCGGCGCCGCCGGGCCGGCTCCTCCACCCACAGCCCCCGCCCGGCATCCGCCGCCGCACCCGCACCCGAGCCCGCTCCGCCGCTCTCGTATCGGTCCATGGTCCGCTCACTCCCCACCGCGCGGTCCGCCGTGCTTCCCCATCACGTCTACCCCGGCGTGATCCCTTGAACAGACAGACGTCCGACGGCGCCGAGAGATTCCCGCATCACGGACACCTCCACCGGCGGAAATGATCGCGGAACGAATAATTCCAGCCATCCATCAGGTTGCGGGAATCGACGCCTCACCAAGTGTCATCTGCCACATATCGGGCCGGTCTTGACCGGATGTGTCGGACAACTGGCGATCTTCGCACGGGGGTCCGGCCGAAAACGTCCGGACACGCCTTCGAACCTACTCCACAGCAGTAGTAGGCTCACGCCGTTTAAATGACGGAACACTGACCCCCGGTAACGGGGTTGAGCTGGGGGAGGCTGGGGAGGCCATGCGCTTTCGCGGGAAATCCATCCGCCGGAAGATCGTGGCGTTGCTCCTTGTGCCGCTCGTCTCCCTGACCGCCCTCTGGGGCTTCGCCACGGTCATCACCGGCCGTGAGGCGATCCAACTCTTCGACGTGGCCTACATCATCGACAAGGTCGGCTACCCCATCGAGGACGCCGCCCGCGTGATCCAGAAGGAACGGCGCCAGACCCTCGTCGTCCTCGGCGACCCCCGGGCGTCCACCGCCACGGCCGAACTCGCCAAGCGCCGCGCCGAAACCGACCTGGTCGTCGAGAAGATCAGCGTGAGCGCCCGCGACGCCAAGGTCGTCGACGAACTGAGCCCGCAGAGCGCCCACCGCCTGCGCTCGATCGTCTCCGCCTTCCAGGGCATCGGCTCCATGCGCCGCGCCGTGGACCAGAACGCCCTCGACCCCACCCAGGCCCTGGAGCTCTACAACCGCCTGGTCGACCCCTGCTACGACTTCCTGATGAACCTCCACGGCCTGGACAACGTGGAGGTCGACAAGGAGGGCCGCGCCCTCGTCGGCATCAGCCGCGCCCGCGAGCTGCTCTCCCGCGAGGACGCCGTCGTCGCCTCCGCGCTCGCCGCGCGCAACATCACCGCCCCCGACGTCCGCCGCGTCTCCGACTTCGCCGCGAAGCGCACGCTGCTCTACGAGTTCAACCTCGTGACCCTCCCCGCCGAGGACCGGGAGCTCTTCGAGGAGTACTGGAAGGCGCCCGAGAGCCAGCCCCTGCGCGACGCCGAGGAGCGGTTCATCGCCGGCGGCGCGGTCAACAAGCCGCGCAACCTCACCGCCGCCCAGTGGGACGAGGCCGCGGCCAGGGTCCTCGACGACCTGGCCGCCATGAACACCGAGTCCGGCGACCGCTACCAGCAGCGCATCGAGCCGGTCGCCATGGACGTCATGATCCAGGCCGCCGCCGCCGGCATCCTCGGCTTCATCGCCCTGACCGTGTCCCTGATCCTCTCCGTCCGCATCGGCCGCGACCTCGTCCGCGACCTGTCGCGGCTGCGCAAGGAGGCCCACGAGGCCTCCGGCGTCCGCCTGCCCGGCGTGATGCGCCGCCTCGCCGCGGGCGAGCACGTGGACGTGGAGACCGAGGCACCCCACCTCGAGTACGAGAAGGACGAGGTCGGCCAGGTCGGCCAGGCCCTCAACACCCTCCAGCGCGCCGCCGTCGAGGCCGCCGTCAAGCAGGCCGACCTGCGCCGCGGCGTCTCCGAGGTGTTCGTCAACCTGGCCCGCCGCAACCAGGTGCTGCTGCACCGCCAGCTGACCCTCCTCGACACCATGGAACGCCGTACCGAGGACACCGAGGAGCTGGCCGACCTCTTCCGCCTCGACCACATGACCACCCGCATGCGCCGCCACGCCGAGGGCCTGGTGATCCTCTCCGGCGCCGCACCCTCCCGCCAGTGGCGCAAGCCCGTCCAGCTGATGGACGTCGTACGGGCCGCCGTCGCCGAGGTCGAGGACTACGAGCGCATCGAGGTGCGCCGCCTCACCCGCCTGGGCATCGTCGGCCCCGCCGTCGCCGACGTCACCCACCTCATCGCCGAACTCCTGGAGAACGCCACCGTGTTCTCACCGCCGCACACCGCGGTCCAGGTGCACGGCGAGCGCGTGGCGAACGGTTTCACCCTGGAGATCCACGACCGCGGCCTCGGCATGACCCCGGAGGCGCTGCTCGACGCGAACCTCCGGCTCGCCGAGACCCCCGAGTTCGAGCTCTCCGACACCGACCGGCTCGGCCTCTTCGTCGTCAGCCGCCTCGCGCAGCGCCATAGCGTCAAGGTGGTCCTCCAGCCCAGCCCGTACGGGGGCACCACCGCGGTGGTCTTCCTCCCGGTGGCCCTGCTGACCGAGGCTCCCGAGACCAACGGCACGGGCGTACGGCTCGACGGCCCCCGGGCCGCCGACAAGTCCGCCCGCCCCGGACGGCCCGCCCCGCAGGGCCAGCCCGGCCGGATACCGGCCGAACGGCTGACCCCGGCGGCCATGGAGCGCGCGCACGCCGGCCGCTCGCTGCCGGCCGGCGACCTGCGCGGCCCGGTCGAGCTGGAAGCCCCGCTCGTCGGCCGCGGCCTGGACGGCCTGGACGACCCCGTCGTCCTGGACGAGGCCCCCACCGGGATCAACGGCCGCGGCGCCGCCCGCCCGGTCATGGCGACCCTCGACGACGAGACCCCGCCGAACGGCACCCCGCGCAGCGCCCTGCTGGGCCTGCGCCCGGCGGACCGGCCGCACACCGACCGGCACGCCGAGCGCAACGGCTCCCGCAAGGGCGAACGCGACGGCGAGTCGCAGACCCCGGGCGGCCCGGTCCGGCTGGACGCCCCGCGCAGGGACACTCCGCGCAGGGACACTCCGCACAGGGACACTCCGCACAGGGAGGCCCCGCGCCCCGACGGCCCCCGCTCCCCGGGCGCCGTACCGCTGCCGCGCCGCCGTCCCGCGCCGACCCTGGTCGCCGAGCACGGCCGCCGCGTGGAGCCCCGCCCGGTGTCAGCGGTCCCGCAGCCCGCCTCCGGCTCCGCGGCCGGATCCGACGACACGGACGCCGCGCCCGGCCCCGTCATCGGCGGACTGCCCCGCCGGGTCCGCCAGGCCAGCCTGGCGCCCCAGCTCAAGAACGCCCCGTCGTCCGCACCCGCCGACGCCGCCCCCGACCAGGCGGCCGACCGCGATGCGGATGACGTACGCACGCGCATGTCCGCACTCCAGCGTGGCTGGACGGCGGGCCGCAACCAGCACGCACAGCAGCAGACCGAGACCGGGGCAGGCACATCCGCCGCCGGCGGTCCCGCGAACGAGAACGAGGGGGACGGTCGATGACCGCACCGCAGACCGGCAGCAACGACACCAGGGGCCGCGGCTCCGGCCCGCTCAACTGGCTCCTCGACGAGCTGGTCGACCGGGTGGGTTCCATCCGCAAGGCGGTGGTGCTCTCCGGCGACGGCCTGCCCACCGGCAGCTCCAAGGACCTGACCCGTGAGGACAGCGAGCACCTGGCGGCGGTGGCCTCCGGCTTCCACAGCCTGGCCAAGGGCGTCGGCCGGCACTTCGAGTCCGGCCGGGTCCGTCAGACCGTGGTCGAGCTCGACGAGGCCTTCCTGTTCGTCATGGCCGCGGGCGACGGCAGCTGCCTGGCCGTACTGGCCGACGCCGACTCCGACGTCGGGCAGGTCGCGTACGAGATGACCCTGATGGTCAAGCGAGTGGGCGACCACCTGGCGACCGCCCCGCGCACCGGGCTGCCAGCCGGAGGGTGAGTCGTACGGCATGAGCGATCCAGGCCAGGACCATCCCGCCGACACACCCGACGGCATGCCCGTCGACCCGTTCCTCCCTGCCTTAGACCACGCGCACTGGTTCGACGACGATGCGGGTCCCGTTGTACGCCCGTACGCGATGACCCGCGGCCGGACCAGCCACGCGGGCCAGCACCGCCTCGACCTGATCGCGCTCGTCGTCGCCGAAGCGGCGGCAGCCGATCCGGTCTGGGACATGACCCTCTCTCCGGAACACGCCCACATCCTCGGGCTGTGCCGGGGCCGACCACAGTCGGTCGCCGAACTCGCGGCCGACCTCGACCTCGCGGTCGGGGTCGTCCGTGTCCTGATCGGCGACCTGGTCGACGAGGAACTGGTCCATGTGACCAGGCCGGTACCCCCGGCCGAACTGCCCGATGAATCCATTCTGCGTGAGGTGATCGATGGCCTTCGGGCGCTTTAGCCGCACCGGTGCCATGCACGCGGTGTCGCCGGTCGAACCGCTGACCTTGAAGATCCTGGTCGCGGGCGGCTTCGGGGTGGGCAAAACCACCCTGGTCAGTGCGGTGAGCGAGATCAGACCGCTGCGGACCGAGGAACGGCTCTCCGAGCCGGGCGTCGGTGTCGACGACACCGGGGGAGTGGAGGGCAAGAGCACCACGACGGTGGCCATGGACTTCGGGCGCATCACGCTCCGCGAGGACCTGGTGCTGTACCTGTTCGGCACGCCCGGGCAGGACCGCTTCTGGTTCCTGTGGGACGAGCTGGCCCAGGGCTCGCTCGGCGCGGTGGTCCTCGCGGACACCCGCCGCCTCGCCGACTGCTTCGCCGCCATCGACTACTTCGAGCGGCGCTCGATCCCGTTCGTCGTCGCGGTCAACTGCTTCGACGGCGCGGACCGGCACCCCGTGATGACCGTACGGACGGCACTCGACCTCGATCCGGGGGTTCCGGTGCTGCTGTGCGACGCGCGGGACCGGGAATCCGTGAAGGACGTGCTGGTGGGGGTCGTGGAACACGCGATGTCCCTGGCCCGCGAACGGCGCCGGAGCCTCTCGGCGGGGGCCTGACACCGCCGCGCACGCCGCGCACCGGACCGCGCGGGGGCCGGCAAGGGGGGCCCGTACGAGAACCCGTTCAACAGCCCGTACGAGGAGCCGCGTACGGGGCCTGCTCGACGGGCCCGACATGGAGGCGACCCGTACCCCCGCCGACTGGGGTACGGGCCGCAGCTCTCACGGGGGGTTCCGGGGTCCCGGTGGCCGCGGGACTGTGGAGCGAGTGTGAACCTGCTGCCGGGGGCCGTCAAGCGTTCGGACAACACGCGCTGTTCAGCGCACGGCGACGACGGCCGAACCGTGCCCGAACAGCCCCTGGTTGGCGGTGATCCCGGCGCGCGCACCCGGCACCTGCCGCTCCCCGGCCGTCCCGCGCAGCTGCCACGTCAACTCGCACACCTGTGCGATGGCCTGCGCCGGGACCGCCTCCCCGAAGGAGGCCAGCCCACCGCTGGTGTTGACCGGGATCCGTCCCCCGAGGGCCGTCGCCCCCTCGCGCAGGAGCTTCGCCCCCTCGCCCTCCCCGCACAGGCCGATGTCCTCGTACCACTCCAGCTCCAGGGCGGTGGACAGGTCGTAGACCTCGGCGAGCGACAGGTCGTCCGGACCGAGCCCCGCCTCCTCGTAGGCGGCGCGCGCGATCGAGGAGCGGAAGGATCCGGCGGCCGGCTCCACGGCCACCGCCGAGTCGGTGGCGATGTCCGGCAGGTCCAGCACCGTCCGCGGGTAGGTGGGCGTCACCGTCGACACAGCCCGGATCCGCACCGGATCGGCCACCCCGCGCGAGCGCGCGAAGTCCATGCTGGTGAGCACCAGCGCGGCGCCCCCGTCGGAGGTGGCGCAGATGTCGAGCAGCCGGAGCGGATCGGCGACCACCGCGGAGGCCGCGACCTCCTCGGCGGTGACGCCCTTGCGGTATCGGGCGTTCGGGTTGAGCCGCCCGGCCGCCGCGTTCTTCACCTTGACCAGCGCGAAGTCCTCCGGGGTGTCCCCGTGGACGGCCATCCGGCGACGGGCGTAGAGCGCGAAGTAGGCCGGGTTGGTGGCGCCCAGCACCCGGAACCGCAGCCAGTCCGGATCGTCCGGCCGGTCGCCCCCCGCCGGTGCGAAGAACCCCTTGGGCGCCGCGTCCGCGCCGACCACGAGGACCACGTCGGCCAGGCCCGCCAGGATCTGGGCACGGGCCGCCCCGATCGCCTGCGCCCCGGACGCGCAGGCCGCGTACACGCTGGTCACCCGCGCACCCTGCCAGCCGAGGGCCCGCGCGAAGGTCGCGCCGGCCACGTAACCGGGGTATCCGGAGCGCACGGTGTCGGCGCCCACGATCGACTGCACGTCCGTCCAGTCCAGTCCGGCGTCGGCGAGCGCTGCCCGCGCGGCGGCCCGCCCGTACTCGACGAAGCTGCGGCCCCATTTGCCCCAGGGGTGCATGCCCGCCCCGAGGACGGCGATGTCGGCGCTCATGCCGCCCCTCCCACCGGCTTGAACCGCCAGGTGGTCCAGGAGGTCCCGGCGTCCTCGTTCAGCACGCCGCCGACCACCTCGACCTCCATCCCCACCGCCAGATCGGCGACCCCCACCCCGGGCACGGCCTGCCCCAGCACGACCATCCCCTCGGCCTCCAGCTCCACCGCGACCAGCGTGTACGGGTCCCAGGGCGCGGCCGGGTCGGAGACGTACGGGGCGGGCGGCCGGTAGCGCCCGTCGGTGTAGGACCAGACCCGGCCCCGCGGGGACAGCGGCACCTCGGCCAGCTCGCCCCCGCCGGGGCAGTGCGGGTTGCGGCAGTACGCGTCCTCGCGCGGGAAGAACACCGCGGTGCAGGCCGAGCACCGGGTGCCGAGCAGCCGGAAGCCGCCTCCGGCCGCGTCCTCGGTGAACCACCCGCTCACGACGGGTGTACGTGTGCGTTCCAAGACCCCTCCCATGCCAGAGAACTGACGGATCGTCAGAAGTCTGTCACGGGAGGGCGGCCGGGTCACCCGTTCTCGGCGAGCCACTTCCGCGCGATCTCGCCCAGCTCCGCGTCCCGCCCGGCCAGCATCATCCGGATCATCTGCGCGTCCCCGCGCAGCGACCATCCCGGATTGCCGAAGGTGGCCGGATTGTTCCCCTCGATCAGGAAGTGCGCGGGCCAGGCCGTCCCGTAGCCGATGAGGGGCAGGGCGGCGAGGTAGCGCTTGCGGCCGCGCGCCAGCCCGTAGGCGGTCACGGCCAGACCGGTGAGCGTGCCGGCGAGATGGACCCAGCGGGTGGCGGCGCGGGAGTGCATCGCGACGTAATACGGCCAGAATTCCTCGTACGAGCTGAAAGTCATGCGGGCACGGTACTCACGGCCGGACCGCGGCGACAGCGACCGGGAAATCGAAATACGTGTCCGGGTACGCCTCGGGCTTGTACGTGAAGTGCCACCACTCCTCGGGAAGGTTCACGAACCCCTGCTCGGCCAGCACCCGCTTCAGCAGCTGCCGGTTGGCCCGGACGGCGCCCGTGACCCGCGGATCGTCGGTGTGCGAGAGCGGGTCGAAGAAGTCGAAGGCGGTCCCCATGTCGACCTCCCGGCCCGAGAGTTCCTCCAGGGTCACGTCGACCGTGCTCCCGCGGCTGTGCCCGGACTTCTCCGCGATGTACCCGTCGGGAATCAGCCGGCTCCGCTCCACGTGCGGATAGAACTCCGCCTTCCTCTCCCGGTCGCCCGGCCCGTCCTGCTGCCGGGCCCACCACACGAACCGGTCGACCGCCCGCTGCGGCCGGTAGCAGTCGTACACCCGCAGCGAGTACCCGCGGCGCAACAGCCTCCGCTGCGCCCGCCGCAACGCCTCGGCGGCGGGCCGGGCCAGCAGGCACTCCGGCTCCTCGTACCCGTCCACGACCCCGCCGGTGAAGTTCCGCGCACCGGCGTACCGCATGTCCTGCCCGATGCCCGGATCCACCTCGCGCAGCACCACGAACCCGTCGGGCGCGGTAGCCCCTCCGGCCAGCACTGCGAGCAGACCCACAACAGCCGCCATCCGCATACCCCTTGGCATACCATCGCCGGATGCCGGCACACCTGAAGGACTCGCACTGCTCCACCTGCGGAGCGCCGTACTCCACTCCTACGTGGCCCCGCACCTGCACGGCCTGCGGAGCGACCGCCTACCGCAACCCGCTCCCGGTGGCCGTCACCCTCCTCCCCGTCGAGGACGCGGACGGCACCGGCCTCGTGGTCATCACGCGCACGATCGAACCCGCCCTCGGCGGCGTCGCCCTGCCCGGCGGGTTCATCGACTTCGGCGAGGACTGGCGCGACGCGGTCGTCCGCGAACTGCGCGAGGAGACCGGCATCACGGCGTCCGCCTCGGACGTCACCCTGGCCGACGCCCTGAGCTCCCCGGCGGGCCACCTCCTCCTCTTCGGCCTCCTCCCGCCCCGCCCCGCGTCCGACCTCCCCGCCTCTCAGCCAACGGACGAAACCACGGGCTGGCACACCCTCCGCACCCCAACCCCCCTGGCCTTCCCCCTCCACACCCAGGCAGCCACCGCCTGGTTCAAGGGCCACTACACCCAATAGCCCCCTCGGCCCATTCCAGCCCCGCCGGGCCGAATCCAGCCTCGCCGGCGTTTGAGGCGCGGGGTTCGGGGCGGAGCCCCGGTCTTGAAGCGGCACCCACCCCACCCGCCCGGCCCCATTTCAGCCTCGCCGGCGTTTGAGGCGCGGGGTTCGGGGCGGAGCCCCGGTCTTGAAGCGGCACTCAGCCCCACTCGCCCGGCCACTCCTCGGCCATGCCCGCCCGATCCTTGGCTCGGCCTCCCCCATCCAGCCCCGCCGGCGTTTGAGGCGCGGGGTTCGGGGCGGAGCCCCGGTCCTGAAGCGGCCCCCCCGCCCAGGCCACCCCCCACCGCAAGGCCGCGCGCTAGCGCCCCCGCACGCAGACCCCCGGCACCGCCACCCCCGCCTCGTCCTCCACCACCACCGCGTCCCCCTCCCACCGCACGGTGTACCGCTCCACCTCACCCGCCCCGAACCCCGGCCCCGGGTCCCGGATCACCACCCCACCGCCCGTCCGCCCCCGCGCCGGCGCCCAGACCTCCAGGGTCACCCCGGCACCCCCCGCGGAGCGGACCGGCAGCACAGACCCCGCCCGCGCCAGCACCGGGATCCGCCCCTGCGGCGCGTCCAGCAGGATCTGCCCCGGCCCCTCGTACGCCGCCCCGGTCGCCGTGTCGTACCACCGCCCCCGCGGCAGCCGCACCGCCCGCCGGTCCGCCCCGCACTCCAGCACCGGCGCGACCAGCAGCGCATCGCCCAGCAGGAACGCGTCCTCGCAGTCCCGCAGCTTCCGCTCCTCCGGCGCCCCCCACCACACCGGCCGCACGTACGGCGCGCCCGTCCGCCGCGCCAGATGGGCCAGCGTCACGAAATACGGCCGCAACCGCTCCCGCTCCGCCATCACCGCCCGCGCCTGCTCCTCCACCTCGGGCCCGAACTCCCACGGCTCCCGCCGCCCCGCCCAGATCGCCGAGTGCGTCCGGAACAGCGGCAGGTACGCCCCCAGCTGCAGCCACCGCACGTACAGCTCCGGCGACGGGGACCCACCGAAGCCGCCCACGTCCGGCCCCGAGTACGGCACCCCGCACAGCCCGAGCCCCAGGACCAGCGCCAGCGAGGCCCGCAGCCCCTCCCAGCTGGTCTCCACATCGCCCGACCACGTGCCCCCGTACCGCTGCATGCCCGCCCACCCCGACCGGGAGAACAGGAACGGCCGCTCGTCCGGCCGCAGCCGCACCAGCCCCTCCCACCCCGCCCGCGCCATCCCGAGCGCGTACACGTTGTGCCCCTCGCGGTGGTCACCGCCCGCCCCGTCCATCGCGTGCCGCGCCGACCTCGGCAGCGTGGCGTCCCCGAACGCCGTGAAGGACACCGGCTCGTTCATGTCGTGCCAGAAGCCGGCGAAGCCCTGCGCGAGCCGCTCCTCGTACAGCCCGCCCCACCACTCCCGCACCTCCGGATCCGTGAAGTCCGGATACGCGCACTCGCCCGGCCAGACCTCACCGCGCACCTCCTCGCCCTGCGCGTCCCGCACGAAGGCGCCCGCCGTCCCCACCGCCAGCCCCGTCGAGTGCACCGCGTCGCCCACTTTCACCGCCGGGTCCACGATCGAGACGAGCCGCACCCCCTGCTCCCGCAACTCCGCCGCCAGCCCCGGCAGATCGGGGAACTTCTCCTCGTCCACCGTGAACACCCGGTGCCCGTCGTAGTGGTCGATGTCCAGATGCACCGCCGACAGCGCGAGCCCGCGCGACGCGTACCCCGCGGCCACCCGCCGCACCTCCGCCGCGCTCCCGAACCCCCACCGCGCGTGCTGGTACCCCAGCGCCCACTCCGGCGGCACGGCAGCCGCGCCCGTCAGCGCCGACCAGCCCTGCAGCACCCGCGCCGGAGTCCCCACCAGCACCCAGCACCGCAGCGGCCCGCCCTCCATGCGCAGTTGGCTCGCCCCCGGGCGGTCCGCCCCCGAGCCCGCGCCCTCCTCGCCCTCGCGCAGCACCACCCGCCCGTCCCAGGAGTTGTCGTGGAACACCAGGTGCGTGCCCGCGTCCGCGACCACCATCTGCACCGGCATCGTGAGGTACAGCGGATCGACCCCCGGCCCGAAGCCCCCCTTCGGGTCCGTGTTCCACAGCCGGTACGTCCCGTCGCGCAGCCTCGGCCCCGTGGCCCGCCCGCCCAGCCCGAAGAACCGCGCGTCGGCCGGCACCTCGCTCCGCAGCGACCACCGGGCCCCGCCCGGCACCCCTCCCCGCACCCCGCCCGGCGTTCCTTCCGGCCCCGGGCCCGGCACCCGATCCGGCCCCACGCCCTGCGCGGCGTCCGCCGGCTCCCACCACCGCGGCGGCGCCTCCCGCCGCAGCACCGTCCCGCCCGGGGTGCGCACCTCCAGCGCCCCGTGCCGGGACACCGCCACCGTCACCCGCTCCGACACCACCCGCCAGCCGCCCCCGGTGTCCGGCTCCAGCACGGCCCGGGGGTCCGGCTCCGGCCCGCTGCCCACCACCGCGTACGAGGGCGTCGGCCCGGCGCCGTCCCAGCTCCAGAACACCGTGCCGCCCACCATCACCCGCACCAGCAGCTCCGAGCGCGCGAACCGCAGCACACCCCCGCCGGGCCGGGGCTCCGTACCGGTCAGCAGCCCCGGTACGCGCGCCCGCTCCGCGCCCCGGCGCGGGAGCCCCACCGCGTCCGTGCGCCGGTGGCGCCACGCCGAGAGCCAGGCGCGCCGACCGCGCTCCGTACCGATGTCCTTGACCGCACGTACCAGATCACGACCGTCCATGCCGATCACCCTGCCACCGGCCCCCGGCCGAAGAGACGGCGTTCAACTCCCGTTCACCCGGCAGCGGCACTCCCGGGGGTGTCCCGCCGATCAGGCCGGGCTCGCGGCGTCCGGCACCGCGCCCTGATCCGGCCTGATCGGCAGGACACCCCCGAGGCCATCACCCGACCGGCCAGGTCGACCCTGGTGCAGCGGTCGATCACATGGCATCGTCCCTGTGAGCCGCCACGCGCACACCCTCCGCGCGCCGGCACCGTACGCACACGACGCGCGAGCCGCAGACTTGACCGGGAGCCGATCCATGACCTCAGCCACGCAGCCGGAACCCCTCTGGGCGCCGGGCCCCGACCGGATCGCCGCGGCCCGGATCACCGCCTTCCAGGCCTGGGCCGCGCAGCGCTTCGGAGCCCCCGCCGACGGTGGCTACCCCGCCCTGCACCGCTGGTCCGTCGACGAGCTCGACACCTTCTGGCAGGCCGTCGCCGAGTGGTTCGACGTCCGGTTCACCACCCCGTACGCATCCGTCCTCGCCGACCGCTCCATGCCCGGCGCACGCTGGTTCACGGGATCCACCCTCAACTACGCCGAGCACGCGCTGCGCGCCGCGGAGGACCCGGCCCGCGCCGACGACCCCGCCCTGCTGTACGTGGACGAGACCCACGAGTCCGTCCCCGTCACCTGGGCCGAGCTCCGCCGCCAGGTCGGGTCGCTCGCCGCCGAACTGCGCGCCCTCGGCGTACGCCCCGGCGACCGGATCAGCGGCTACCTCCCCAACATCCCCGAGGCCGCCGTCGCCCTCCTCGCCACCGCCGCGGTCGGCGGCGTCTGGACCTCCTGCGCCCCCGACTTCGGCGCCCGCGCGGTCCTCGACCGCTTCCAGCAGGTCGAGCCCGTCGTCCTGTTCACCGTGGACGGCTACCGCTACGGCGGCAAGGAACACGACCGCCGCGACGCCGTCGCCGAGCTGCGCGAGGAGCTCCCCTCCCTGCGCGCCGTCGTCCACATCCCGCTCCTCGGCACGCCCGCCCCCGAGGGCGCCCTCGAATGGTCCGCCCTCACCGAGGCGGCCACCGAGCCCGTCTTCGAGCCGGTCCCCTTCGACCACCCCCTCTGGGTCCTCTACTCCTCCGGTACGACGGGCCTGCCCAAGGCCATCGTCCAGTCCCAGGGCGGGATCCTCCTCGAACACCTCAAGCAGCTGGGCCTGCACTGCGACCTCGGCCCGGAGGACCGGTTCTTCTGGTACACCTCCACCGGCTGGATGATGTGGAACTTCCTCATCTCCGGCCTGCTCACCGGCACCACCGTCGTCCTCTACGACGGCAGCCCGGGCTACCCCGACACGGGCGCCCAGTGGCGCATCGCCGAGCGCACCGGGGCGACCCTGTACGGGACCTCCGCCGCCTACGTCATGGCCTGCCGCAAGGCCGAGGTCCACCCCTCCCGCGACTTCGACCTCTCCGCAGTCAAGTGCGTGGCCACCACCGGCTCCCCGCTCCCGCCCGACGGCTTCCGCTGGCTCCACGACGAGGTCGCCGAGGACCTCTGGATCGCCTCCGTCAGCGGCGGCACCGACGTCTGCAGCTGCTTCGCCGGCGCCGTCCCCACGCTCCCGGTCCACATCGGCGAGCTCCAGGCCGCCTGCCTCGGCACGGACCTCCAGTCCTGGGACCCGTCCGGCAAGCCGGTCATCGGCGAGGTCGGCGAGCTCGTCGTCGCCAACCCCATGCCGTCCATGCCGATCCACTTCTGGAACGACCCCGACGGCAGCCGCTACCGCGACAGCTACTTCGAGATGTTCCCCGGCGTCTGGCGCCACGGAGACTGGATCACGATTACCGACCACGGCTCGGTGATCATCCACGGCCGCTCCGACTCCACGCTCAACCGCCAGGGCGTCCGGATGGGCTCCGCCGACATCTACGAGGCCGTCGAACGCCTCCCCGAGATCAAGGAGTCCCTGGTCATCGGCCTGGAGGAGCCGAACGGCGGCTACTGGATGCCGCTCTTCGTCCACCTCGCCCCCGGCGCCACCCTCGACGACGACCTGCGCGCCCGGATCAAGGCGACGATCCGCGAGGAGCTCTCCCCGCGCCACGTCCCCGACGAGGTCATCGAGGTCCCGGGCATCCCGCACACCCTCACCGGCAAGCGCATCGAGGTCCCGGTCAAGCGACTCCTCCAGGGCGCCCCGCTGGCCAAGGCGGTCAACCCGGGCTCCGTCGACAACCTCGACCTCCTCCGCTTCTACGAGGAGCTGGCCCGCACCCGCGGCTGAGGCCACTGTCAGTGGCGCTGATTACTCTGAGTGAGCAAGTGATTGCGGCACTCAGGGGGAGCCATGCCACGCAAGACGAACGACACCGGTACGCACCGGACCCGCACCACCGACCGGCGCCGCACGCTGCGCCGCGAGGTCCCCAGCACCGTCGGCCTGCTCGCCGACGCCGGGGACTTCGCGGCCATGCGCGGCTACCGCAGCTTCACCTTCGACGACCACGACGACTACACCGACTACCTCCGCCACGTCGAGGGCCTGCTCCGGTCCCTCGCGGCCCAGGGCATCCACACCACCGTCGCCCTCTTCGATCCAGAGGAGTACGCCGACTACTGCGGGGAGAACGGCCTCGACCCGGACACGGCCGAGACCCGCAGCCGCTTCACCGCGGACCTGGCCGGCAGCGGCGCCGTTCTGCCCTACACCGGCCAGCCCATCGACGAACTCGTCCCGCTCCTCGTCGACGAGGCCGTCCGCCAGGCCACCTGGGAGTACGCCACCACCCTCCTCGCCGAAGTCGGCCGCTGCGCGGACTGCGGCGAGGACATCGGCCACGCCTCCTTCGAGCGGGCCACCGAAGCGCTCACACGCCTCGTGGCCGGCGCCGGCCCCGGCCATCACCACTTCGTCTGCAGCATCCCGACCTATACGCAGCAGCTCGTCGCCGTCCTGCACGCCGAGACCACCGACGATCCGGACACCCCGCCCCGCGTCGAGGGCCGTGACGGCCTCGACTTCGTGACGGTCCTCGCCGCCGGGCTCGCCCTCGGCGGACCCGGGGGACTGGTGGTGCGCAGCACCACCGAGGGCCACCGCGACCGGGTCCACGGCTGGCGCCTGGACCGCGGCCGCCTCACCGTGCTCTCCGCGGCGGCCGTCTTCAACGCCTACTGCACGGACGCCGACACCGGCGACCCCGTCGCCCCCGAACCGGGCGTCGAATACTGCCCCGGCTACGAGGTCGACGCCCCGGGCCCGCACCACTAGACGATCGAGGGGCCTTCGCCACCGGCGAAGGCCCCTCGATCATCCACACCACACCCTGCGGCTACTCGCCGGAGAGCACCGCCTGGGCGGCCACGCGGGCCTCCTCGGCACTGTCCGACGCACGAGCCGCCGCCGCGGCACGCTCGCACTGCGCCAGCGTGTACTTGGCGAGCGTCGCCCGCACATAGGGAATCGAAGCGGCACCCATCGACAGGGAGGTGACACCCAGACCCGTCAGCACACAGGCCAGCAGCGGGTCGGAAGCGGCCTCGCCGCAGACACCGCAGCTCTTGCCCTCCGCCTTGGCCGCATCGGCCGACATGGCGACGAGGTCGAGCAGCGCGGGCTGCCACGGGTCCTGCAGCCGGGAGACGGCACCGACCTGACGGTCGGCGGCGAAGGCGTACTGGGCCAGGTCATTGGTGCCCAGCGACAGGAACTCGACTTCCTGGAGGATGGAACGCGCCCGGAGCGCGGCGGAGGGGATCTCCACCATCGCGCCGAACTTCGCGCGCAGACCGGCCTCCCGGCACGCGTCGGCGAACGCCTTGGCGTCGATCCGGTCCGCCACCATCGGGGCCATGACCTCGAGGTAGACCGGCAGCCCCTCGGCCGCCTTGGCCAGGGCGGTGAGCTGCGTACGCAGCACGTCCGGGTGGTCCAGGAGCGAGCGCAGCCCGCGCACGCCCAGCGCCGGGTTCGGTTCGTCGGCCGGCGTCAGGAAGTCCAGCGGCTTGTCGGCGCCGGCATCGAGCACACGTACGACGACACGGCCCTCGGGGAAGGCTTCGAGCACCTTGCGGTAGGACTCGATCTGCTTCTCCTCGGACGGCGCCTTCTTGCTGTCGTCCAGGAACAGGAACTCGGTGCGGAACAGACCCACACCCTCCGCCCCCGCCTCGACGGCCGCCGGTACGTCCGCGGGACCGCCGACGTTGGCCAGCAGCGGCACCTTGTGACCGTCGGAGGTCGCGCCCGGACCGGACGAGGCGGCCAGAGCCGCCTTGCGCTCGGCGGCCGAGGCCTCCAGCTCGGCCCGCTTCTCCGGGGACGGGTCGACGAACAGGTCACCCGTGCTGCCGTCCACGGCGATCAGGGTGCCCTCGGCGATCTCACCGGCACCCGGCAGCGCCACGATCGCCGGTACGCCCAGCGCCCTCGCGAGGATCGCGCTGTGGCTGGTCGGCCCGCCCTCCTCGGTCACGAAACCGAGGACGAGCGCCGGGTCGAGCAGAGCCGTGTCGGCGGGAGCCAGGTCCCGCGCGATGAGCACGTACGGCTCGTCGCTGTCGGGCACGCCCGGCATCGGCACGCCCAGCAGCCGCGCCACGATGCGGTTGCGCACGTCGTCCAGGTCGGCCACCCGGCCGGCCATGTACTCACCGGCCCCCGCGAGCAGATCGCGGTAGGAGGCGAAGGCGTCGTACACACCGCGTTCGGCGGTGCTGCCGACGGCGATGCGCCGGTCGACGTCCGCCATCAGCTCGGGGTCCTCGGCGATCATCGCCTGGGCCTCGAGCACGTGCTGGGCCTCGCCACCGGCCAGCTGGCCACGCGCGATCAGGTCGGCGGCCACCGCACTCACGGCCTGACGGGCGCGCCCCTGTTCGCGCGCCGCCTCATCCGCGGTGATCTGCTTGGCCGGCGGTTCGAGCACCGCCGTACCCATGTGCCGAACCTCGCCGATCGCCACACCGTGGCTCACGCCGACGCCTCGCAGCGTTGTCTCCATTTCACCCGTCTCCGATTGAGCGGCGGTCCGACCCGCCGCGGTGGATGTCCGACTCGCCTCTGCAGGCGGACGCGTCACTGCCAGCTGAAGAGAGCGTCGTCAGCCTTCACGTCGCCGGACTCGACGACGTCGGCGAGGGAGTCGGCCGTCGCCTCGAGCGCCACGACGGGGCAGATCGGCGACTTGCCGGCGGCCTCGACCGCAGTGGGGTTCCAACGGATGACGGCCTGGCCGCGGGTCACGGTGTCGCCCTTGTTCACGAGGAGCTCGAAGCCCTCGCCGTTGAGCTGGACCGTGTCGATCCCGAGGTGCGTGAGGACACCGTGACCCTCGCCGTCGACGACTACGTACGCGTGCGGGTGCAGGGAGACGACCACACCGTCGACGGGGGACACCGCCTCCGAGGGCTCGCGCACGGGATCAATGGCAGTGCCCGGTCCCACCATCGCGCCGGAGAACACCGGATCGGGCACTGCCGCGAGTCCGATGGCGCGCCCGGCAAGTGGGGACGTCACGCTGGTCATGGGGGCCTCCCAGGGGTGGGGCTCTTCGTGTCGCCGTCACTGCCTGTTGCGAACGGCGTACTCTTCAGAAGGATATGGCACAAGATGTTCGGGTTCGCCCGATGTCGATCCCGATCCGGGCTGGCCCTTCGGCACGGAGACTAGTGGACTAGACCGGTGGACTAGACCATACGCCTGAATCGATTTGCTTGGGCACCCCCAGAGCGGTACTGTCGTGACTCCTGCCGGGACGCCTCGTGTGAACTTTTCGCGAACGGCCGATGGACGGGACTCCAACTCTCCAGTATCGATCTTGATCTCAAGATCACTCTTGCATGCCCTTTCGGTAATGCGGCGAGTGGTCAGGGGGACGGGAAATCGCTGATAGAGTCGGAATCGCCGGAAAGGGAAACGCGAAAGCGAATACCTGGAAAGCGCCGAGGAAATCGGACACGAAAGAGTCTGATAGAGTCGGAAACGCAAGAACAGAACGAAAGCCCGGAGGAAAGCCCCAGCGAATGTAGCTGCGGGTGAGTACAAAGGAAGCGTCCGTTCCTTGAGAACTCAACAGCGTGCCAAAAATCAACGCCAAAAGTTGATACCCCGTCCATTTCAGTGGATGAGGTTCCTTTGAAAAAGACCTGCGGGGTCGTCTTTGGATGATGCTCGCAGGCAATTACACAGCGAGGACGTTGTGGCGCGTCGGTCTTATTCCGACCTGACGTGCCCGCTCTAAGTGATGTGTGCACCCGATTACGGGTAAACATTCATGGAGAGTTTGATCCTGGCTCAGGACGAACGCTGGCGGCGTGCTTAACACATGCAAGTCGAACGATGAAGCCCTTCGGGGTGGATTAGTGGCGAACGGGTGAGTAACACGTGGGCAATCTGCCCTTCACTCTGGGACAAGCCCTGGAAACGGGGTCTAATACCGGATACCACTCCTGCCCGCATGGGTAGGGGTTGAAAGCTCCGGCGGTGAAGGATGAGCCCGCGGCCTATCAGCTTGTTGGTGGGGTAATGGCCCACCAAGGCGACGACGGGTAGCCGGCCTGAGAGGGCGACCGGCCACACTGGGACTGAGACACGGCCCAGACTCCTACGGGAGGCAGCAGTGGGGAATATTGCACAATGGGCGAAAGCCTGATGCAGCGACGCCGCGTGAGGGATGACGGCCTTCGGGTTGTAAACCTCTTTCAGCAGGGAAGAAGCGAAAGTGACGGTACCTGCAGAAGAAGCGCCGGCTAACTACGTGCCAGCAGCCGCGGTAATACGTAGGGCGCAAGCGTTGTCCGGAATTATTGGGCGTAAAGAGCTCGTAGGCGGCTTGTCACGTCGGATGTGAAAGCCCGAGGCTTAACCTCGGGTCTGCATTCGATACGGGCTAGCTAGAGTGTGGTAGGGGAGATCGGAATTCCTGGTGTAGCGGTGAAATGCGCAGATATCAGGAGGAACACCGGTGGCGAAGGCGGATCTCTGGGCCATTACTGACGCTGAGGAGCGAAAGCGTGGGGAGCGAACAGGATTAGATACCCTGGTAGTCCACGCCGTAAACGTTGGGAACTAGGTGTTGGCGACATTCCACGTCGTCGGTGCCGCAGCTAACGCATTAAGTTCCCCGCCTGGGGAGTACGGCCGCAAGGCTAAAACTCAAAGGAATTGACGGGGGCCCGCACAAGCAGCGGAGCATGTGGCTTAATTCGACGCAACGCGAAGAACCTTACCAAGGCTTGACATATACCGGAAAGCATTAGAGATAGTGCCCCCCTTGTGGTCGGTATACAGGTGGTGCATGGCTGTCGTCAGCTCGTGTCGTGAGATGTTGGGTTAAGTCCCGCAACGAGCGCAACCCTTGTCCTGTGTTGCCAGCATGCCCTTCGGGGTGATGGGGACTCACAGGAGACCGCCGGGGTCAACTCGGAGGAAGGTGGGGACGACGTCAAGTCATCATGCCCCTTATGTCTTGGGCTGCACACGTGCTACAATGGCCGGTACAATGAGCTGCGATACCGTGAGGTGGAGCGAATCTCAAAAAGCCGGTCTCAGTTCGGATTGGGGTCTGCAACTCGACCCCATGAAGTCGGAGTTGCTAGTAATCGCAGATCAGCATTGCTGCGGTGAATACGTTCCCGGGCCTTGTACACACCGCCCGTCACGTCACGAAAGTCGGTAACACCCGAAGCCGGTGGCCCAACCCGTAAGGGAGGGAGCTGTCGAAGGTGGGACTGGCGATTGGGACGAAGTCGTAACAAGGTAGCCGTACCGGAAGGTGCGGCTGGATCACCTCCTTTCTAAGGAGCACAGTACCGATTGCAGACAAACGTTCTGCACGGTCAGCTCAGGGTGGAACGTTGATTAGTTGGCACGGTTTCTGAAACCTCCTGTGAGTACTGCTTCGGCGTGGAAAACAGCGATGGTGGACGGGATCGTGCCTGGCACGTTGTTGGGTCCTGAAGGTACGGCCGTAAGGTCATGTCTTCAGTGCCGGCCCCAGTGAACTCATCGGTTTGTCCGGTGGGGTGGTGGGTGGCTGGTCGTTGTTTGAGAACTACACAGTGGACGCGAGCATCTGTGGCCAAGTTTTTAAGGGCGCACGGTGGATGCCTTGGCACCAGGAACCGATGAAGGACGTGAGAGGCCGCGATAGGCCCCGGGGAGCTGCCAACTGAGCTTTGATCCGGGGGTGTCCGAATGGGGAAACCCGGCAGTCGTCATGGGCTGTCACCCACTGCTGAACACATAGGCAGTGTGGAGGGAACGCGGGGAAGTGAAACATCTCAGTACCCGCAGGAAGAGAAAACAACCGTGATTCCGGGAGTAGTGGCGAGCGAAACCGGATGAGGCCAAACCGTATGCGTGTGATACCCGGCAGGGGTTGCGCATGCGGGGTTGTGGGAATTCTTTTGATCGGTCTGCCGGCCGGTCGGCGAGTCAGAAACCGTTGATGTAGTCGAAGGACATGCGAAAGGTCCGGCGTAGAGGGTAAGACCCCCGTAGACGAAACATCAGCGGCTTGCTTAAGAATCTCCCAAGTAGCACGGGGCCCGAGAAATCCCGTGTGAATCTGGCGGGACCACCCGCTAAGCCTAAATATTCCCTGGTGACCGATAGCGGATAGTACCGTGAGGGAATGGTGAAAAGTACCGCGGGAGCGGAGTGAAATAGTACCTGAAACCGTGTGCCTACAAGCCGTGGGAGCGTCGCTGTATGTGCTTGCACATACAGTCGTGACTGCGTGCCTTTTGAAGAATGAGCCTGCGAGTTAGCGGTGTGTAGCGAGGTTAACCCGTGTGGGGAAGCCGTAGCGAAAGCGAGTCCGAATAGGGCGATTGAGTTGCACGCTCTAGACCCGAAGCGGAGTGATCTAGCCATGGGCAGGTTGAAGCGGAGGTAAGACTTCGTGGAGGACCGAACCCACCAGGGTTGAAAACCTGGGGGATGACCTGTGGTTAGGGGTGAAAGGCCAATCAAACTCCGTGATAGCTGGTTCTCCCCGAAATGCATTTAGGTGCAGCGTCACGTGTTTCTTGCCGGAGGTAGAGCACTGGATAGGCGATGGGCCCTACCGGGTTACTGACCTTAGCCAAACTCCGAATGCCGGTAAGTGAGAGCGTGGCAGTGAGACTGTGGGGGATAAGCTCCATGGTCGAGAGGGAAACAGCCCAGAGCATCGACTAAGGCCCCTAAGCGTACGCTAAGTGGGAAAGGATGTGGAGTCGCAGAGACAACCAGGAGGTTGGCTTAGAAGCAGCCACCCTTGAAAGAGTGCGTAATAGCTCACTGGTCAAGTGATTCCGCGCCGACAATGTAGCGGGGCTCAAGCGTACCGCCGAAGTCGTGTCATTGCAGCAATAGGGCCAACGCCCGCTGTGATGGGTAGGGGAGCGTCGTGTGCCGGGTGAAGCAGCAGCGGAAGCTAGTTGTGGACGGTTCACGAGTGAGAATGCAGGCATGAGTAGCGATACACACGTGAGAAACGTGTGCGCCGATTGACTAAGGGTTCCTGGGTCAAGCTGATCTGCCCAGGGTAAGTCGGGACCTAAGGCGAGGCCGACAGGCGTAGTCGATGGACAACCGGTTGATATTCCGGTACCCGCTTTGAAACGCCCAATATCGAATCCTCTAATGCTAAGGCCGTGAAGCCGTTCCGGAGCCTTCGGGCAAGGGAAAGTGGTGGAGCCGCCGATCCAAGGTGGTAGTAGGTAAGCGATGGGGTGACGCAGGAAGGTAGTCCAGCCCGGGCGGTGGTTGTCCCGGGGTAAGGGTGTAGGCCGAGGGGTAGGCAAATCCGTCCCTCATATAAGGCTGAGACCTGATGCCGAGCCGATTGTGGTGAAGTGGATGATCCTATGCTGTCGAGAAAAGCCTCTAGCGAGTTTCATGGCGGCCCGTACCCTAAACCGACTCAGGTGGTCAGGTAGAGAATACCGAGGCGTTCGGGTGAACTATGGTTAAGGAACTCGGCAAAATGCCCCCGTAACTTCGGGAGAAGGGGGGCCATCACTGGTGATCGGATTTACTCCGTGAGCTGGGGGTGGCCGCAGAGACCAGCGAGAAGCGACTGTTTACTAAAAACACAGGTCCGTGCGAAGCCGTAAGGCGATGTATACGGACTGACGCCTGCCCGGTGCTGGAACGTTAAGGGGACCGGTTAGTGCGCTTTCGGGCGTGCGAAGCTGAGAACTTAAGCGCCAGTAAACGGCGGTGGTAACTATAACCATCCTAAGGTAGCGAAATTCCTTGTCGGGTAAGTTCCGACCTGCACGAATGGCGTAACGACTTCTCGACTGTCTCAACCATAGGCCCGGTGAAATTGCACTACGAGTAAAGATGCTCGTTTCGCGCAGCAGGACGGAAAGACCCCGGGACCTTTACTATAGTTTGATATTGGTGTTCGGTTCGGCTTGTGTAGGATAGGTGGGAGACTTTGAAACCCCAACGCCAGTTGGGGTGGAGTCGTCGTTGAAATACCACTCTGGTCGTGCTGGATGTCTAACCTCGGTCCGTGATCCGGATCAGGGACAGTGTCTGATGGGTAGTTTAACTGGGGCGGTTGCCTCCCAAAGAGTAACGGAGGCGCCCAAAGGTTCCCTCAGCCTGGTTGGCAATCAGGTGTTGAGTGTAAGTGCACAAGGGAGCTTGACTGTGAGACCGACGGGTCGAGCAGGGACGAAAGTCGGGACTAGTGATCCGGCGGTGGCTTGTGGAAGCGCCGTCGCTCAACGGATAAAAGGTACCCCGGGGATAACAGGCTGATCTTCCCCAAGAGTCCATATCGACGGGATGGTTTGGCACCTCGATGTCGGCTCGTCGCATCCTGGGGCTGGAGTCGGTCCCAAGGGTTGGGCTGTTCGCCCATTAAAGCGGTACGCGAGCTGGGTTTAGAACGTCGTGAGACAGTTCGGTCCCTATCCGCTGTGCGCGTAGGAATATTGAGAAGGGCTGTCCCTAGTACGAGAGGACCGGGACGGACGAACCTCTGGTGTGCCAGTTGTCCTGCCAAGGGCATGGCTGGTTGGCTACGTTCGGGAGGGATAACCGCTGAAAGCATCTAAGCGGGAAGCCTGCTTCAAGATGAGTATTCCCACCTCCTTGAGAGGGTAAGGCTCCCAGTAGACGACTGGGTTGATAGGCCAGATGTGGAAGCCCGGTAACGGGTGAAGCTGACTGGTACTAATAGGCCGAGGGCTTGTCCTCAGTTGCTCGCGTCCACTGTGTTAGTTCTGAAATAACGAACAGCTGTGTTCATGCCAGCGTTCAAATTTCATAGTGTTTCGGTGGTCATAGCGTTAGGGAAACGCCCGGTTACATTCCGAACCCGGAAGCTAAGCCTTTCAGCGCCGATGGTACTGCAGGGGGGACCCTGTGGGAGAGTAGGACGCCGCCGAACAATCATTGCGGGAAGCCCCGCACCAGACCCTTCGGGGTCCGGTGCGGGGCTTTTCTGCGTTCAGGACATGTGTGCGGTCTCCTGTAAGGTCAGGGGGCATCGAACGACCATTTCTACAGTCACAGTGGAGGCCCCCGGGTGGAGGTCCAGGAGACTCGGGTTCAGACTGACCGAATTTTCACCATTCCGAACGTCCTGAGCATGGCTCGCCTGGCCGGCGTGCCCTTGTTCCTGTGGCTCATCCTCGCCGAGTACGACGGATGGGCCCTGGCCGTCCTCATGCTCAGCGGGATCAGTGACTACCTCGACGGGAAGCTTGCGCGGCGCTGGAATCAGATCAGCAACCTCGGCCGGCTGCTGGACCCGGCCGCGGACCGCCTCTACATCCTGTCGACGCTCTTCGGTCTGACCTATCGCGAGATCCTGCCGCTGTGGCTCACCGGAGCGCTGCTGGCGCGTGAGCTGATGTTGCTGGTCATGGTGTGGATCCTGCGCCGTCACGGCTATCCGCCGCCGCAGGTCAACTTCCTCGGCAAGGCCGCGACCTTCAACCTGATGTACGCGTTTCCCTTGCTCCTGCTGAGTGATGGCACGGGCTGGTTGGCCTGGGTGGGGTCAGTTTTCGGATGGGCGTTCGCGGGATGGGGTACAACCCTCTACTGGTGGGCAGGAATCCTTTACGTGGTTCAAGTCCGCCGTCTGGTGAAGGCTGACGCCACGGCCGATTGAGCCCGAGCGGCGACGGATGACGCGGAGGAGTTGCGGAGTCACCGACCGAGACGGGCGGGAGTCGGCACGACTGTCATCTCTCAAGGAGGACTCTTCCGACATGAAGGCCGTCGTGATGGCCGGTGGCGAAGGCACACGCCTTCGCCCTATGACCTCGAGCATGCCCAAGCCGCTCCTGCCGGTGGCGAACCGGCCGATCATGGAGCATGTGCTCAGGCTGCTCAAGCGGCATGGGCTCAGCGAGACCGTGGTCACCGTGCAGTTCCTGGCGTCGCTCGTCAAGAACTATTTCGGGGATGGCGAAGAGCTCGGGATGGAGCTCACCTATGCCAACGAGGAGAAGCCACTCGGCACCGCCGGCAGCGTGAAGAATGCCGAGGAGGCCTTGAAGGATGACGCGTTCCTCGTCATTTCCGGCGACGCGCTCACCGACTTCGACCTCACCGATCTGATTCGCTTCCACAAGGAGAAGGGCGCACTCGTCACGGTGTGCCTGACCCGGGTGCCGAACCCGCTGGAATTCGGCATCACGATCGTCGACGAGGAAGGCAAGGTCGAGCGCTTCCTGGAGAAGCCGACCTGGGGCCAGGTGTTCTCGGACACCGTCAACACCGGCATCTACGTCATGGAGCCCGAGGTCTTCAATTACGTGGACGCGGATGTCTCCGTGGACTGGTCCGGCGATGTCTTCCCTCAGCTGATGAAGGAAGGCCGGCCGATCTACGGCTATGTGGCCGAGGGCTACTGGGAGGACGTGGGCACCCACGAGAGCTACGTCAAGGCGCAGGCCGACGTGCTCGAGGGCAAGGTCCAGGTCGACATGGACGGCTTCGAGATCTCGCCCGGGGTGTGGATCGCAGAAGGGGCCGAGGTGAGCCCTGACGCGGTGCTGCGCGGGCCGCTGTACATCGGGGACTACGCCAAGGTCGAGGCCGGCGCGGAGATCCGCGAGCACACCGTCATCGGGTCGAACGTCGTCGTCAAGAGCGGCGCCTTCCTGCACCGGGCCGTCGTCCACGACAACGTGTACATCGGACCCCACAGCAATCTCCGCGGCTGCGTCATCGGCAAGAACACCGACATCATGCGTGCCGCGCGGATCGAGGACGGGGCCGTCATCGGTGACGAGTGCCTCGTCGGCGAGGAATCGATCGTTCAGGGGAACGTGCGGGTCTACCCCTTCAAGACGATCGAGGCCGGCGCCTTCGTCAACACCTCCGTCATCTGGGAGTCCCGCGGACAGGCGCATCTGTTCGGTGCGCGGGGAGTCTCCGGGATCCTGAACGTCGAGATCACCCCCGAGGTGGTGGTCCGGCTCGCCGGCGCCTATGCGACGACCCTGAAGAAGGGGGCGATCGTCACCACGGCCCGTGACCACTCCCGAGGCGCCCGAGCGCTCAAGCGGGCCGTGATCTCCGCGCTCCAGGCAAGCGCCATCAACGTACGGGACCTGGAGAACGTCCCGCTTCCGGTGGCGCGGCAGCAGACCGCGCGCGGCAGCGCCGGCGGGATCGTCCTGCGGACCTCGCCGGGCGTGCCGGACTCCGTCGACATCATGTTCCTGGACGAGCGGGGAGCCGACCTCTCGCTCCAGCAGCAGCGCAAGCTCGACCGGGTGTACGCGCGCCAGGAGTACCGGAGGGCGTTCCCCGGCGAGATCGGCGACCTGCAGTTCCCGGGCAGCGTCTTCGACGCCTACACGGGCTCGCTGCTGCGGCGGGTGGACACCACCGGGATCGGTGACGCCGGGCTCAAGGTGGTCGTGGACGCCTCCAACGGCAGCGCCGGGCTCGTTCTGCCGAGCTTGCTGGGACGGCTCGGCGTGGACGCCCTGACGATCAATCCCGGGCTCGACGAGTCCAGGCCGACGGAGACCGCTGAGTCCCGGCGGGCCGGGCTGGTACGGCTCGGGGAGATCGTGGCCTCGGCGCGGGCGGCCTTCGGGGTGCGTTTCGACCCGGTGGGCGAGCGGATCTCCCTCGTGGACGAGCGCGGGCGGATCATCGAGGACGACCGGGCGCTCCTGGTGATGCTCGACCTGGTGGCCGCGGAGAAGCGCAGCGGCAAGGTCGCCCTGCCGGTGACCACGACGCGGGTCGCCGAGCAGGTGGCGGCGTACCACGGCACACAGGTGGAGTGGACGACGACCTCGCCGGACGACCTGACCCGGGTGGGCCGGGCGGAGAACACCATCTTCGGCGGGGACGGCCGGGGCGGTTTCATCGTTCCGGAGTTCAGCAGTGTCTTCGACGGGTCGGCGGCCTTCGTGCAGCTGCTCGGGCTGGTGGCGCGCACACAGCTCACGCTGAGCCAGATCGACGCCCGGATTCCGCGGGCCCACGTGCTCAAGCGGGACGTGCCGACGCCGTGGGCGGTGAAGGGGCTCGTCATGCGGCGGGTCGTGGAAGTCGCCGGAGACCGGCAGGTGGACACGACGGACGGGGTGCGGGTGGTCGAGGCCGACGGACGGTGGGCGCTGGTCCTGCCGGACCCGGCGGAAGCCGTCACCCACCTGTGGGCCGAAGGCCCCGACGACGCTTCCGCGCAGGCCCTGCTCGACGAGTGGGCGGCCGTGGTGGACGGGGCCGGGCACTGAGTGCCGGGCACGCGGTGAGGTAGGCCATGAGTCCGGTGGGCAGGACGGGGAGTTCCCCGTCCTGCCCACCGGATGGGCGCATTGGGTGTGTACGGCGCCGACATGCGACGATGTGCGGCATGTCGCAGCCGCCCCACAACCGGACTCCGGCGTCTTCTGCGCCTGCGCGCCCGGACGCTTCCATGTCGCTGCTGACGCACGTGATGGACCACAGTCTCGACGAGGGCTACGCGGAGGCCTCGGCCCGGCGCGAGGCGGACGGTACGGCGGGTCTGCCCCGCACGCTCAAGGCGAAACTGGGGCTCGCCGCCGGGCTCGTGGTCGCCGCCATGGTCGTCACGCTCGGTGCCGCCGAGGCGCAGATAGACGCGCCGGTGCTGGCCAAGGAGCGTCAGGAACTGATCGACCGGGTGGAGCGTTCCGACGGGCGCGTGCACGGTCTGGAGCGGGACATCGACCGGCTGAGGACGGATGTCGCCGCGCGCCAGCGGGCGGCCCTCAAGCAGCCCGGCGGGGGACAGGGCGAGCTCGTGGCGCTGCTGTCCGGTGCCACGGAGGTCCGTGGGCCGGGGGTCAAGCTGGTGGTGGACGACGCGAAGGGCGCGTCCTCGGGCGGCGGTGGCGGACCGCGCGAGAGCGCCGGCTTCTCGGACACCGGCCGGCTCCGCGACCGCGACATGCAGAAGATCGTCAACGGGCTGTGGCAGTCCGGGGCGGAGGCCGTCTCCATCAACGGTCAGCGGCTGACGGCCTTGTCGGCGATCAGGGCCGCGGGTGACGCGATACTGGTCGACAACCGGCCGCTGGTGCCGCCGTACGAAGTGCTGGCGGTGGGGGACAAGAAGCGGCTCGGGACGGCCTTCCAGGACTCGGTGGACGGCCAGTACCTGCACGTGCTGCAGGAGAGCTACGGGATTCGCTACACCCTGTCCGCCGCGGACGAGGTGACGCTGCCGGCCGCCTCCAGCCTGACCGTACGTACAGCTACACCGGTAGAGCAGCAGAAGGGTGCATCGTGATCGCGGTACTGGGCCTCTTGGCCGGAGTGGTGGTCGGACTTCTGGTCCGGCCCGAAGTACCGGCCGTGGTGGAGCCATATCTGCCGATCGCCGTGGTGGCGGCGCTGGACGCGGTGTTCGGCGGTCTGCGCGCGATGCTCGACGGCATCTTCGTGGACAAGGTCTTCGTGGTGTCGTTCCTGTCGAACGTGGTCGTGGCCGCGCTGATCGTCTTCCTCGGCGACCAGCTGGGCGTCGGCTCCCAGCTGTCCACGGGTGTGGTCGTGGTCCTCGGCATCCGCATCTTCTCCAACGCGGCGGCCATCCGCCGGCACGTGTTCCGGGCGTGAGGCCGATGAGTACGAACGAGAGTCCCGAAGAGCCGGCGGGTGCCGGGCGTCCGCCGCAGGACGCCCCGGGGCAGCCCGAGGAGACGGGCCGGCAGCGGCTCGCGGCCGGGCTGTGGCCGCCGCGGGTGAGCCGCGCCCAACTGATCGTGGCGCTGCTGCTGTTCGTCCTGGGCCTGGGTCTGGCCATCCAGGTCCGGTCGAACGACTCCGGCGCGCTGCGCGGGGCCCGTCAGGAGGACCTCGTACGGATCCTCGACGAGCTCGACGGGCGGACCCAGCGCCTGGAGGACGAGAAGCAGCGGCTGGAGGACCAGCGGCGGGAGCTGGAGAGCAGCTCCAACCAGGCGGAAGAGGCCCGCAGGCAGACCGTGGAGAAGGAGCGTCAACTCGGGATCCTGGCCGGTACGGTGGCAGCGCAGGGTCCCGGTATCACGCTGAAGATCACCGATACCACGGGCCAGGTGCAGTCCGACCAGCTGCTGGACACCCTCCAGGAGCTGCGGGCGGCCGGGGCCGAGGCGATCCAGATCAACGGGGTGCGCATCGTGGCGGGCTCGTACTTCTCGGACGAGAACGGCGGGGTGGCGATCGACGGTAAGAAGATCACACAGCCCTACGAGTTCAGGGTGATCGGCAAGCCCCAGGATCTGGAGCCGGCGCTCAACATTCCCGGCGGTGTCGTGCAGACGCTGGAGAAGGAGCAGGCCACCGTCGCCGTCACACGGTCGGCGAAGATCGTTGTGGATGCCTTGCGGGCTGCGAAGCAGCCTGACTACGCTCGGTCGTCATCGTGATGATGCGGAGTGGAGAGTGGAGCGGCTCACGCGGGCTGAGGCCTGCGGGGGGTCGGCGCACCGAAGTCGCGGTGCGTGGTGGAAACTGTCTGGTGGTTACGGACGTTGTGAGAATGTCCGGGTCGGCAGGTGTCTGCATTCGGAGTTCGTCCTGCCCCACGGGCGGGTCTGTTTCGGTCAAGGGGAATCGCCCGTGAAGTTGTTTGAGAAGTTGTTCGGCAAGAAGAACCGCGAGGAAAGCGGCGCGGCACGGCACCGCGCGGGGCACGGCGACGTGGAAGGGCAGGGCGACCGGCCGCTCTTCCGCGACGAGGTTGCCGGTGCGGGTGATGTTTCCGGCGCCCCCGGCGCGTCGGCTGTTGACCCTGCTGGTACCGGACGCATAGGTTTCGGTGAACCATCAACCTCAAGTGCGGGTGGAGGGTTTGCCCCCGACCCGTACGCCACCAATGCCTCCGCGGGGCAGCCGCGGCGCGAGGAGCCGTCCATGTCGGCCGAGCAGATTTGCAGCAGGTGCGGACACCGCAGCGATGCGGCCAGTCGGTTCTGCTCCAACTGCGGCGCGCCGCTGCGGGCGGGTCTGACGCCGGAGCGTGCCTCGGAGACCACGTCCACCATCTCGATCTCGGGCCTGGAGGCCTACGAGGCCGAGGTGTCGGGACAACCGCACGTGTCGTCCTCACTGTCTCCCGAGGCCCAGGCCGCGGTGGAAGCACTGCCCCCCGGTTCCGCTCTGCTCATCGTGCGGCGCGGTCCCAACTCCGGTAGCCGCTTCCTGCTGGACGGCGAGCTGACCACGGCCGGCCGGCACCCGCAGAGCGACATCTTCCTGGACGACGTCACCGTCTCCCGGCGCCATGTCGAATTCCGCAGGAGCCAGGACGGCGGATTCACCGTCTCCGATGTGGGCAGCCTCAACGGCACGTACGTGAACCGTGAACCGATCGACTCCGTCGCCCTGCACAACGGCGACGAGGTGCAGATCGGCAAGTACCGGCTGGTCTTCTACGCGAGCCTGCGGGGCATCTGACCCTGCCAAGGGAAGGTTCCATGCTGCGTACCCCGACCGGCGGTGCCCCGAAGAACGGCACCGCCGGCACCGCCGGGCGGCTGGTGAGCATCGGCACCGTGCTCACCACGCTGCGTGACGAGTTCCCCGAAGTCACGATCTCGAAGATCCGTTTCCTGGAGGCGGAGGGGCTCGTCGAGCCCCGGCGCACACCTTCCGGATACCGCAAGTTCAGCACCGACGACGTGGAGCGGCTCGCCCGCATCCTGCGGCTGCAGCGCGACCACTACCTGCCGCTGAAGGTCATCCGCGAGCAGCTCGACGCGCTCGCACGCGGTGAGCAGATCCGCATCCCGGCGCCCACGGCGCACGGGGACACAACCGATCCCACCGGTCAGGCGGCCGTCTACGGCGAGGTGGGGCGCGAACGGCCCACCGTGGCCCGTGTGGGCCGCGCCGAGCTGCTCGCGGCCGCCGAGGTGGACGAGGTCCAGCTGGCCGAGTGGGAGTCGTACGGGCTGCTCGCCGAGGGCCCGGACGGCGGGTTCGACGCCGAGGCGGTCACGGTGGCCCGCCTGGTGGCCGACCTGGGGCGCTTCGGACTGGAGCCCCGGCACCTGCGCGCGATGAAGGCCGCCGCGGACCGCGAGGCGGGCCTGGTGGAGCAGGTCGTGGCACCGCTGCGCCGGCACCGCAATCCGCAGACCAGGGCGCATGCGGAGGCCACCATGAAAGAGCTCGCGGGGCTCTCCGTACGGCTCCACGAGGCGCTCGTACAGACCGCTCTCGGGGTTCGACTGCGGTGACGCAGGGGGGCCCGACTACCCAAACCTGCCGGGCAGGTCCTAGGGTTGCTGTGTGAACGAGCTCGACGTTGTGGGTGTCCGGGTGGAAATGCCCTCCAACCAACCGATCGTGCTCCTGCGTGAAGTGGGAGGCGACCGGTACCTCCCCATCTGGATCGGACCAGGGGAGGCGACCGCCATTGCCTTCGCGCAGCAGGGGATGGCCCCTGCCCGGCCGCTGACGCACGACCTGTTCAAGGACGTGCTGGAGGCGATCGGCGAGGAGCTCACCGAGGTCCGGATCACGGATCTGCGGGAGGGCGTCTTCTACGCGGAGCTCGTCTTCGCCAGCGGGGTCGAGGTGAGTGCGCGGCCTTCCGACGCCATAGCGCTCGCCCTGCGGACGGGGACGCCGATCTACGGCAGTGACGGCGTGCTGGACGACGCCGGAATCGCCATTCCGGACGAGCAGGAGGACGAGGTGGAGAAGTTCCGCGAGTTCCTCGATCAGATCTCCCCCGAGGACTTCGGCACCGGCCCGCAGTGAGGTGTCGGACGCGTCGTCCACGGGGATCTTCCGGCCCATTCGAGTAGCCTTTCCCCGCAAAGGGATACGGGAAACCACTCTCAGGGTGATTATCACTCGGCGTGCCGAGTGTGGCGATCGTTGACGCACCCCTGGTGACTGCCTACCTTCAAGGTGGGCAGGTCAAGGACGGAGGGTCGGCGTGAGGATCACGGGCGACGGTACGACCGGGGGCACCCCCGTACGGAGTGACGCTGGGCCGTACCCGCTGCACGGCGGTGCGGTCGGTTCCGCGCGCCGTCAGCCGGAGTCGACGCCGGTCGGACCGGTGGGCGGGGACCCGGCGCCCGAGCAGATCGGATACCGCGGGCCGACGGCGTGCGCCGCGGCCGGCATCACCTACCGGCAACTCGACTACTGGGCACGCACCGGGCTGGTGGAGCCCAGCGTGCGGGCCGCGTACGGGTCGGGCACGCAGCGGCTCTACAGCTTCCGCGACGTCGTGGTCCTCAAGATCGTCAAGCGCTTCCTGGACACCGGGGTGGCGCTGCAGAACATCCGCACGGCCGTGCAGCACCTGCACGACCGCGAGTTCTCGGACCTCGAGCGGATGACGCTGATGAGCGACGGCGCCACCGTGTACGAGTGCACCTCGCCGGACCAGGTCGTGAGCCTGCTCCAGGGCGGGCAGGGCGTCTTCGGCATCGCCGTGGGCGTGGTCTGGCGCGACGTCGAGAGTGCGCTGTCGCAGCTGCACGGGGAGCGCGTGGAGACCGGCGAGACCGTGGTCAGACACAACCCGACGGACGAGCTGGCGGCCCGCCGCAACCGTGCCGTCTGATCCCGCCCCGGAAATGTCAGTGCCGTAGGGCAGCATCGGGGCTGTGAGAGCCGCGCCGACCATCCTGCATCTGGACATGGACGCCTTCTACGCCTCGGTCGAACAGGCGTCGAAACCCAGCCTGCGGGGCAAGGCCGTCATCGTCGGCGGGCTCGGGCCGCGCGGCGTCGTCGCCACGGCGTCGTACGAGGCCAGGCGGTTCGGGGTGCACTCGGCGATGCCGATGGCGCAGGCGCGCCGGCTCTGCCCGAACGGCGCCTGTCTGATTCCGCGCTTCAGCCTCTACCGGCAGGTCAGCGACGTGGTGATGGCCATGCTGCGCGAGCTGTCGCCGCTGGTGGAGCCGCTCAGCCTGGACGAGGCCTTCGTGGACCTGGAGGCGGGCGGGGTCGCCTTCGACTCGCCGGCCGCGCGGGCCACGGGGGAGCGGCTGCGGGCGGACATCAGGGCCGCCACCGGGCTCAGCGGCTCGGTCGGACTGGCCGGGTCGAAGATGCTGGCCAAGGTGGCCTCCGAGGAGGCCAAACCGGCCGGGCTGCTGCTGATCGAGCCGGGGACGGAGCGGGAGCTGCTCGCGCCGATGTCGGTACGGACGCTGCCCGGGGTGGGGCCGGCCACCGGCGAGCACCTGCGCCGCGCCGGGATCACCACGGTGGGCGAGCTGGTGGAGGCCGGGGAGGACGAGCTGGTCCGGATGGTCGGCCGCGCGCACGGTACGGGCCTGTACCGGATGGCGCTGGGGCTCGACGACCGGCCGGTGGTCGCGGAGCGGGACGCGAAGTCGGTGTCGGTCGAGGACACCTTCGACGTGGACCTGCACGACCGCGTACGGATCCGGAACGAGGTGCAGCGGCTCGCCGACCGCTGTGTGCAGCGGCTCAAGGGGTCGGGGCACTCGGGGCGCACGATCGTGCTCAAGGTGCGCCGGTACGACTTCTCCACGCTGACGCGGTCCGAGACGCTGCGCGGGCCCACGGACGACCCCGGAGTGGTGCGGGAGGCGGCCGCGAGGCTGCTGGAAGGCGTGGACACCACCGGCGGCGTGCGACTGCTGGGAGTGGGGGTGACCGGGCTGGCGGACTACACGCAGGAGGATCTCTTCGCACAGGTGCTCGCCGCCGAGGCGGAGGAGGCAGCTGCAGTGGCAGGTGCAGTGGCAGGTGCGGGAGGTGACAGCGGTGGAGGTGGGGCGGCTGGGGTGGTCGGGGAGGCCGGGTCTGCAGGGGTGGCCAGGGCGGCCGAGCCGGAAGTCTCCGACGGGGCCGCAGGGGCCCTGAGGGGTGCGGAGCCGGCCGGGGGGCCCGAGCCGGCTCCGGAGCGGCGGTGGGCCGCCGGGAGCGACGTACGGCACGCGGTGTACGGGCCCGGGTGGGTGCAGGGCAGCGGGGTCGGGAGGGTGACCGTACGGTTCGAGCAGCCCGGATCGGAGCCCGGCCGGGTGCGGACCTTCCTGGTGGACGACCCCGAGCTGGAGCCGTCCGATCCGCTGCCGCTGGTGGGGGACGCGGGTCCGGGGGCCGCGGAGCCGGGGGCCGCGGGTCCGGAATGATCCGCGAGGCCCGGGACCCGGGGATTCCGCGAGCCCGGGCCCCGGGACCCCGACGGTCCCGCAGCCCCGGCCCTCCGCAGCCCGCCCGCTCAGCCCTCGTCGCCCGCCAGCCGGCCGAAGTCGCTGTGGAACTCGCTCGGGAGGGTCGTGTCCAGGCCGTAGTGGTGGTAAAGCTGCAGCTCCTGTTCGGGGGAGAGGTGGCGGCCGACGCCGAAGTCCGGGGCGTCCCTGATGAGGGAGCGGTCGAAGGGCACCCGCAGGGTGTCGCCCACCATCTCGCTCGGCTCCAGCGGGACGAAGGCGTCCCGGCTGAACATGCCCGTGCGGACGGCCGCCCATTCCGGGACGCCCGTGGCATCGTCGAGGTAGACCTCGTCGATGGTGCCGATCTTGGTGCCGTTGCGGTCGAACGCCTTGCGGCCGATCAGGCTGCGCGGATCGATGTCGGTCTGCACGGTCCCTCCAAATGGTCGCAACTCCTCCGTAATGACTACAGAAGTGCATATCCGCAGTGGAGGCCACTCGGGGAGGGTCCGGATCCTCGCTGGTAGGCTGGGTGACGGCTGTCGACCCTGTGCGGGAGAGTCCTCCGAGTGAACGAGACGGAGGCGCCGAAGGAGCAAATCCTCCCCGGAATCTCTCAGGCATACGTACCGCACGGACGAGGCCACTCTGGAAAGCAGGGGCGGGTACCGGGCGCGCAGTGCCGGTTCCCCTCCTCACCGACGGTGAAAGCCGGAGCTCTCGGGCGACCCCCCTGACTCCGGTGAAACTCTCAGGTTGAGATGACAGAGGGGGAGGCCGTCCGGGTGCCCGCGCCGTGGTGCCCCTCGCAGGTCATACGACCAGGAGGCCTCCGTACATGACCGCCAACCGCATTCCGCTCTCCCAGCTGGAGCGAGGCATCCCCTTCGAACAGCGCCACATCGGCCCTGATGCCGAGGCGCAGGCGAAGATGCTCGCCCAGGTGGGCTACGGCTCCCTGGACGAGCTGACCGCCGCCGCGGTCCCGGATGTGATCAAGACCGCCGAGGCGCTGAACCTGCCCGAGGCGCGTACCGAGGCCGAGGTGCTCGCCGAGCTTCGCTCGCTCGCCGACCGCAACCAGGTCCTCTCCTCCATGATCGGTCTCGGCTACTACGGGACCTTCACCCCGCCGGTCATCCTGCGCAACGTCATGGAGAACCCGGCCTGGTACACGGCGTACACGCCCTACCAGCCGGAGATCTCGCAGGGCCGCCTCGAGGCCCTCCTGAACTTCCAGACCGTCGTCGCCGACCTCACCGGGCTGCCGACCTCGGGCGCCTCGCTGCTGGACGAGGGCACCGCGGCCGCCGAGGCCATGACGCTGGCCCGCCGCGTGGGCAAGGCCAAGGGGAACGTCTTCCTCGTGGACGCCGACGCGCTGCCGCAGACCATCGCGGTCATCGAGACCCGTGCCGAGCCGATCGGCATCGAGATCGTCGTCGCCGACCTGTCCGACGGCATCCCCGCCGAGATCGCCGAGCGCGGCATCTACGGTGTCCTGGTCCAGTACCCCGGCGCCTCCGGTGCCGTGCGGGACATCAAGCCGGTCATCGACCAGGCGCACGGGCTCGGCGCGATCGTCGCCGTCTCCGCGGACCTGCTCGCGCTGACCCTGCTGACCTCCCCGGGCGCGCTGGGCGCGGACATCGCCGTCGGCACCACCCAGCGCTTCGGTGTCCCGATGGGCTTCGGCGGACCGCACGCCGGCTACATGGCCGTCCAGGACAAGCACGCCCGCTCGCTGCCCGGCCGCCTCGTGGGCGTCTCGGTGGACGCGGACGGCAACAGGGCGTACCGCCTGGCGCTGCAGACCCGTGAGCAGCACATCCGCCGTGAGAAGGCCACCAGCAACATCTGTACCGCGCAGGTGCTGCTCGCCGTCATGGCCGGCATGTACGCCGTCTACCACGGCCCGGACGGCCTGCGGACGATCGCCCGCCGGACCCACCGCTACGCGGGCCTGCTCGCCGCCGGTCTGCAGGCCGGCGGGGTCGAGATCGTGCACGGCTCCTACTTCGACACGATCACCGCCCGCGTTGCGGGCCGTGCCGCCGAGGTCGTCGCCGCCGCCCGTGAGGGCGGGGTCAACCTGTACCAGGTCGACGCCGACCTCGTCTCCGTCGCCTGTGACGAGACCACCCTGCGCGCCGACGTCGAGGCCGTCTGGGCCGCCTTCGGGGTCACCGCCGACATCGAGGCGCTCGACGCGACCACCGCCGACACGCTGCCCGAGGGCCTGCTGCGTTCGGACGAGTACCTGACGCACCCGGTCTTCCACCAGCACCGTTCCGAGACCGCGATGCTGCGCTACCTGCGCAAGCTCTCGGACAAGGACTACGCGCTGGACCGCGGCATGATCCCGCTGGGCTCCTGCACCATGAAGCTCAACGCGACCACCGAGATGGAGCCGGTGACCTGGCCCGAGTTCGGCCAGCTGCACCCCTTCGCCCCGGTGGAGCAGGCCGAGGGCTACCTCACGCTCATCAACGAGCTGGAGGAACGTCTCTGCGAGGTCACCGGCTACGACAAGGTCTCCATCCAGCCGAACGCCGGCTCCCAGGGTGAGCTCGCCGGTCTGCTGGCCGTCCGCGCCTACCACCGCGCGAACGGCGACGAGCAGCGCACCATCTGCCTCATCCCGTCCTCCGCGCACGGCACCAACGCCGCCAGCGCCGTGATGGCCGGCATGAAGGTCGTCGTCGTCAAGACCGCCGACGACGGCGAGGTGGACGCGGCCGACCTGCGCGCCAAGATCGAGCAGCACCGCGACGAGCTCGCCGTGCTGATGATCACGTACCCGTCCACGCACGGTGTGTTCGAGGAGCACGTCGCCGACATCTGCGCCCAGGTGCACGAGGCCGGCGGCCAGGTCTACGTCGACGGCGCCAACCTGAACGCCCTGGTCGGCCTCGCCAAGCCGGGTCACTTCGGCGGCGACGTCTCGCACCTGAACCTGCACAAGACCTTCTGCATCCCGCACGGCGGCGGCGGTCCGGGCGTCGGCCCGGTCGGTGTCCGGGCGCACCTGGCCCCGTACCTGCCGAACCACCCGCTCCAGCCGACCGCGGGCCCGGAGACGGGCGTCGGCCCGATCTCGGCGGCGCCGTGGGGCTCGGCCGGCATCCTGCCGATCTCCTGGTCGTACGTGCGCCTCATGGGCGGCGAGGGCCTCAAGCGCGCCACCCAGGTGGCGGTGCTCGGCGCGAACTACATCGCCAAGCGCCTGGAGCCGCACTACCCGGTGCTGTACACCGGCCCGGGCAACCTGGTCGCGCACGAGTGCATCATCGACCTGCGCCCGCTGTCGAAGGCCACGGGCGTGAGCGTGGACGACATCGCCAAGCGTCTGATCGACTACGGCTTCCACGCGCCGACGATGTCCTTCCCGGTCGCCGGCACGCTGATGATCGAGCCGACGGAGTCCGAGGACCTCGCCGAGATCGACCGCTTCTGCGACGCGATGATCGCGATCCGCGGCGAGATCGAGCGGGTCGCGGGCGGCGAGTGGCCGGTCGACGACAACCCGCTGGCGAACTCCCCGCACACCGCGGCCGCGCTGGGCGGCGAGTGGAACCACCCGTACACCCGGGACGAGGCCGTCTTCCCGGGCGGGGTCACGGCCGCCGAGAAGTACTGGCCGCCGGTGCGCCGCATCGACGGTGCGTTCGGCGACCGCAACCTGGTGTGCTCCTGCCCGCCGTTGGACGAGTACGACAACTGAGTCGTCCCGCGACGGATGAGCGTCGTATGACATGAGCGAGGGGCCGGTCCGGGAGAGTCTCCCGGACCGGCCCCTTCGTCGTGGTCACCGTCGGTCGGGCCCGTTCTTCGCCTACGCGGCCGCGAGCGGTCGGTGCGGGGCGATGATCTGGCCGTCCGGCAGCAGCTCACCGGTGTCCTCGAAGAGCAGGACGCCATTGCACAGCAGGCTCCAGCCCTGTTCCGGGTGGTTGGCCACAGGGCGCGCGGCCTCCCGGTCGGCGGATTCGGCTGACGGGCAGGCAGGCTGGTGCTGGCACATGGATGCGTTCTTTCGCTGCGGTGTGGTCTGCGTGCTACGGCTCGATGCGTGATTCATGGCCGTCCCCCTGGGTCATCCCCGCACCCGCGGGGAGCATGTCCTCAGTCTTCCCCCACGACAGCCGCTTCGCAGGTATTTCCCGGCAGCTGTCCTCACAGATTGAAGACGCATCACTCGTGCGGGCGGTTCAGGCCAACTCCCCTGTCATTTTGGATGGTTCGCGGATGACCCCAGGGGACTAGGCCGAATGGGTGATTCGGGTCAGGCGGCGGGCGCGGCCAGCGAAGGAGGGGCCGGCGCCGTCGCGGGCGTCAGCCGGTGGGTCAGCACGGGCAGCAGCTCGGAGACCGGATGTGGACGGTACGCGGCGATGCCCGGCGGGGCCGGTGCCAGGGGCACCAGCAGGTCCTCGCCGGCGGGCAGGCCGGCGGAAGGATCGGCTCCCACCGCGCCGTGCAGCCACAGGGTCAGCATGTAGAGCTCCGGTACGGACAGCAGTCGCGGCTGGTAGCTCGTGCCGAGGGACTCCGCCTGGCGCAGGGCGCGTTCGGTGGCGGCGACGTAGGGCCCCTCGAAGAAGTGGGAGAAGGCCCAGCCGTCGGGGGTCAGCCGGGTCTCGGCCGCCGCGACGTGGCGGTCCCCGCTGCGGATCAGGAACCGCCAGCCGGTCAGCCGCGTACGGGGCGGCCTGCCGCCGGCCGTGAGGCCGGACATGTTCAGCCGGTCGAGGACGTGGACCGGAAGGGCCAATTCGGCGGTCAGCGGCCCCTGGACCGCGCGCAGGGCCGGAGTGTGCACCTCGTGGACGGCGGTGGGGGAACCGAGTGCCGCGAGGACGCTGCGCAGGGCGGGCGCGGGGGCCGGAGGGACATGCAGCGGCATGGTGGGTCGCCTCTCACTTGGGAGACCTGTGGAACGGGGGCAGGTGCGGACGGCGCTGTCGCATTCTGGGGCCAGAGGGGGGCTGAGGGGCAATGGCCGCGCGCCAACTCTCTGCCTCGTTTGCGGAGTTTATACGACATGTGTTCACGCAGTGTTTCGGCTAGCTGTCCCGCCTATTTCTGGCAAGGCGCTTACCGGTCCCGCTGACGTGCCATTCATGGCGGATGTGCGCGAACGTGCCGCGCTGACCTCGGAGGCTACCGGAAGGGGGCTCGGCTGGAAAGCGCCGGTTTTACGGAACGGGCAAAGTCGAAGCGGAATTTGCGCAACGCGACTTGCCAGGTGAATGTGCCGAAGCGCCCTTCGGCCAAACCGGCGCGCGCTCCTCGCCACGCACGCCCCCTCCGCGTTATGGATCACGATGCCGGGGCATCATCGACCGTACACGCGCGCCTGGGTGCCCAGGGCCAGGCCGCACTCGAGGAGGGACGCTTCGATGGGGGAGAAGGTCGTGGCGGGCGGATTCGACCTGTCCGATCGGCAGCGGTATCGAAGGAAGCTTCACGAGTGTCTGGAGGGACTGGAGATACTCCTGGCGGAGAAGAGGTTCGATCGCCCGAAGAACATGATGGGACTGGAGATCGAGCTGAATCTCGCGGGCGCCGACGGGTTGCCGAGAATGGTGAATGCCCAGGTGCTGGAGCGGATTGCGAGCCCCGATTTCCAGACCGAACTGGGAATGTTCAATCTTGAGGTCAACGTCCTTCCGCACCGGCTCGGCGGCCGGGTATTCGATCAGCTCGCCGAGGAACTCAGTGCGGGGCTGGGGTATGCCCACCGGCAGGCCGCGGAGATCGACGCCGGTGTGGTGATGATCGGTATTCTGCCGACGATCTCCCGCGCCGACCTGGTCACCGCGAACCTCTCGGCGGTGGACCGCTACTCGCTGCTGAACGAGCAGATCCTGATGATGCGCGGGGAGGACTTCACGCTCGACATCGACGGTGTGGAGCGGCTGATCTGGACCTCCGGGTCGATCGTGCCGGAGGCCGCCTGCACCTCCGTACAACTGCACCTGCAGGTGACGCCGGCCCGGTTCTCGGCGGTGTGGAACGCGGCCCAGGCGGTGGCCGCGGCGCAGATAGCCGTCGGCGCCAACTCGCCCTTCCTGTTCGGGCGCGAGCTGTGGCGGGAGTCGCGGCCACCGCTGTTCACGCAGGCCACCGACACCCGGCCGCCCGAGCTCCAGGCGCAGGGGGTCCGGCCGCGCACCTGGTTCGGGGAGCGGTGGGTGGACTCGGCGTACGAGCTCTTCGCCGAGAACGTCCGCTACTTCCCCTCCCTGCTGCCGATATGCGACGAGGAGGAGCCGCTGAGGGTGCTCGCCGAGGGCGGGGTGCCGGGGCTGCAGGAGCTGGTCCTGCACAACGGCACCGTCTACCGGTGGAACCGGCCCGTCTACGGGGTCGCGGACGGGGTGCCGCACCTGCGGGTGGAGAACCGGGTGCTGCCGGCCGGGCCGACGGTCGCCGACGTCGTCGCCAACGCCGCGTTCTACTACGGCCTCGTCCGCACGCTCGCCGACGAGCCGCGCCCGGTGTGGACCCGGCTCCCCTTCGCCGAGGCCGAGGCGAACTTCGACGCGGCCTGCAGGTACGGGATCGACGCGCGGCTGCGGTGGCCGCGCCGGGGCCGGGCCGGCGGGCTGGCGAGCGTGCCCGCCGTGCGGCTGATCCTGGACGAGCTGCTGCCGATGGCGGCGGCGGGGCTGGACGCCTGGGGCATCGAGCCCGCGGACCGGGACCACTACCTCGGCATCATCGAGGAGCGCTGCCGGCGGCGGGTGAACGGGGCGACCTGGCAGGTGGACACCTACCACCGGGCGCTCGCGACCGGGCTGGAGCGCGACGAGGCCCTGGCCGCGACCACCCGCAGGTACACCGAGCTGATGCACAAGGGCGACCCCGTGCACACCTGGCCCGTGGGCCTGGCGGAGGAGGTGAGCGCCTCGGTGCCGGTCGTGCGCTGAGCAGGCCGCTCCGTGCCGGGTCGTCCGGCGCTCCGACGGTCCCGCCGTCCGGCGGTGCGGCGGTCCGGCGGTGTGCAGGGCCGCCCGGCCGTGGGCCGCCGCGCGCCCGGCCGCCGTCCGCTCGTCCCGCTGATCCCCCCGCAGTGATCCTCCCGGCCCGCCGAGGAGGCAGTATGGGGTGGTCGCAACGGGATGGCAGGACGGGAGTCGGGCGTGCGGGCGGAGCCGGAGCCGGTGTTCGTGGGACTGGGCGAGGACGGACGGCGCAGCCTCCTGCGCACCGAGACACTGCTCGTCCTGGCGCTGTCGCTGGGCGCGAGCGGGTTCTCGGCGCTGATCAGCTTCATAGGCTCGCTCACCAAACCGGGCGGCCTCAAGGACCAGGCCGCCACGCTCAACGGCTCGTACGCCCCCGGCCGCCCCTGGCTGGACCTGGCCTGGCAGCTGTTCGGCATCGCGACCGCGCTGGTCCCCGTCCTGCTGGTGGCGCACTTCCTGACCCGCGAGGGCGCGCCCGGGCTGCGGGTCCTGGGCTTCGACCGCACCCGGCCCCTGTGGGACCTGGGCCGGGGCGCTCTCGTCGCGGCCGGGATCGGGAGCGCGGGGCTGGCCTTCTACCTGGGGGCCCGGGCCACCGGATTCAACCTCACGGTCGTGCCGGAGGCGCTGCCCGACGTGTGGTGGAAGTTCCCCGTACTGATCCTCTCCGCGATCCAGAACTCCGTGGTGGAGGAGGTCATCGTGCTGGCCTACCTGCTGCGCCGGCTCGACCAGCTGGGCTGGTCGCCGATGGCCGCGCTGCTGGCCAGCTCCGTGCTGCGCGGCTCCTACCACCTCTACCAGGGCATCGGCGGATTCATCGGCAACGTGGTGATGGGCGTCGTCTTCGTCCTCGCCTACCGCCGCTGGGGACGGGTGGGGCCGCTCGTCGTCGCCCATGCGCTGCTCGACATCGTGGCCTTCGGCGGGTACGCCCTGCTCGCGGGCAAGGTGGGCTGGCTGCCGACGCCGTGACGCGGCGGCGCACCCGGTCGGCCCTGCCGGGCGGGGGCGGAGGGCGAACCGGTGCGACGCTGGAGGGGAGTGAGGAGGCGCGCCCGGTGGCTGTTCTGGACTCCCTGGTGCCGTTCGCGCCGTTCTTCGTGCCCGTGGTCAGCGGCCTGGTGGGCGGGGCCAGCCTCCTCATCCGGGACCGCCGCGAGGCACGCACCTCCGACCACCACTACCGCAGGCGACTGGAGAAGGCCCAGCTGGAGGTCCAGTTCCTCACCGGCTGGATCCAGGCCAAGCAGCTGGCGCCGACCGACTCCCCGGCCCCCGACCCGGAGCCGGGGCGCTGGCTGGACGAGTGCTACGCGTCGGTGCGCCGCGCCAGGGCGGATACGGGCGGCCGTCACCGGACGGGGCCGGTCTCGCTGCGGCGCCTCCTGCTGCTGGGGGAGGTGAGCGGCCCGGCGAAGAGCATGCGGGTCGTGTACTGGATCTCCCTCGTCCTGTTCAACGTGGCGCTCGCGTGGTGGGTGAACGCGCTCGTCGCGGGCGTACCCGGCTTCGCGCACGAGGAGGGTGTCTCGGAGTCCGAGGAACTCGGCTCCTATCTGGGGTTGGCGGGCGTCTTCTTCGTCGTGTCGGCCGTCCTGTGGGCGTGGACGGTGCACCTCGGGGCGGCGGAGCCGGAGCAGGTCTACCGCAAGCGGATCGACTCGGCCGCCTGGGCGGAGCAGGAGCAGAAGCGGCGGAGTGCCGCGCGCGCGAAGGCGGATGCCAAGGCGCGGTCGAAGTCCCGGTCGAAGGCGCGGTCAGAGGGTGGCGAGAAGGGCGACGGGGGCGGGTCCGCGGGCTGACCCGGCCCCGTCGCCCGCCGCCCGCGTCCGCGCCCCGTGGTCATCCCGCCCGTCCGGCCCCGGGCGGGGACGCGAACAGCTCTCCGTCGAGCACGGTGACCGCGTGCCCCGTCAGCAGGGTGCGGTCGCCCGCCAGGGTCACCCGTACGAGCCCCTGTCGCGCACCTCCCTGGAGGCCGGTCAGCTCGGTACGGCCCAGGCGCTGCGCCCAGAACGGGGCGAGCGCGGTGTGGGCGCTGCCGGTCACCGGGTCCTCGTCGATCCCGAAGGCCGGGAAGAAGCCCCGGGAGACGAAGTCGTACCCGAGGGAGGGGTCCTCGGCCGCCGCGGTGACGATCACCCCCCGCTTGGCGAAGGCGCGCAGGGCGCCGTGGTCCGGATCCAGTTCGCGGACGGTCTTCTCGTCGGCGAGCTCGATCAGCAGGTCGCCGAGGTGCGCGGACGTGTCGTGCACGGAGAGGATCGGCGCCCCGCCGAGCGCGTGGTCCACGGCGGTCGGTGCCTGGACCGGCGTCAGTGACGACGTCGGGAAGTCCATCGTGATCGTGCCGTCCTCGGCGGTCTCGGCCGTGAGGACGCCGCAGCGCGCGGAGAAACGGATCAGTCCCGTGGCGAGGCCGCCGGTGGCCAGCACGTGCGCCGTGGCGAGCGTGGCGTGGCCGCACATGTCGACCTCGGCTGCCGGGGTGAACCAGCGCAGCGCCCAGTCGGCGTCCCCGCCGGGCGGCAGCGGGTGGGCGAAGGCGGTCTCGGAGAGGTTCACCTCGGCGGCGACCTGCTGGAGCCAGGCGTCCGGGGGGAACGCGGTGTCGAAGAGCAGGACTCCGGCGGGGTTCCCGTGAAAGGGGCGGTCGGTGAAGGCGTCGACGATTCGGATGCGCATGCACCGACGTTAGGGCGGTTCCCCGATCGCCGACAAAGGCCAATCCGGGGTGACTGGTCTCCTGTCCCGGCGGAGGCCGGCGCGTGCCGCCCTCGTGCGGACGGGGCCCGTGCTCTCCGCTCCGCCGGCTTGCGGATCAGTCCGGATCAGTCCGGATCAGTCCCGTACCAGCAGCACCACGGCCGCCAGGACGACTCCCAGGGCGAGGGCGAGGACGCCGTGGACCACCCGGTGGTCGCGGAGCACCGGCACGAACCGGTCCAGGGCGAAGAGGCCCGGGCCGGTCAGCGCGAGGGTGACGGCCCCCGCGATGATCAGGCACTCGAACTCGACGCCTTCCTGGCCGATCACCGATCCGGTCCACTTGACCGCGACGGCGTTGATCATCACGCCGACGATGCCGGCGGCGGCCAGTGGGGTGAGCAGGCCGAGGATCAGGCCCAGGCCGCCGAGGGTCTCGGTCAGGCCCGCGATCACCGCCATGCTCTCGCCCGCCGGGTAGCCGGCCTTGCTGAAGAACATGCCCGTGGCCCTGATGCCGGGGCCGTCGAACCACTGGAACAGCTTCTGCGTTCCGTGGACGGCCATGATCACGCCGAGTACGACGCGCAGCACGGGCAGACCGACGTCACAGGGGGTGATGCTGCCGCCGGACGTGGTGCGGGGAACGGTGGGGAAGAGGGTCGCGGTCATCGTGGCGCTTTCTGTCGGGGGCGAGGGGACGGCCGGACTGGAGGGAACGCTGGGCGAGGCCCGTCCAGATGCCGCCCAGGGGGTGTGGTGCGGGCGGCGAGGCTTCCGGTCACGTCCATTGCACCCAGAGTGACGAAGAACGGGATGGATCGCCCGGCGTGCGCAGCGCGAGCGATGTTCGCTGAAACAGTTGCCGATATATCGTTGACGCATCGCGATCGCTCATCGATAGTGGAGATATCGGAAAACCGATGACCACATCACGACGTGACGAAAGGAGCGCGGTCATGCGTTCACACGGACAGCACGGACACGGCCCCGACCACGGGCATGAGCACGGGCGGGGCCACGGTCACTGCGGGCCCGATCGTCGGGAGGGGTTTCCGGGACGGCGCGCCGCCTTTGGGCCGTTCGGGCCGCCCTTCGGCGGTGGGCCCTTCGGTGGCCGCGGCGGGCGCGGGGGGCCGCGGGGCCGGGCGCGGCGCGGTGACGTGCGCGCCTCGATCCTGGCGCTCCTCGCCGACCGGCCGATGCACGGCTACGAGATGATCCAGGAGATCGGCGAGCGCAGCGGCGGGGCCTGGAAGCCCAGCCCGGGCTCGGTCTATCCGACCCTGCAGCTGCTCGAGGACGAGGGGCTCATCACCAACGAGAGCGAGGGCGGCAAGAAGCTGTTCACGCTCACCGACGCCGGCCGCGCCGAGGCCGAGTCGGGCCCGGACGCCCCGTGGGCGGATGCCGGGCGCGGCTTCGACTTCGAGGCGATGCAGGAGGTCCGGACGGCCGGGATCGGCCTGATGGAGGCCTTCGGGCAGGTCTTCAAGACCGGCACGCCCGAGCAGCGGGAGAAGGCGGTGGGGGTCATCAACGACGCCCGCAAGAAGCTCTACCTGATCCTGGCCGACGAGCACTGATCACGGCCGGTCCCCGGACCGGGCGGCGCGCCCCGCGAGTCTTCTCGCGGGGCGCGCCGTCGCGTGCGGGTAAGGGGGTGGTCCGGGTGTGCGGGTGTCCGCGTGTCCGGGGGTGTGCGTGCGTCGCGGCCGGCGGGGTCAGGCGACCAGGCCGGCCAGCTTGCGCAGCGACTCGTTCAGGGCGGCGGTCGCCGAGTCCTTGAGCTTGCCCGCCATCAGGGAGACGGCGGCCCCGGTGAACTCGCCGTCGATGCGGACCGTGGTGGCCCCGCCGTCCGGGGTCAGGGTGTACCGGGTGAGGACGGCCACGCCCATCGGGCCCTTGCCGGTGATGGCGAAGAGGCGCTCGTCCTCCAGCTCCGAGACGGTCCAGACGACCTCGGCCGGGAAGCCCATCATCTTCATGTTCTCGGCGAAGGTGGATCCGACCGCCAGGGTCTCCGGGCCGCCCTTCGGGAAATTGGTGTGGGTCATGCTCCACTGCCCGTACGCGTCCCAGTCCGTCAGCTGGGACCAGAGCTGCGCGGCGGACGCCTCGATGCGTGATTCCGCGGTGACTTCAGCCATGCGACCACCCCTTCTCGTCGGGTACGTGCGGCGGAAGGTAGCCCCGGTGGGCGGAACATTCAATGCTGACGACCTGTCAGAAACTGTGGACTCGGACAGGGCGTGGTGTCGGGTGCATCTCAACAGGTGTCACGCCCGTGACGCTCCTGACCCGTCCTGACATGATGGCCGGATGCAAGCGTCAGGGAGAAATGCCGGACTGGGCCTCGCCCTCGTCTCGGCGTTCGCGTTCGGTGGTTCCGGAGTGGCGGCGAAGCCGCTGATCGAGGCGGGTCTGGACCCCCTCCACATGGTGTGGCTCAGGGTGGCCGGGGCAGCGCTCGTGCTGTCCCCGCTTGCCTGGCGCCACCGTGACCTCGTCCTGCGCAGGCCCGCGCTGCTCGCGGGCTTCGGGCTGGTCGCGGTCGCGGGCGTGCAGGCCTTCTACTTCGCCTCCCTGTCCCGGATCCCGGTCGGCGTGGCCCTGCTGCTGGAGTACCTGGGCCCGGCGCTGCTGCTCGGCTACATCCGCTTCGTGCAGCGCAAGCCCGTGACGCGCGGCGCCGCCGCGGGCGCGGCTGTGGCCGTCGTGGGCCTGGCCTGCGTGGTCGAGATCTGGGCCGGGCTGAGCCTGGACCTGCTCGGCGTGCTCTTCGGCCTCGCCGCCGCCTGCTGCCAGGCCTTCTACTTCGTCTTCGCGGACCAGGGCTCCGACGGCGAAGACGCACCCGACCCGCTCGGGGTGATCGCGTACGGCATGCTCGTCGGCACCCTGGTGATGACGGTGATCGCCCGGCCGTGGGAGATCGACTGGCAAGTGCTGGGCGGGCAGGCCTCCATGGGCGGCACGATGATGCCCGCGCCGGTGCTGCTCGCCTGGGTGGTGCTCGTCGCGACCGTCTTCGCCTATCTGACCGGGGTGGTCTCGGTGCGCCGGCTGTCGCCCCAGGTCGCGGGCGTCGTGGCCTTCCTCGAGGCGGTCGTCGCCACCGTGCTGGCCTGGATCCTGCTCGGCGAGCACCTCTCGACCTGGCAGATCGTCGGCGGCGGTCTGGTGCTGGGCGGTGCCTTCATCGCCCAGTCCTCCCGGGCGGCCGCCGGCCCGCCGGCCGCGGGTCCCCCGGCCGCCGTTTCACCGGCCGCGGCCCCGGCCGACCAGGCCGCGCTGGACCGCGAGACCACCACCGCCTAGGGTGGCGATCATGCCGTCGACCGTGCTTCCGCCTCCCGCCGCCTAGCGCGGGCGGCGCCCCTCACGAAGACCACCCGGCCCGGGGAGTCCCCGGGCGGGTGCGCGCTGCCCGCGAAGCGATGACCTGCTTCTTTCATCCTTCACGCATGCGCGGAGACTTCTCGTGTCGAACCATTCGCCCGCTGCCGGGCGCAGTCTGATGTACCTCGTCGTCGCCGGAGCCGCCTGGGGCACCGCCGGGGCGGCCGCCTCGCTCCTCTTCCTGGCCAGTGACCTCGGCCCGCTCTCCCTGTCGTTCTGGCGGTGCGCGGGCGGGCTCGTGGTGCTGCTGGGGGTGCTCGCCGTACGCAGGCCCCGGCCCGGCACGGGGCGGGTGCGGCCCTCGGCGGGCTCGCTGATCGGGACGGGCCTGCTGTTCACGCTCTTCCAGGCCGCCTACTTCGCCGCCGTGCAGGAGACCGGCCTCGCGGTCGGCACCGTGGTCACCCTCGGCGCCGGGCCCGTGCTCATCGCGCTGGGGGCGCGCCGCTGGATGGGCGAGCGGCTCGGCCGCGGCGGCCTGGTCGCCGTCGTCGGGGCGCTGGCCGGGCTGGCCGTCCTGGTGCTGGGCAGCGGGGGCGGTGAGGTGCGGCCGCTCGGCGTCGGCTGGGCGCTGCTGTCGGCCGGCGGGTACGCGGGGATGACCCTGCGGGCCCGGTGGCTCGGGCAGCGCGGTGCGGGCGGGGACCCGCTGGTGACCACCGCCTGGTCGGTCGCCGTGGGCACGGTGTGCCTGCTGCCGCTCGCCGCGGTGGAGGGGCTGCTGCCGCACACCGCCGACCTCGGGCGGGTGCTCTGGCTGCTGGTGTACGTGGCCACCGTGCCGACGGCGCTGGCGTACGCGCTCTACTTCACCGGGGCCGCGGCCGTACGGGCCGCGACCGTGTCGGTGATCATGCTGATCGAGCCGGTGAGCGCGGCGGTCATCGCCGTCGCGCTCCTCGGGGAGCGGCTGACCTTCGCCGTGGTGCTGGGCACCGTACTGCTGCTGACGGCGGTGGGAGCCCTGATCGCCGCGGAAGCCCGGCGTCCGGCGGCTGGTCCCACCGCCGTGCCGCAACGTCCTCGGAGCACTCGGAGCACTCGGAGCACTCGGAGCACGCAGAGTCCTGAGAGCGCTCAGAGTGCGCTGACGTAGTCCGGGACGGCGATGCCGGGGGCCAGGTCCGCGGCGGGCACGGGGGTCCCGTAGGCCGGCGCGACCGGAACCACGCCCGACCAGTAGGGCAGGTTCAGGTCCTCGGCGTCGTCGTTCGGTCCGCCGGTGCGGAGCTTCGCCGACACCTCGTCCAGGTCCACGCGGATCACCGCCGTCGCGGCGAGCTCCCTGGTGTTGGCGGGCCGCACGTCGCGGGAGCGGCCCGGGACGACGGCGTCGACCATCGCGTCCAGGGCCATCCGGCATTCCGCCTCGTCGGTGACCTGGCGGGCGGTGCCGTGCACGACCACCGAGCGGTAGTTGAGCGAGTGGTGGAAGGCGGAGCGGGCCAGCACCAGGCCGTCGAGGTGGGTCACGGTCACGCAGACGGCCAGACCCGGATCGGCCTGGCCGGCCGCCAGCAGCGGGCGGGAGCCGGTGGAGCCGTGCATGTAGAGCGCTTCGCCGACCCGGGCGTACAGCGTCGGCAGCACCACGGGCGCGCCGTCGCGGACGAAGCCGAGGTGGCAGATGTAGGCCTGGTCGAGTATCGAGTGCACCGTCTCGCGGTCGTAGCGCGCCCGGTCCCGGGAGCGGCTGGGGACGGTGAGGGCGGTGGGCTCGTACGCGCCGGCCGATTCGGTCGGCCCCGGCGCATCGGCCGGCCCGGTCGTCTTCGTGACAGGCGTGGCGGTCATGGCGCGTTCTCCATTGCACTAGTGCATACTTGTCTTTGTGCTAGGAGAGTATCGGATCACTGGGCGGCGTACAGCGGATATTGCGGCGAGCGTCGAGGCGGGCGTGGCGTCGGGCGCGCTTCCGCCGGGATCGCTGCTGCCGCCGATGCGGGAGCTGGCCGGCCACCTGGGGGTCAACCCCAACACCGTGGCCGCCGCGTACCGGACGCTGCGCGAGCGCGGGGTCATCGAGACCGACGGGCGGCGCGGCAGCCGGGTGCGGGCCCGCCCCTCCAGCACGCCGCGGGACGCGTTGCGGATGGCGGTGCCGGCGGGCGTGCGGGACCTCGCGCAGGGCAATCCGGACGTGGCGCTGCTCCCGGCCCTGGACGGGGCGCTGGCGGCGGCCGCCCGGCGGTACGCGCAGAGCCCGACCCTCTACGGGGAGGACCCGGTCGTTCCGGATCTCGCCCGCCTCGCCCGGGCCGGCCTCGACGCGGACGGGGTGGCGCCCGGGCCGGTGGCGGTGACCTCGGGTGCGCTGGACGGGATGGAACGCGTCCTGGTCGCCCACCTGCGGCCGGGGGACGCGGTGGCGGTCGAGGACCCGGGGTGGGGCGGGGTGCTGGACCTGGTCCCGGCGCTCGGCCTGCGGGTGCTGCCGGTGGCGGTGGACGAGGACGGGCCGCGGGCCGACGCGGTGGCCCGGGCGCTGGCCGCCGGGGCGCGGGCGCTGCTGGTGACCTCGCGGGCGCAGAACCCGACGGGGGCCGCGGTGAGCGCGGAGCGGGCGGGGGAGCTGCGGGAGCTGCTGGCGGACCATCCCCACGTGCTGGTGATCGAGGACGACCACGGTCACGGGATCGTCGACCTGCCGTTGCACTCGCTGGGCGGGGTGACCGGGCACTGGGCGCTGATCCGCTCGACGGCGAAGGCGTACGGGCCGGACCTGCGGCTCGCCGTGCTCACGGGGGACGCGGTGACGCTGGACCGGGTACGGGGGCGGCAGCGGCTGGGGCCGGGGTGGGTCAGCCGGCTGCTGCAGTACGCGGTGGTGGACCTGTGGACCTCGGGCGCGGTGGACCCGGCGGCGGTGGCCCGCTCCTACGCGGAACGGCGGGACGGGCTGGTCGGGGCGCTGCGGGAGCGGGGGGTGCGGGCGTACGGGCGGAGCGGGCTGAACGTCTGGGTGCCGGTGGCCGACGAGACGGTGGTGGTCGCGAGGCTGCTGGCCGCGGGATGGGCGGTGTCCGCCGGGGCCATCTTCCGGGTCGAGGCGGGACCGGGAGTACGGCTGACGGTGTCGCAGCTGACGGTCGAGGAGGTGCCGGCGCTGGCGGACGCGGTGGCCGCGGCGGTCCGCTCGGGTGTGGCGGGCGTCCGGTACGACTGACGCCGGGTCGAGCGGTTCGCGCAGGCGCGGCCGGCGGGGGCAGAGGCACCGTCCGGGCGATCCCGCACGCGCCCGGGGCTCCGCCCGGTGTGGCCGGCTGGGCGGGTCCGCGCCCCGAAGGCCCGGGGAGGGGCGGTCAGGCTACTTCCGCCAGGCCGGCCAGGGTGAGGACGCACCCGCCCAGAGAGATCACCGTGCCGAAGACGCGGAACACCGCGCGCGACATGTGCATCGGCGCCGGGCCCAGGGAGCCCCGGGCCTGCATGCGCAGGTCCGCGTTGGTCGCGGCCCAGTGCTCCAGGCGCGTGGCCGATGCGCGCACGTCGAGTGCGACCCAGCCGGCCCCGGTCGCACAGATCAGGCCGAACGCCAGCAGCAAGACGCCCATACCCATGGTGCAGCCTCCGGAAAGAGTGTGATCGTCCGGAGGTTAGCACTGGTCAGGCGGTCTTTCGGGGCGTGGGGCGGGTCTGGGTGAGGGCCGCGCCGGCCAGGATGATCGCCGCACCGACCGGGGTGTTCCAGTGGAGCTGCTCGCCCAGGACCAGGACGCCCGCCGTGGTGGCGATGACCGGGATGAAGTAGGTGACCATCTGGGCGGTCGTCGGGCCGACCTCCGTCACCAGGCCGTACTGCATCTGCAGGGCCATGCCCGTGCCGAGGGCGCCCAGCGCGATCACCGACAGGGTCGGCCAGAGCGGGAACGACGTGGGCGCCGACGTGAACAGGGCGCTCACCAGGGCGAGCTGGAGCGTGGAGACCATGAGCTGGCCGCCGGTCAGGGCCACCGGGGAGCCGGGGGTGCCGGCCAGCGTGCGGCGGACGTAGATCCAGCCGATGGGGTAGCAGAGCGCGGCCAGCAGGGCGTACGCGGTGCCCTTGGCGTCGACGCCGGAGAAGCCGTGCCAGGCGCCGAGGACGGTCAGCACGCCCAGGAACCCCAGGCCCAGGCCGGCGAAGCGGCGGCGCGTCGGGCGGTCCTCGGACAGGGCGACCATGGACAGCGCCATGCCCCACAGGGGAGAGGTGGCGTTGCAGATGCCGGCCAGGCTGGAGGGGATGCTCAGCTCCGCGTACGCGAAGAGCGAGAAGGGGGCGGTGTTGAGCAGGAGCGCCGCCACGCTCAGGTGGCCCCAGGTGCGCAGCCCGCGGGGGAGCGGCTCGCGGCGGACCAGCAGCACGGCGACCAGGGCGAGCGCGCCGAACAGGACCCGGCCCAGGGCCACCTGGAACGGCGCGTACGCCTCCGTGCCGACCTTGATCAGCAGGAAGCTGAAGCCCCAGACGACCGAGAGGACGGCGAACCGGACGCGCCAGTCGCGCAGACCGCCCCGTCGGGTGGTGGCCGTCGTCGAGGCGGCTGCGGTCGACGAGGCGGCCGAAACGGCCGGGCCGGGGGCTGTGGGTGCGCTCATGACCCCTACTGTGCTCGTGTCAACTTCGTAGGACAAGCGAGACTTTCTCTGAGTGACGACGTAGCATTGCTTACATGTTGAACTTGGAGCGCCTGCGTACCCTCGACGCCCTCGCCCGCCACGGTTCGGTCAGCGGCGCGGCCGACGGGCTCCATGTCACCACATCCGCCGTCTCCCAGCAGATGGCCAAGCTGGAGCGGGAGGTCGGCCAGCCGCTGCTGGCCAAGAGCGGGCGCGGGGTCCGGCTCACCGACGCCGGGCGGCTGCTCGCCGATCACGCGGCCCGGATCATCTCCCAGGTGGAGCTGGCCCAGGCCGACGTCGAGGCCCAGCGGGGGTGCGCCGTCGGCGAGTTGCGGATCGGCGCCTTCCCGACCGCCATGCGCGGGCTGCTGCCCCAGGTCCTGTCCGTGCTGCGCACCGGACATCCCGAGCTGCGGGCCCTGGTGCGCGAGCAGGAGCCCGAGGAAAGCATGACCGCCGTCGTGCGCGGGGACCTCGACCTGGCGCTGGCGATCGACTGGCACAACAAGCGGATGCCGGTGCCCTCCGAGCTCACCCGGGCCCATCTGCTGGACGACTCCGTCGACATCGCGGTCCCGGCCGGTCACCGGCTGGCCGACCGGAGCGAGATCTCCCTGGCCGAATTCGCCGACGACGACTGGATCTCCTGGAACGAGGGGCAGTTCTGCCACGAGTGGCTGGTCTACACCCTGCGCGGCACGGGCATCGAGCCGCGCATCGCCCACATCGCCGAGGAGCACCACACCCAGCTGGCCTTCGTGGAGGCCGGACTCGGCGTGTGCGTGGCGCCGAAGCTGGGCCGCGGCCCGGTGCCGCCGGGGGTGCGGCTGCTGCCGGTCTGCGACACCGTACGCCGCCACGTGTACGCCGTCTGGCGCGCGGACGCCGACCGGCGGCCCTCCATCCGGGCTGCGGTCGACGCCTTGCAGAAGGTGGCCGCCGGACTGCAGTGACCCGCAGGGACGCGCCCTGGGGGTGCTGTGGGGCCGCTCTGGGGCGCTCCGGGGTGTCCTGCCGATCGGTGGGACGCCCGGCAGCGCCCGGCACCGTTAGATCTTGCGGAAGTCCCAGGAGACGACCGACTCCGGGGTGAGGCGGATCCAGGCGTGCCGCCCGTCGTGCGGCATCTCCTCGATGCCGAAGTTCTTGACGGGGAAGATCCGCTCGGGCTCGGCGAGTTCGGGGCACGGCTTGCCGGTGCGCGGGGCCTCGCCCACGAAGACGGCGCTGCCGGACAGTTCCACCCCGCGCAGTTCGTCGTACGCCTCGCCCGCGTCCACGACCACCGAGATCCGCGGGTCCTTGCGCAGGTCGGACCAGCGCCGGCTGCGCGTGATCGAGTACAGCCACAGCGAGCCGCCATCCCACGCGAACCACAGGGCGCCCACGTGGGGGCGCCCGTCGGGGGAGACCGTCGCCACCCGGCAGGTCTTCTGCTCGCGCAGGAAGGCGTCCACTTCCGCGTCGCTCATCATGATGCGGCGGCCCCGCCGCTGAGTCTCGTCCATGCGTCCCGCGCCCCTTCACATCTGACTGTGTGTCAGGAATCATGAGGGCTCTTCCGTCGCCACGCCAGGGGGAGCCATGCCGGATCTCGATCCCGCCACCACCGCGCTGCTCACCGTCGAATGCCAGAACGGTGTCGTGGGCGAGGAGAGCGCGCTGCCCGAACTCGCCAAGGAGGCCAGGGACTCGGGGATGCTGGGGCGGGTGGCCGCGCTGGTCGACGCCGCGCGCGGGGCCGGCGTACAGGTGCTGCACGCGGTCGCCGAGCGGCGGCCGGACGGGCTCGGGGCGAACAGCAACGCACGGCTGTTCCGGGCCGCCGGGAGGCTGCCTGTACGTCAGTTGACCGGGAGCCGGGCGGTGGAGGTGGCAGCCCCCATCGTCGTGGCCGAACGGGACATGGTGGTGCGCCGCCTGCACGGGCTCTCCCCGATGGCCGGCACCGATCTGGACGCGCTGCTGCGCAACCTCGGCATCCGCACCCTCGTCGTCACCGGGGTCTCCTCGAACATCGCGATCCCGAACACCGTCTTCGACGCCGTGAACCTCGGCTACCAGGTCGTGGTTCCGGCCGACGCGATCGCGGGCGTGCCCGCCTCCTGCACCGCGGAGGTGATCCGCAACTCCCTGGCACTGGTGGCGGCCATCACCACCGCCGAGGACCTGCTCAAGCAGTGGACTCCCGCGGCCTGACGGCCCCCTTAGCCCTGACCGGCTCGCGTGGCCCGGGAGGCTTCGGCGTCGACGGGACGCCGCGGAAGGGCAGCGGCTCAGCCCGCGAGGCGTTCGCCGGCCGAGCCGACGACGTCCTGCGCCGCCTGGGTCTCCGCCCTGTGGGGGTCGAGCTCACTCAGGGTGAGGAGCGATACGTCGTCGCGCAGACGCCGCTCCCAGTCCTCCGCCATGGCCTCCTGCTGCGGGCGGGGCAGCGCTTCGACCTCTGCCTGCCGATCCGGGGCCAGGGCCTTGATGAACCGCGTCAACGGGTTGGTGTCCATGGGTCGTCCTCTGCCGTGTCCGGGAGCCCCCCGCGGTCATTCGTCCTCTCCGCCGTGCCGGCCCTACATGTGGGGCTGGTTGTAGTAGCGCCCGAGCTGCTCCATGTAGCCGGACTCGCCGACGTACTTGGCCTCGTCGTACTCGGGGGCGTTCTTGATCTGCTCCTTGGTCCGGTTGACGTACACCTTCTCCTCGGCCGTGTCGATGCGCGAGATGGTGCCCGCCGGGAGCAGCACGTGCCTGCCGAAGATCCAGTGGCCGGTGTCGACGACGAGGTGGGCGGTGTCCATGTCCTCGGAGTGTTTGTCGATCTTCCCGATGCTGCCGTCGGTGGCTTCGACCTTGTAGCCGATCAGGTCGATCCCCAGCCGGTATCCCGCGTCCTGGTGGTAGTCCCAGATGCCCTTCTCAGCCATGGCGCATGCCTCTCTGTCACCCGTTCCTCAGGCGTCTCTCCAGAATAGGCGCGGGTACGCGCGCGGACCCGGGCCGGCTCTGCTTGAGGCGCGTGCGACGGGGCAGGCGCAGAGGGTGTGCGCGAGCCGCGCCCGAGCGGGCGGCCCGTGGTGCCGAAGCCCCACCGAAGGAGGTGTACCCGGTGCGCATCGCCTTTCTGACCGCGCCCGAGGGCGTGGAGGAGATCGAACTCACCGAGCCCTGGAAGGCCGTCGAACAGGCCGGATGGAACCCCCAGCTGGTCTCGACGGCACCCGGCCGGGTCCGCGCGTACCACCATCTCGACAAGGCGGGCACCTTCCCCGTCGACCACGTCCTCGCCGGTGACACGTCGGACGCCTTCGACGCGCTCGTGCTGCCCGGAGGGGTCGCCAACCCCGACGCGCTGCGCATGAACGAGCGGGCCGTCGGCTTCGCCCGCAGCTTCTTCGACGCGGGCAAGCCCGTCGCGGCGATCTGCCACGCCCCGTGGCTCCTGGTGGAGGCGGACGTGGTCCGAGGCCGCACGCTGACCTCCTGGCCGAGCCTGGCCACCGACATCCGCAACGCGGGCGGTACCTGGGTGGACGAGTCCGTACGGGTCTGTGACGCGGCGCCCGCGACGCTGGTCACCAGCCGGAAACCGGGCGACCTCGACGCCTTCTGCGGGACGTTCGTCAAGGAATTCGCGGGCCGCCGGCCCTGACCGCAGGGCGGGCCGGCACGAAGTGCGGGCTGCCGGTCAGGGCAGCAGGATGGGCACGACCCCTCCCGGAAAGTCACGGGAAGTCCAGGTAAATCCAGAAAGTCCAAGGAAGTCCAGGAAAGTCCAGGAACGAAAGGAGCTCGTCATGAGCAAGGCAAAGGGTAAGGCCAAGCAGGTCAAGGGCAAGATCAAGGAGACCGCCGGCAGCGCCATGGACGACAAGCAGATGCAGGCGGAGGGCAGCGCCGAGCGGATGAGCGGCAAGGCCGAGGAGACGGTGGCGAAGACCTCCGACCAGATGAAGAAGGCCAGGGGCAAGTAGGTCCTGACCGGACCGGTGTCCCCGCCGTCGCGCGGCGGGGACCCGTCCGGCGCGCCGGGTCCGAGGAGGGACGGGGGTTCCGGGAAAACCTTTGATCGCGAAGCCGGTCCGCCCGTTAGCCTGGGAAAATGCTCACAGAAGTGATCGCGACTCGTTACGTCACGCCCCTGCGTGAGGGCGGCTCGCTCCCGGGAATCGTCGAGGCCGACGACCTCGGTACCTACGTCATGAAATTCACCGGCGCCGGCCAGGGCCGCAAGACCCTGGTCGCCGAGGTCATCTGCGGCCGCCTGGCCCAGCGGCTGGGGCTGAGGGTCCCGCGGCTGGTGCAGATGCAGCTCGACCCCGTCATCGGGCTCGGCGAGCCCGACCAGGAGGTCCAGGAGCTGCTCAAGGCCAGCGGCGGGCTCAACCTCGGCATGGACTACCTGCCCGGCTCGATCGGCTTCGACCCGCTCGCGTACCAGGTGGACCCGGTCGAGGCGGGGCGCGTGGTCTGGTTCGACGCCCTCATCAACAACGTCGACCGGTCCTGGCGCAACCCGAACATGCTGGTCTGGCACGGCGACCTGTGGCTCATCGACCACGGCGCCACCATGATCTGGCACCACAACTGGCCCACGGCCCCTGCCGCGTCCGACAAGCCGTACAACGCCTCCGACCACGTGCTCGCTCCCGTGGGACCGGACATCGGGACCGCTGCCGCCGCGCTCGCGCCGCTGGTCACCGAGGAACTGCTCACCGAGGTCGCCGCCGACGTCCCCGACGAGTGGCTGGTCGACGAGCCGGGCTTTGACTCCACCGATGCGCTGCGCCGCGCCTACGTCGAGGCGCTGTTGCCGCGCGCGGCCACGATCCACGAGAGGATCTCGACGACCGCCGAGGTGAGGCCGCGGTCCGGGCCGCCCGGCTGGCTCGCAGAGCGCCTCGCCCCCCAGCCCCACCGGAAGAAGAGCGACAGCGAGTGATCAAGCGGGACGTGTTCGAGTACGCGCTGGTGCGTGTGGTGCCCCGGATGGAACGCGGCGAGTGTTTCAACGCCGGCGTGATCGTCTACTGCCGGGCGCATTCCTACGTCGCCGCGCGCACCCACCTCGACGAGGCGAAGCTCCTCGCCCTGGACCCCGGGGCGGATGTGGCCGGCGTACGGGCAGCCCTGCGCGGGGTCGAGGGTGTGTGCAGCGGCGGTACCGAGGCGGGGCAGGCGGCGGGCGACGACGCGGGGCGGCGGTTCCGCTGGCTGATCGCCCCGCGCAGCACGGTGGTGCAGCCGGGGCCGGTGCACACCGGCCTGACGGCCGATCCGGCGGCGGAGGTGGAGCGGCTGCTGAGCCTGCTGGTGCGCTGACCTCCGGCGGCCGGCCGGGTGCGGCGCCGTTGCGGGGGCTCCGCCCCCGGGCCCCCGCGCCTCAAACGCCGGCGGGGCTGGATGTGCCCCCGAGCCTCAAACGCCGGCGGGGCTGGATGTGCCCCGCGTCTCAAACGTCGGCGGGGCTGGATCGGCGGGGCGTGGGTAGTTGTGAGCGGGGCCCGGTCGGTTGGCGTTGACACCGGGTGCCGTGGCTCCTAGCGTCTCCTCAGCTGAAGCTACTAAGCGGTTGCTCACCTTTGGGTGACCGCCTCTCAAGGGCGAGGAGATCCAGCATGTCCACCACCGAGCAGCGCGTCGCGATCGTGACCGGGGCGGCCCGGGGCATCGGCGCGGCCACCGCCGTACGCCTGGCCGCCGAGGGCCGGGCCGTCGCCGTACTCGACCTCGACGAGGCCGCCTGCAAGGACACCGTGGAGGCCATCACCGCGGCCTGCGGCAAGGCCCTGGCGGTCGGCTGCGACGTCTCCGACGGCGCGCAGGTGGAGGCGGCCGTCGCGCGCGTCGCGAGCGAGCTCGGCGCTCCGACCATCCTGGTCAACAACGCGGGTGTGCTGCGCGACAACCTGCTGTTCAAGATGAGCGAGACCGACTGGGACACGGTCATGAACGTGCACCTGCGCGGTGCCTTCCTGATGTCCAAGGCCTGTCAGAAGTACATGGTGGAGGCCAAGTTCGGCCGCATCGTGAACCTTTCCAGCAGCTCGGCGCTCGGCAACCGCGGCCAGGTCAACTACTCCGCCGCCAAGGCCGGCCTGCAGGGCTTCACCAAGACCCTGGCCATCGAGCTCGGCAAGTTCGGCGTCACCGCCAACGCCGTCGCCCCCGGCTTCATCGTGACCGAGATGACCGCCCAGACGGCCGCCCGGGTCGGCATGGGCTTCGAGGACTTCCAGGCGGCGGCCGCCACTCAGATCCCCGTCCAGCGCGTCGGCCGTCCGGACGACATCGCCAACGCCATCGCGTTCTTCACGGGCGAGGCCGCCGGCTTCGTCTCCGGCCAGGTCATGTACGTGGCCGGCGGCCCGCTCAACTGAAACGCATCCGAGAGGCAGGGCGCACGACATGACGTACGACGGTATCGACAGCGGCAAGGTCGCACTGATCACCGGGGCGAGCCGGGGCATCGGCTACGGCATCGCCGAGGCGCTGGTCGCCCGCGGCGACCGGCTCTGCATCACCGGGCGCAACGAGGACGCCCTCAAGGAGGCCGTCGAGCGGCTCGGGGCGGACCGGGTGATCGGGGTCGCCGGCAAGGCCCACGACGAGGCCCACCAGGCCGTCGCGGTCGAACGCACGATGGAGGCCTTCGGCCGCGTCGACTTCCTGGTGAACAACGCGGGCACCAACCCGGTCTTCGGCCCGATCGCGGACCTGGACCTCGGGGTCGCGCGCAAGGTCTTCGAGACCAACGTGATCTCGGCGCTCGGCTTCGCCCAGCGGACCTGGCACGCCTGGCAGAAGGACAACGGCGGTGCGATCGTGAACATCGCCTCCATCGCCGGCGTCTCCGCCTCGCCCTTCATCGGCGCGTACGGGATGAGCAAGGCCGCCATGGTCAACCTCACGCTCCAGCTCGCGCACGAGATGGCGCCCGGGGTCCGGGTCAACGCGATCGCCCCCGCGGTGGTCAAGACGAAGTTCGCGCAGGCGCTCTACGAGGGCCGGGAGCAGGAGGCCGCGGCCGCCTACCCGCTCGGCCGGCTCGGGCTCCCGGAGGACATCGGAGGGGCCGCGGCGTTCCTTACATCTGCACAAGCGGAATGGATCACGGGTCAGACTCTGGTCGTCGATGGAGGGATGTTCCTCAATGCCGGGGTGCACTGACCGATAATCGGACGGATTTGCCTCCGGAAGGGAGGTAAATGCGTATCGAATAGGCACGGAACCGGTCAAGTGCCCCACGAAACCTCCCCATTGGATTCGTGGGGCACTGCGGTAGGGTCTGCCGCACCCCTGGCTGATCGAGGAGCGTGCACGTGTTCAACCGGACCAGATGCCTGCAGATCACTGCGGCCCTTGCGTCCATATCCCTGCTCGCCGGATGCGGCCTGCTGTCGGAGGACGACGGCGACGAGACCAAAAGGATCGTCGTCGGTACCACGAGCGCACCGAGCACCCTCGATCCCGCCGCGGCGTGGGACGGCTCCTGGGAGCTGTACCGGAACGTCTACCAGACGCTGCTGGCCTTCCCGACGGGCTCCACCAAGCCCCAGCCGGACGCCGCTCAGAACTGCGAGTTCACGGACTCGGCGAGCCAGGCGTACCGGTGCACCCTGCGCAAGGGCCTGAAGTTCTCCAACGGGGAGGCGCTCGACTCCAAGGCGGTCAAGCACTCCCTCGACCGGATCATGACCATCAACTCCAAGGTCGGCCCGAAGGACCTCTTCGGCAGCCTGGAGAAGATCGAGACCCCGGACCCGCTGACGGTGGTCTTCCACCTGAAGAACTCGGACGCCACCTTCCCGTACGTCCTCGGCTCGCCCGCCGCCTCGCTGGTCGCGCCCAAGGAGTACCCCGCCGACAAGGTGCGCGGGGACGGCAAGGTCACCGGCTCCGGCCCGTACGTGCTCGACTCGTACAAGGAGGGCAGCGAGGCCGTCCTCAGCCGCAACGGGAGCTACACGGGCTTCGCCAACCGCCGTAACGGCGCGGTGACCATCCGCTACTTCGCGGATTCCGCGAAGATGGTCGCAGCCCTGAAGGCCAAGGACATCGACGCCACCTACCGTGGCCTGTCGGCCCCGCAGATCACCGAGCTGCAGACCCCCGACGCGCAGTCGGAGGGCGTCCAGGTCGTCGAGAACGTCGGCGCCGAGATCCGCTACCTGGTCTTCAACCCCAAGGACCCGGCGGTCAACAAGCTCGCCGTCCGCCAGGCCATCGCCCAGGTCATCGACCGGGGGACCCTCGTCTCCAAGGTCTACCAGGGCACCGCGGAGCCGCTGTATTCGATGGTTCCCAAGGGCGTGGTCGGCCACAAGACGCCGTTCTACGACAAGTACGGCGCCGCGGACGTGGGCAAGGCCAAGAAGATCCTCAAGGACGCCGGGATCACCCAGCAGGTCGACCTGACCTTCTGGTACACGACCGACCGGTACGGCTCCTCCACCGCCGACGAGTTCACCGAGATCAAGCGGCAGCTCGACGAGAGCAAGCTGTTCAACATCACCCTGCGCAGCCAGCCCTGGAAGACCTTCCAGGAGGGCTACAAGAGCGGCGAGTACCCGGTCTTCGGCCGCGGGTGGTTCCCCGACTTCCCGGACCCGGACAACTTCATCGCGCCGTTCGTCGGCAAGGAGAACGCGGTCGGCACCGCCTACGAGCCCACCGAGATCCTGACCGACCTGCTGCCCAAGTCCCGCCGCGAAGGCGAGCGCTCGGCCGGTGTCGCGCAGTTCGAGAAGGCGCAGCAGATCTTCGCCGAGGACGTCCGTCTGCTGCCCCTGTGGCAGGGCAAGCTGTACGTCGCCGCGCGCGAGGACATCGCGGGCGCCGAGCGGGCGCTGGACCCGCAGACCGCCATGCAGATGTGGGAGCTGTACCGCAAGACCAGCTGGTAATCGCGGTGCAGGTGCGTCGGCCGCCCCGGGCGGCCGACGCATTGTCAGTGGCCCCCGGTAGGTTCAGGAGCAGTTGCACGAACTTGTACCGGAGGTTGTCACCGTGACCCAGATGCTGCCCGAGTCCTGGCTCCCCGTCCTCGGCGGAGAGCTGGACCAGCCCTACTTCCAGGAACTCACCGAGTTCGTCGAGAAGGAGCGGGCGAACGGGCCGGTCTACCCGCCCCACGAGCAGGTGTTCGCGGCCCTGGAGGCCACGCCCTTCGACCAGGTGAAGGTGCTCGTCCTCGGCCAGGACCCGTACCACGGCGCCGGCCAGGGGCACGGCCTGTGCTTCTCCGTGCAGCCCGGGGTCAAGACCCCGCCCTCCCTGCGCAACATCTACAAGGAGATGAAGGAGGAGCTCGGCCTGCCGGTCCCGGACAACGGGTACCTGATGCCGTGGGCGCAGCAGGGCGTCCTGCTCCTCAACGCGGTGCTCACCGTCCGTGAGGCCGAGCCCAATTCGCACAAGGGCAAGGGCTGGGAGAAGTTCACCGACGCCGTGATCCGCGCGGTCTCCGAGCGCCCCGACCCGGCCGTCTTCGTCCTGTGGGGCGCCTACGCCCAGAAGAAGATCCCGCTGATCGACGAGGAGCGGCACGTGGTCGTCAAGGGCGCCCACCCCTCCCCGCTGTCGGCCAAGAAGTTCTTCGGCTCCCGCCCCTTCACGCAGATCAACGAGGCCATCGCCGCCCAGGGGCATGAGCCGATCGACTGGCGGATCCCGGACCTCGGCTGACCGCCCACCGCGCCTCGGCGTCATTGCCGGTACCTCCGGCTAGCTTCTTGATGATCAGACCGGAGCAGGTCTGGCAGCAGAGCAAGCCGGAGGCCGCCGTGACGGAGCAGCAGGAGGCGTCGGAGGACGCCGTCATGACCAGGATCGGCCAGGCGGTCATCCTGCTGCACGCCGGGGACCGGGAGGAGGCCCGCAACCGGCTGGGCGAGATCTGGTCGGAGATCGGCGAGGAGGGGCACTCCCTCCACCGGTGCACCCTCGCCCACTACATGGCCGACGCCCAGGACGACCCGGGCGACGAGCTGGCCTGGGACCTGAGGGCCCTGGGCGCCGCCGAGGCCCTGCGCGACGGGCCCGGGCCGGAGTCCGAAGCAGGGCCCGGGCCGGAGTCCGGGCCGCGGGACGGGCGGCCCGCACAGCAGGAGCCGCACCTGGCGATGCGCGTGTTCTACCCGTCCCTGCACCTGAGCCTCGCCGCCGACTATGTGAAGCTGCAGCGGCCGGAGGCGGCCCGGGTCCACCTGGCGCGGGCCCGCGCGGCCACCGGTGCGCTGCCCGACGACGGGTACGGGAACGGCGTACGGGCGGCCATCGCGCGGCTCGAACGGCGCCTGGCCGCGGAACCGGGCGCCGGGCCCCGGCCGTTCCCCGAACAGTCCCCGTAGGCCGCCGTGGCCGGTTGTGGCCGGTCGTAGCCCGCGCGGGCGGCGCGGGCGGCTTGAGGGCGCCCCGCGCGGTCGGTGGTCAGCCCCCGTGGACGCCCGAGCAGATCCGGGCCTCCGGGCTGTCGGGGTGCCAGCGGCCGTGGCTGCGGCCCAGCGCGCACACGTCGGCCGGCCGCACCGGCAGCTTCCGCAGCAGCTCACGCTCCACCTCGGCGTCGGGCCGAGCACGCTCCGGGTGGCCGCCCGGACGCCCGGAGCCGCGCTCCGAGGCCCGCCGGGGCTCCGGGATGTCCGGGACCGGCGGAGCGTCCCGCGCGGGCCCGTCGGAGCCGCCCTCGGCGGGGCGCTGGCCGGACCGCCGGGCGGGGGCGGGGGCAGGTTCCTGCGCGGGCCGCTCCGGGGCCGCCTCCACCGCGTCCAGCGCCTCCAGGGCGGGGGCCCGGACGGCCACGGGGGCGGCCGCGGGCCCGCCGCGCGGGTCGTGGCGGGGTGGCCCGCCGGTGGCGGGGGCCGCCGTCGGCCGCACGGGTCCGGGGCTCACATTCACACAGCCGGAGACAGCCGAGACGGCACAGGCGACTCCGAGCAGCAGCGTTGTCGTGGTTCGGGTTGGATGCACCCGCGCAACTCTGCTGTGCGAGGACCCCGTTGCGAAAACCCGCGGCCGATATTCACCCCGCACGGGTGACGGGGACACCCGCTAATCGCCGGTGGCGCCGTCTATCTGCTCGCGCAGCAGGTCCGCGTGGCCGTTGTGGCGCGCGTACTCCTCGATCATGTGGGTGTAGACCCAGCGCAGGCTGAACACCTCGCCGCGGTGGTGGCTCTCGGCCTGCGAGCGCAGGTCCAGCGAGCGGCCCGCGGCGGCCTGGCGGGCCAGTTCGACCTCGGTCTGCCACACCTGCTCGGTCGCGGCCCAGGTGGCCTCGTCGTCGAAGTGGAAGTCGCCGTCCGGGTCTTCGCCCGTGCAGTACAACTCGGGAAGCTCCTCGCCCAGGATGATCTCCCGGAACCAGTACCGCTCCACCTCCGCCATGTGCCGTACGAGGCCCAGGAGGCTGAGCTCGGAGGGTGCGAGCGGGGCGCGCCGCAACTGGTCGTCCCGGAGGCCCTCGCATTTCCAGGCGAGGGTGGCGCGGTGGTAGTCGAGCCAGCCGTCCAGCATGTCCCGCTCGTCGGCGGTGGTGGCGGGCTCGTTGCGATGTGATCCGGAACTGGTGGTCATGTGGATCATCCTCGGCGAACGGGGCCCCCGCCACCAGGGATTAAGCTGCGGGAATCCCGCAAGGAACGAACCTGGAGGTTCCCGGTGAAGGTCGGCTGCATCGGACTCGGCGACATCGCGCAGAAGGCGTACCTGCCCGTCCTCACCACCCGCCCGGGCCTCGAGCTGCACCTGCAGACCCGAAACCCATCCACGCTGGAGCGGGTCGGCGAGATCCACCACGTCCCGGCCGCGCGCCGGCACACCGACCTCGACGCGCTGCTCGCCGAGGGGCTCGACGCGGCCTTCGTGCACGCCGCGACCACGGCCCACCCCCAGATCGTCACGCGGCTGCTGGAGGCCGGCGTGCCGACGTACGTGGACAAGCCGCTCGCCTACGAGTTCGCGGACTCGCTGCGGCTGGTGGAACTGGCCGAGCAGCGCGGGGTCTCGCTCGTCGTGGGCTTCAACCGCCGCCACGCGCCCGGCTACGCGCAGTGCGCCGACCACGCGCGCGATCTGATCGTCATGCAGAAGAACCGGATCGGACTGCCCGAGGACCCGCGCACCCTGGTGCTGGACGACTTCATCCACGTCGTCGACACCCTGCGCTTCCTGCTGCCCGGCGAGGCCGACCACGTCGACGTCCGGGCCGTGGTGCGCGACGGGCTGATGCACCAGGTGGTGCTCCAGCTGTCCGGCTCCGACTTCACCGCGCTGGGCATCATGAACCGGCTGTCCGGCTCCGGCGAGGAGATCCTGGAGGTGTCCGGCCGCGACACCAAGCGGCAGGTCGTCAACCTCGCGGAGGTCATCGACCACAAGGGGCAGCCGACCGTGCGCCGCCGCGGCGACTGGGTCCCGGTCGCCCGCCAGCGCGGCATCGAGCAGATCGTGGACCACTTCCTGGAGGCCGTCGCGGCGGGCAGGACGCTCAGCGCCCGGGACGCGCTGCTCACCCACGAGCTGTGCGAGCGGGTGGTGAACTCGGCTCTGGAGCAGGCCTCCTGAGCGAACGGGCGCCCGCCACCGCGCAGTACGCCGCCAGGGCGGCGAGGGCCGCGGCCACCGGCCAGTCGCCGAAGCGGACGTAGAGGGTCGAGCCACGGGCGAGGGGGACCTCGTACACCGCCGCCGTGCTCGCCGAGGTGGGCAGGGCGGCGCCGACCCGCTCGCCGGACGGACCGTGCACGACGCTGACGCCCGTGAGGGTGGCGTGCACCATCGGGCGGCCGCTCTCGGCCGCGCGCAAGGCGGCCAGCGAGGCGTGCTGGGCCGGCGCCCAGCTCTCCTGGAAGGTCGAGGTCGCCGACTGCGCGACGAGCAGGGAGGCCCCGTCGAGGGTCAGGCGCCGGCTCATGTCGGGGAAGGCCGACTCGAAGCAGACCAGGGGGCCGATCCGCACACCGGTGCGCCCGTCCGGCCGCCCGGGCAGGTCCATGACCACCGGGGCGGCGCCGCGCATGCGGTCCTCGCCGGCCGCCCGGCCGACGGAGGTCGCCCAGCCGAGCAGCGACCGGGCCGGCACGTACTCGCCGAAGGGGACGAGCCGCATCTTGTCGTACCGGTCGCCGGTGAGCCCCCCGGGGCCGACGAGCACCGCGCTCTTGTAGATCCCGGGGTGGCCGGCCCGCCGCGCGTCCACGTTCACCAGCAGCGGAGCCCCCACCTCCGCCGACAGCGAGGCCAGTCGCCGGGCCAGGTCCGGGCGGGCCGTCAGGTCCTCGCCGACACTGCTCTCGCCCCACACCACGAGGTCGACCGGCCGGCCGGTCAGCGGCCGGGTCAGCCGCTCACCTGCGGCGAACCGCCGCTCCGCACTGTCCGGGCCGTCCGCCACCGGGCCCGGCTGTACGACGGCCACGCGCAGCCCGCCCGACGGCTCGGGGCGCGCCGCCCACACCCACACCGCCCCCGTCAGCACCGCGCACCCCATGAGCCCCGCCAGCGCGGGGATCCGCGCCCGCGGCACCGCGATCAGGAGCACCAGGGCGCAGTTCACCGCCACCACCAGCAGGCTGACCAGCCACACCCCGCCCACCGAGGCCAGCCGCAGCGCCGGCGGCACCTGCCACTGGCTCGCCCCCAGCAGCCCCCACGGCCCGCCCAGCCCCTGCCAGGACCGGGCCACCTCCGACAGCAGCCACCCTGCCGGTACGAGGACCAGGGCGCAGGCCGCCCGGCGCGCCGACGGGCGTCCGCCGAGCAACTCGCGCACCAGGAGGGCCCAGGGGATCCAGAGCAGCCCCAGCAGCCCGGCGACCGGGATCAGGAACACGTGCAGGCTGGGCAGCAGCCAGTGGTGGACGGCCAGGATGAACCCGGCGCCGCCGAGCCAGCCCTCCAGGGCCGCCAGGCGCCCGGTGGGGGCCGACCTCAGGAGCAGCATCCAGGGCACGAGGGCGACGTAGGCGAACCACCAGAGCGCGGGGGCGGGGAAGGCGAGGGCGGGCAGCGCGCCGACGGCGACCGCGGCGGGCACACGCCACCGACGGGTCCACCCGTTCCGCATCGAGACCATGGCGCCTCCGCTTCCAGTGTGGCAGTGCCGGGTCGACCGGGCCGGGCCGGCGGGCATCCGGGGGATCACAGCCGGGCGACCCGAGCAGGCCGCGCACGCGGGCCGCGCACGCAGGACGGCCAGGCAGGACGGCCAGGCAGGACGGCCAGGCAGGACGGCCAGGCAGGACGGCCAGGGGCGGGCAGGGGCGGGCAGGGGCGGGCAGGACGGGCCGGGCAGGCCCGGGCGGTCGGGTGCCGCCCGGGCAGGCTCACGCGGTCATGTGCCGCCACTTCTCGTGCACGGTGACGCGGGTGAGCCGCCAGCCGTCGCGGGTCCGGGCCAGCACGAAGGTGTAGCGCCCGGCCGCGACGAAGTTGGGCGAGGTCACCGAACCGTCGGCCTCCGGCCCTTCCAGCCGCATCGGATTGAGGAAGTCGGCCCGCACCTCGGCGCTGTCGCCGGGCGAACCGCCCAGGTCCTCGAGCCGGATCAGCCGGTTGACGATCAGGTGCTGGCGCACGGGGAAGAGCTTCATGGTCTCCGCGAGCCAGTCGGCGACCTGCCCGGCCGGCCCCTCGATCCCGCCGGCCGAGCTGTAGTCGGCCCGACCGCCGGCGGTGAACAGGGCGCGGTACGCGGCCCAGTCGCCGTCGTCGACGGCCACCGCGTACCCCGTGACCACTTCGTCGATCGCCAGCCGGTCCATCACCGTCGCGAGATCCACACGCTGAGTCATCGGGACAGTGTGGGGCTGCGCGGGCGCGACGCCAAGGGGCGTGCGCCCACCGGATCTTCTTGCGGGACGATCAGTGACCGGAACGGGCCTCCCGCTGGCGGACCACGACGAGGAACGCGTCGCTGTCCAGATCCATGACCACCTCGGCCGGCACGCCCTCGCGCATCCGCTGCGCCGCGTACTCCTCGGCCGGCCAGCTCCCCCTCGGACTTCCGGCCGGAAAACGCTCCAGCACCACTCGACCCATGGGACACCCCCTGCTTGCTTGCCTTCCGGTCTCTTCAGGTCTCTTCAGGCACAACGACGCGGAAGCCGCCCGGGAACGTTCCCGAGCGGCTTCCGGTTCACGCGAAGTGGTGGATCAGGGCCCGTTACGAGCCGGACTCACCCGCGTGGGGGCTCAGCACGTCCGTGCCGATCAGCACGAAGAGCAGGATGCCCAGGAGGATCCGGTAGATCACGAAGGGCATGAAGCTCTTCGTCGAGATGAACTTCATGAACCAGTTCAAGTCGAGGTTCTGAGCGGCTCTGACCTGCTGTTTCCACCACTCTTCAAGATTGAATGGGAGAGCAGTGGGAGATGGCACTTTCCGGTGCTCTCCCTCGCCGGCCACGAAGCGCAGCCACCTGGTTTCAGCGAATCGGCAATCTCCTGCTCCATGGTCAGGGGAACGTGCGAGCAGAGACCTTCCACGCCGGCGACCTCGTGGCCCATGCGGGTCTCCACGGCTATGCGACTGTGCCGATCTTCGTCCAGCCACTCCTTGCCGCCGTGACGAAGCAGGTGCAGCCGCTTCCCGGCGTACGCGGTCGCAGGGACCCCCGGAAGGGGACGGCGGGAGGTGACCAGCTGGGGCTGGTTCAGGCGGACCCTCGTGAACTCCGCGGAGGCCGGTCGACCGCGCGAGACGCGACGGCCTGCTCGACCAGGGCCCGGATCTTCGCGTGGGACCGGTTGACGGCCTGCTGGCCTTCGATCTGGCCACCCGCGCCAGCCCCGCCCGCCCCGTTCGGGCCAGGGGCGGGCCCGCTGAGACCCCCCAGGTTTGGAGTGCGCCGGCAAGGTCAGTGCCGGCTCCGACCACGTAGTTGCCCTGCGCCCGCCAGCCCACGTCACCTATGAGCTCGTAACAGGATCTTGATGAGTTGTTCTGGTCAGCCGTGACCGGTGTGACGATTCGGCCGTTCGTGGTGGTGTGAGTACTCGGCCGTGGATCGTGGACGACGACTTGTGGGCACTGATTGAGCCGCTGCTGCCGCCCTGGCCGACGAGGTCACCAGGGCCGCGGCCGGTAGCTGACCGGCTGTGCCTGCAAGGCATCTTGTACGTGCTCTGCAACGACATCGCGTGGCAACTCCTGCCCCCTGAGCTGGGGTTCGGCTCGGGGCAGACCTGCTGGCGACGCCTGGAGCGTTGGCAGCAGGCCGGGGTCTTCGACCAGCTGCACCGACTCCTGCTCGCCGAGCTGAACGCGGCCGGCCGCCTCGACTGGTCCAGGGCCTGCGTGGATGGCTCCCACATCCGGGCGAAAAAGGGGGAGCCGACACCGGTCCGTCGCCGGTCGACCGGCGGAAGACGGGCAGCAAGCACCTCCTGATCTGCGACGGACGCGGCACCCCGCTCAAGGTCATCACGACCGCGGCGAACGTCAACGACGTCACCCAGACCCTCGCCCTGGTCGACGGCATCCCGCCCGTGGCGGGGCGTCCCGGCCGTGGCGGGGCGTCCCGGCCGTCCCCGCAGGCGCCCGGATGCCTTGCTCGGCGACAAGGGCTACGACTCCAACCCCAACCGCGAGGAGCTGCGTAAACGCCGGATCCTGCCGGTCATCTCCCGCAGGGGAGCCCCGAACATCAAGGGCATGGGCAAGCTCCGCTACGTCGTGAAGCAGACCTTCGCCCTGCTCCACCAGTTCAAACGACTCGCCGTCCGCTGGGAACGCCGCACCGAGCTGCACGACGCGTTCGTCTCCCTTGCCTGCAGCCTCATCTGCTGGCGACGCCTCAACAAGCCCGACTCATGATCGTGTTACGAGCTCTACGCCTGGGAGACTCGCGTCCTGCGAGTTGGCGGACTCGTGGTCCTTCCAGGGCACGACCTATCACGCCCTGCCGGCCACGTTTCACAGCGGCATCGCGTGGCTGCGGGAGCAACCCAGCTTCCGGCGCTACGCGACCTTCTGGCAGCAGCTCCTCTGGGGGCGGGGAGGCTTCTACCTCAGTGATCGAGAGGTGCAGGAGTTTGAGTGGATGTCAAAGTACTCCGGAATCCCGCTAGATGAGATTCAGGCGGCGCTACTGGCCTTCGATCGATTCTTTCCCATACCAAATGGTTGGTTCATCAACGCTGGTTTGACCGATGTACGGATGGTCAAAATGGTGCCACTGGTCTTTCAGGGTGTCGGTGCACATCATCGGCGTGTGCAGTACGGCCTCGATGGTGGAAGTGACCTTTCCGTGCTCGCGCCGAGCTCCGCATACACCCTCAATGATCTTGCAAAGCGGATCAACTGCACCGTTGACTTCCTGCTGTAGTCGGTGCACCGCTGGTTCGATGCCAGGGTCGTGGCCGTGGAGCCTCCCCGTTGGGCGTGGATGGCCGTCAGCCGAACTCCCGAGTGTCCATTCCTTTGGGGCGGGTGCAGTCGAGCGTGTCCGGTGCGCATGCGGCGGCACGCAGCGCGGGCGCGGCGAGTGGCCGGCATCGCGTTCAGCCTGGTGAACCGCAGTGAACATTCCCGCGTGCGCGGAGTCCGCTTCGCGCGCACACGGGAATGGCTCATGGGTGGCCGGGGACGGCCTCGTCGGGGTGGTGCGCCGCTGTTCTCTGTAGGTGATTCCCCATGTCACGGTCGGAGAGAACGGAGGCCCGTGCGTACCTCATCCACGAAGATGGCCGGCTGCTCCCAGGCCGGGAAGTGTCCTCCTCTGGGGGGCTGGTTGTAGTGAACGAGATGGGGATACGCCCGCTCTGCCCAGCTTCTCGGAGGCTGATAGAGCTCACCGGGGAAGGCGCTCACGGCTACGGGGAGGGTGACACCCTTGGCGCTGAAGAAGGGCGTTCTGTTCTCCGCGTAGAGGCGAGCCGCTGAGATCGCTGTGTTCGTCAGCCAGAAGAACGTGATGTTGTCCAGGACGTCGTCTCGAGTGAGGCCATCGGACTCTCCACCGAACGCCCTGGGGATGAGCTCCAGTCCGGGGTCGAGCATGAACGCTGCAAGCCCTGCGGGTGAGTCTGCGAGGGCGGTCAGAGACTGGGGAAGCGACGCCATCATGGACGCGTACGTGACGTGTGAGTAGGCGGACGAGAGCTGCTCTACCGCGTGTTGCTCCTCTGCGGTGAGATCCGTACCAGTGGGCACCGGCTGTCCGCTCGCGAGGGCCTGATCAATGTCGGGCGGAACGGCGCCGGCCATATTGGTGTGGAAGCCGACCAGTCCCTGAGGGGCCTGTACGCCCATCAACTCCGTGATGATTGCGCCCCAGTCACCGCCCTGCGCGGCGAAGTGTCCGTATCCGAGGCGCGCCATCAGTTCGGCCCAGGCGCGCGCAATGCGCTCTGGATTCCATCCAGTCTCAGTGGGCTTACCGGAGAATCCGTACCCAGGTAGCGACGGCATAATGAGGTGGAACGCATCCGAAGCATCCCCGCCATGCTCCGTCGGGTTGGTGAGTGGGGCGATGATCTTCAGTTGCTGAATGATCGAACCAGGCCAGCCATGCGTCAGGATGAGAGGCAGAGCATCTTCGTGACGGGAGCGTACGTGAATGAAGTGAATATCGAGCCCGTCTATCTCGGTTGTGAAATGAGGGACACTCCTCAAGTCTTCCTCTACGCTGCGCCAGTCGTACTCGAATTCCCAGTAGCGCGCTAGATCCTTAATGGTTGCGAGTTGCGTCCCCTGCGACCGATCGTGGACCGTCTCTTTGTCCGGCCAGTGTGTCGCTTTGACGCGAGCGCGCAGATCTCTCAGTTCAGTGTCAGGGAAACTGAATTCGAATGGATGGATCGCTTCGTCGGTACGGGAAGGCATGAGGGGTCTCCTCGCCGCTGTCCCTGCCTGGTTTGGTGACCATTCGATGCTGCAGCTCACGGGTGTTCTTCGCCCCCGTAATGCTCCCCGGGTTTTCGCATGCGCTGCTTCGTGACGCACCCATCCGCGTCGGCCTGGTCGCAGTCTGGCGAGGTTGCACGGCAGGGGTGACGGGGATTGGGCTGGGCTCCCTGAAGGTGTGGCTGACTCGACTGCTGCGGGCGAGGTGGCTTCGATATTTCGGGCCGATCGACTTAGTGCTTGCTGTCCAAAAGCATCGTACGGGGGTATTCTTCTCGCCTCTGACCTATGTGTCGCATATTCGCCTCTCTGTGTGGTTCGTCTGGCGGTGCGGTTCCGCTTGATGGGCGACTCGTCTGATCAGTTGGGACAGCGATACTCAGATTCCCATCGAGTAAGTAAGTGGAAGATCGTCTGGATTGCATCTCGTGAACGTCGGCTTTCAGGTGATCTTTTCCGCAGTTCCTTTCCCTGTCTTCGTCTCCACTGAGGGACTGAATCTGATGTACGACATAGAGAAAACTGATGAACAGTGGCGTTCGGAGCTGTCCACCGAGGAGTATCAGGTCCTGCGTCACGCGGCTACGGAGCTGCCGTACACCGGGGAGTACACCGACACGAAGGCGAAGGGCGTCTACTCCTGCCGTGCCTGCGGTGCCGAACTCTTCACGTCCAGCGAGAAGTTCGACTCCGGATGCGGCTGGCCCTCGTTCTTCGACCCCAAGGACTCAGACGCCGTTGAGCTGGCCGAAGATCGGTCCTACGGAGTGGTGCAGACGGAAGTCAGGTGCGCTCGGCGTGGGTCCCATCTGGGACATGTGTTCGACGGTGAGGGCGTTGCTACGCCGACCGACCAGAGGTATTGCATCAACAGCAGTTCGCTGCGTCTGGCGTCCAACGAGGTCTGACAAGGGCACGTTGCTGAAGGACCTGGGACTACCGTCCGGAGGCTGCCTCACCGCTGCTCGATGACGGCGCCTGTGGCCCATGCCGCGCCAACCGGGCCCAGCTGTAGCTTGCGCAGCCGGAGGCGGCCGAGTGGCGCGTGGACTCGGCCGCCGTGCCGGGCTATGCGGTGAGGAGACGGGTCGGTTCAGCGAAGTGACCGGAATCCCGTGCGCAGCTCGCTCACCATGAGCTCCGGCTGCTCCCAAGCTGCGAAGTGTCCGCCCTTCGGCAGCCGGTTGTAGTGGATGAGGTTCGGGAATGCCTTCTCTGCCCAGCTCCGCGGAGCGGAGTAGAGCTCGTCAGGGAAGACGCTCACCGCCGTTGGGATGGTAACGCCCTTAACGGCGAAGAAGGCTGCCTTGTTTTCCCTGTAGAGGCGTCCGGAGGAGACGCCCGTGTTCGTCAGCCAGAACAGCGTGGCGTTGTCGCAGACGTCGTCGCGTGAAAGCCCTTCGTTCGCTCCGTCCACGAAGACCCGGCTGATCAGTTCCAGACTGTCCCGGTCGTGGTCTGTCAGCCAGGCGGCCAGCCCGGCGGGTGAGTCCGCGAGTCCAGTCAGCGACTGAGGCCGCGATGCCATGATGTACGCGTAGAAGACGTGTGAGTACACGTACTTGAGCTGGTCTACGGTCTTCTGTTCTTCCTCCGACAGCGGCGGAGTGTCGGCCGGAAGAGGCTGGCCAGTCGCGAGGGCCTGGTCGATCGCTGGAGGGACGACACCGGCCATGTTGACGTGGATGCCGGCCAGAGCCGAAGCGCCCTCCAGGGCCATGAGCTCCGTTACGACCGCACCCCAGTCGCCGCCTGCTGCCACGTAGCGCGTGTATCCGAGCCGTTCCATCAGCACAACCCAAGCCTTGGCGATCCGTTCCGTGGACCAGCCCGGTTCGCTGGGCCTACCCGAGAACCCGTAGCCGGGCATGCAGGGCACCACGACGTGGAAGGCGTCCTCGGCAGATCCACCGTGCGCAGTAGGGTTCCTGAGCGGCTCGATGATCTTGAGCTGCTCTACGACCGATCCTGGCCAGCCATGAGTGACGATGATGGGAAGCGCATTTTCGTGCGGCGACGGGGCGTGAACGAAATGGATGTCGAGCCCATCGATTTCGGTCACATAGTTCGGGAAGGCGTTGACGTTTGCCTGCACCCTGCCGAAGTCGTAGTCGTTGCCCCAGTACTTAACTATTGCCTGAATGGTCGCGAGGGGCGTGCCCTGCTCGACATCTGTGGTCGTCTCCTTTTCGGGGAAACGAGTTGCCTTGAGGCGGCGTCGAAGGTCGGCTACGTCCTCGTCGGAGAAGTCGACGGTGAACGGTTGCACCTTCGTCTCTTGGGTGACAGACATGTGAGTCTCCTTGCCGGCATGTCAAAGATGTGTGCCAGTGACCCATTCAGGTTCGGCCCTGTAAAGCGCGCTCGCCCCCGGGGAAACCCCGTGGGTCGCCCCCGGTGTAGTTGTACTTTCCGATGAGGAGCCGCTTATGGGCTAAGGCGGTGTCTCGCATGGCGATCTTCTCTGCCGCAGGGCCGTGGGAGCTCGGGGTGGGATTGCCTGTCAGGCTGGCCGGCTGGGCCGGCTGCCCATGACGGTCGAGGTAGACGTGGACATCGCGTTCGGTCACCGAGGCGACATTGAAGGCTGGGACTGTGGCACTCGGGTTCGTCCACGCGAGGATCTCGCTGGCTCGGTCCCGATCTCCGATACCCGCCGGAGTGGCACAAGGCGCGATCGTGCGGCGTCAGCCGCGTTCGCTCCACCGTGCGGGCAGGCGAGAACTGCAAAATTGATCAGAAGAGGTGCAGGAAGCATCCAATTGAGATCACTCCCGCAGCTCCGATCGACGTCAGCTTGATCAGGGTTCTCTGCATCTTCACTGGACCTTCCTGTGGAGCGAGTCGTCATCAGAAGCGACCGCTGTCATGCCGTCGCGGGACGAAAGATGCGCGTCACAGCGCAACACGTACGACCCACTCGTCCACGTTGTAGTCGTCCCGCACTGAATCGTGAGTCAGCGGTGGGCGCTCTTCGACGGTGTCCTCTAGTCGTATGCGCTCCGGCAGGGTTGAGAAGCGCAGGGACCGCACATCCTCGGGTGACAGTGCCGCTGAGGTTCCCAGCTCTTCCATACGGGCTGTCTCCTTGGTGCGCGCGCTAGGTGTAGCCACGCGCTTGTCTGAACAAACGGAATAGGAGAATCCCACGCATCGTGTCACTGATCAAGACGGTGACGCGCCCCTGTGAGGCCTTCACACCGCTCCCAGCTTGCTGTTTCGCTGTGAGCTCACATCGCGATCTGCCGGGCAGCCCAGTTGCGGCCCTGCTTCGGGCGATGCGTGTTCTGCGCGCTACTTGGTGTTCGTCTGACACAGCTTCCACCGTGGAAGCCACAAACATGTTCCTCTGAACAGCAAGAGTCAAGGGCCTTGAGCTGGAGGCCTGGTCTGCTGCGGGTTCTCCGGTGCGGATGAGGAATCCAGCGCATCTCGCAGCATGACACGGGAGGTGATGCCGAGTTTCGGATAGATCTGATAGAGGTGAGCGCCGACGGTCCTGTGCGAAAGGTACAGACGCTCTGCCACCTGCTTGTTGGTCAAGCCCGAGGCAGCGAGCCGAGCAATTTCCAGTTCCTGAGGCGTGAGTGTCTGCACCGAGGGTGCCCCCGGTCGGCGCTTGCCGGCGCCCGAGGCCCTCAGCTCGGCCTCTGCTCGCTCCACCCATGGCTGTGCCCCGAGGTGCGCGAACCTGGACAGTGCTGCACCGAGGGGCCCCCTGGACTCGGTGGTTGCTCTGGCGCGCCGCAACCTTTCGCCGTAGGCGAGTTGGACGCGGGCGAAGTCGAACAGCCAGCGATCGGCACCCGGGACTGCCAAGGCATTGGCGAACAGCGTGAGGGCTTCATCGTCGTCCGACGTTGCCAAGGCCGCGCAGGCCTCCGTCAGCAGGGCATGGCGAGACGAAATGGTGGCGACATCGGCGTGCCGCATGGCGCGTACATGCGCAGCCGCTTCTGCCTGCCGATTGGTCCTGACTGCGGCTTCGACCAGGTCCATGGTGACCCACAGCGCGTGCGGGGCGTGGGAGGCGAGGGTCCCTATAGGGCTGATGGCATTGGCATGTTCGTAGGCGTCACCGAAGTCGGTGCGCCCCAGGGCTGCCACGGTCGCAACATGCTGAGCGTAGTGCGCGGCGCAGTAGGCCCCCTGTCGCGTGGCCCAGTGGATGATCCGATTGGCTGTCTCATCTGCCCGGTCTGGTTTCCCACGTGCGGCATCGAGGATCGCCTGTACGTAGAGGAAGTACCAGATGAAGGCGGTGTAACCATGTGTCTCGCAGAGCTGGATTCCTTCTTCGGCCAGTTGCTCGGCCTCGTCCCACATGCCGGTGAGGTAGTCGTCCAGGCACAGATGGATCAGGCCCGACAGGTACCGGCGAGCCGGTCCGCCGTCGCGTCCCATACGCACCACCCGCCACGAGGTGTCGCGGACTTCACCGAGCCGGTCGAGGTACAGGGCTGCCGTCCCGGCCCGTGTGAGTTCGACGGGGTCGGTCACCTCACTCAGGCCCGCCACGAGCTGGTCCACCTGGCCCGCACCCGCAGGACCGGTGCGGGCCGGATCGGAGAACGTCTTGCCCAGCGCGGACAGGACGACAGGTGCTGCGGGCGTCATCTTTGCCAGGGCTCGGTGGTAGGGCTGCCACAGATCGTGTCGGGCGCCGAAGAAGCAGATCAGGGCCAGCGTATGCAGAGCGTCTACGAGCGTCTTGTCTTCGGCGTCGTAGGCATGAGTTCCTGTTTCAATGGCGTTGACCAGCAGGCTGTGTGCTGTGTCGACGTCACCGTCACCATTCAGCAGGAGAAGAGCGGCGGCGGCCGCCGAGTGCAGTGAGCTCTCCCGCTCCCGAGTTGAGTACCGGGCGTCGTCCAGCAACCTTTGCGCGCTGGGCAACGCGCCGGCGGACTCGGCTCCGATGTACGCAGCCTCCGCGAGCCGGCGGGCGCGGTCGGGGCCCTGTGGGGTGAGATCCGCAGACCGGATCAATGTCTGCATCCCGCCGAAGGCATCGCCGCGGCGCAGCGTTATTCGGGCCGCGTGCTCCAGCAGAACAGCTACCTCCTCGTCCGGTTCCAGGGTTGCCTCACCCAGGTGCCACGCTCGCCGTTCGGGCTGATCGACAAGGACATGGGCAAGCGTTGCGTGCACCGCACGTCGTTCGCCGCTGGTGGAGTTCTCGACTGCAGCCGCACGGATGAGGGGGTGACGGAACCGCAGTCGTCGCGCCCCTTCTTCAATGTAGACAAGCTGGTCACGCTCAGCTGGAGTCAGGTCGTTCAGTTCGTATCCGTCATCTGCCTGTCGAGATGATGCCTGCAACACGCCGAGGTCGCCTTCACCCTCGAGCGCGGCCAGCAGGAGAAGCCGCTGCGATGGCTGCGGCAGACTCGTGATCCGGGTGCCGAACACAGCTTTCAGCCGTTTGCTGAGCGGCAGCACGGCGGGCATTTCGCCGCCTGCGTGGCCCTGCATGGATGACAGCGCGGACGGCAGTTCCAGAAGGGCCAGCGGATTGCCGTGCGCCACGGTCAGAAGGCGCTGACGGGCGCTGGGGACCAGGTCCGGGAACCTGGTGCTGACGAGGTGGTCAGCTGCCGCCTCGTCCAGCGGCTGCAGCCAGAATTCCGGCAGGACACCGCTGTCGTGAAGGCCCTGCGAGCCGGAACGCGACGTGGCGAGGAAGCTCACGTGGATGCTCGTCGCCCTTCGAGCGACGAAACCGAGCACCGCTGCGCTGGCACGGTCGATCCAGGGCAGGTCGTCGATGACGAGCAGAAGTGGGCTGCCGGCTGCAACCGTGCTCAGGAGGAGCAGGACGGCGTTGGAGACCATGAGCCGCTCTGGCGCCGTTCCGCTCTCGAAACCTAGTGCGACCCTTAGGGCTTCGCGGAAGGGTGCATCGAGTTCGTTGACGGCGTCTTGGAAAGAGAAGAGGACCTGGTTCAGCCCCGAGTAGCTGCAGTTGGCTTCAAATTCCACGCCGGCAGCGCGCAGAACTTGGATCCCATCTGTCTGCGCCGCCTCGGCAACAGCGTCCAGCACCGCAGTCTTGCCGACGCCAGCCTCTCCGGAGACGAGAAGGGCCCCGCCTCCGACTCCGATGCTGAGAAGCGCCCGGATTTGCTGAAGGTCGCGGACACGACCGATCAGGCGGCCGGCCGTGCTATGTGGGGGTGAGTAGGTGTCGATCATTACACACTCTCATTGCAGTTCGCGGGCCTGAGGGGCCGCGCGAGGTGGGGGGACGCCAATTCATTGCCGCACGTCGTGGGGGAGCGCAACAACGAGTCAAGGGCGGGTCAGACAGACAAAGGGATGGGCAGTGACCAGGCTCCGTCATTCCGCAGCAGCCCAGTGCGAAGCTGGGAAAGGGGTCGTCGCGGGAAACTGCTTTCAGTGATCCGGAGGCGGCCACGCCACGACACGCGCGTCCTGATGTGCCGGGCGCAGCATCTCCCGGATTCGCCGTACAGCCGGCATGCGGGCCGGAGCGACCATGCCCCAAGCGGAGAGGGCCGTGGCGTGGTCACCGGCGTGCGCATCGAGGGGAGAGGTGAGGTGTGGGCGCCAGCTGTTATCGCCTACCGGCCAGCTCGTCAGCCGCGCGACAAGGCCGGGGTCGTCGTGGTCGATCAGCGGATCCAGCGCAGTTGATCGTTCTGCGAGGCCAGCGACTTGGCGGGCGATGCCGTGGCCGACTACTCGGGTCGAGCGGCGGATGGAGGCCCGCCACGGCACGAGTCCGTCCATGGGTGCGGCCCGGCACGCATCCGACGCCGTCACCAGTGCTGCGGGCCGGCCCGGAACCTGCGGAACTGTACGCATGCAGGCGTCCCGCCGCGCGAGTGTGGCGGGACGGAGCCGAGACTGGGTCTCCGCCGCATGCAAATTCGAAGGGTCCGGGGTATTCCACACCGAAGATCGACGGCAAAGCAGTGTGCGATGCCTTCTCGCGATCACGGGGTGGTGTAGAGCGGTCCGCAGGTGCGCTCTGCGCAACGCTGACGGAGGGCTGGGAGGGTATAACGCAATCCTTTTGAACTAGTGCGTACTAATTGTGATCGCGGCACGCGGGATGTGCAACGCAATCGGTTTGAACTAATGCATAGTAGGTAATTGTGATAGGAGAGTACACGTTTACTGGCCGGCGTGCGGCGGAGATCGCCGCGAGTGTCGAGCGGGCTGTCGGAGAAGGAGCGCTGGCGCCCGGCGCCGCACTTCCACCCCTGCGGGAGCTCGCCATCGAGCTCGGCGTCAATCCGAATACAGTCGCGGCCGCATACCGCCTTCTACGCGATCGCGGCGTCATCGAGACGGCCGGCCGCCGCGGCAGCAGGGTGCGGCCGCGGCCGGCCACCACCGTGCACGACGAGATCGGCCTGGAGGTGCCCTCTGGCGTGAGGGACCTCTCCTCCGGTAACCCCGACATTCGGCTCCTCCCCCCGCTCGGAGAGGCGTTGACCCAGGCCGCTGCCCGGCACGCCGGGAAACCCATGCTCTATGGGCACGCACCAGTCGACGACGAGCTGAGGCGACTCGCCCGTGCCGTGTTCGATGCGGACGGTATCCCCGACGGGCCGATCGGGCTCACCTCTGGATCACTGGATTCCATGGAGCGAGCCCTCCTCGCCCACCTGCGGCCAGGGGACAAGGTGGCTGTAGAGGACCCGGGCTGGGGAAGCCTCTTCGACTTGGTCCCCGCCATTGGACTAAGACTGATCCCGGTCGGTGTCGACGATGAGGGACCCCTGCCCCCAAGCATGGACGCTGCTCTGAAGCGGGGTGTGAGGGCGCTGATCGTCACCGATCGGGGACAGAACCCCACCGGCGCCGCCATCTCGGCTGCCCGCGCCCAGGAATTGCGGGCCCTCCTCACGGAGCATCCGCAGGCCCTCGTTATCGATGACGATCACATTCACGGGCTCACTGAGCTGCCGCTTCATTCGCTCACTGGTTGCACCCGGCACTGGATGCTCGTCCGCTCGACCGCCAAGGCCTTCGGCCCCGATCTGCGCCTGGCGGTGCTCACAGGCGACCCGGTTACCGTGGACCGAGTCTGCGGTCGCTACCGTCTCGGCCCGGGCTGGGTCAGCCACCTGCTCCAGCACACGGTGGCTCATCTCTGGCGGACCGAAGCGGTGGACACCCCGGTGGTGTCTGCGGCTTACGCCGTCCGACGTGACGGCCTGGTTCAGGCGCTCGCCGAACGTGGCGTTGCGGCTTATGGCCGGAGCAGCATGAATGTGTGGATTCCGGTCCCCGACGAGACCGGGGCGGTGACCAGGCTCCTGCAAGCCGGCTGGGCGGTCGCGCCGGGCGCTCGCTTCCGGCTCTCCTCACCACCCGGCATTCGCGTCACCATCTCACCCATCTCAGTGGATGAAGTGCCGATCCTGGCTGATGCGGTCGCCGAGGCGATCCGGCCCCACCACACCGGTCGCTTTGGCTGACGGGTGATCCCCGGACGTGGGGAAGTCCTCCTGCTAGGGGGTCTATCGCCCCTCGACGAGAGCTGCGGCACCGGCATCCCAGTCCACCTGGCAGAACTCCGTGCCAGGATGGACTAGGTCGAAGATCCCCTGCAGCCACTTTTCCAGGCGCCGTCGATCAACTTTGAGGAGGCAGGACCCGTCGTGGGACTCGAGATGGATGTACAGCACACGTCGTCCTCGGGCGACCGCAGGCCAGACCTGTACGTCACCCATGCCACTTGGTTCGTCAGTGCCGTCGAAGAGTAGATCACGTGAGATCGTCCACGTGACCCCGCCGCCCTCCGGCGGTTGCAGCTCGAGCAGTACGACGAGGGGATCCGTCTGGGTGTAATGAAACACGGCTCTGAGCGGAAGGCGGATCGAAGGGCACACGACCCTGTCCATACGTAGGCGCAGCGAGCGCGTGCACTCATCAGACCGGTCGCGAGCCTGACGGCCGAGCTTTCCGAATGGCACGGGGTGTGCCCCTTTCAGGGATCAGGAGTTTTTCCCACCCTGCCTCTTGACCCCGTCCTGGGCATCAGTCACCTGACTGCTCTGTCGATGGTCACTGGGAGACCGGCATGCCCATGGCGGTCGAGTGACCGGCTCGCCCGCACCCTGAAAGAGAAGCGGACTCAGAGGATCTTGCCCCCTTCCATGACGACCAGGGATTAGATCGGGCACGGCGTCCCCCGACTGCGCTACCGGTTACGGCGCGAGAGCGAGCTCCCTGGCGGCGTGAATGGAGGGGGACGTGCCACGCCGGGTATGCCTGCTCCTGTGGTGCGGGCAGACACACCCGGCATGGGTTAGGCGGCGGACGAGGGGACCTGTTTCAGCTCGTCCACGACCTGCTTGGTTGTGATGGCTGAGGTGAAGATGATGGTACCGGGCTTGATCTTGCCGGATTCACCGCCTTGGGGATGTACCTGGACGGTGCGTTCCCCCAGGTAGGCGTGGGTCTTGGCGTCGAAGATCCATTCCGTGCGGGTGCCCCTGACTTCGTCGAGTCGTGCGGCTGCCACGCCGTGGTGGCCGGCCGCGTCAACGGCGTCATGCACCTGGACCACGCCGGGGATCTTGGCTGCGGCCTTGTAGAGGGCGGCGGTGAGCTCCTTGGGGGGCATGGATTCGCTGAGGAGGCCCCCGATGGTGCTGAAAGCCTGCTGGTTCGCGCTGGTGCCCATTCGCTTGGTCTCCTCGTAGATCTTCCTCAGGAGTACATCCGGGTCCGTGGTCAGCGTGGTCAGGTACTCGTGCGTCGGGGCGTTGAGGCGTCCGGGTTCGGAAGATCACTTCTCGTTGACGCGGTCGAGGGGTCCGCCATGGGAATGCTGGGGGACGTGGGGGTCGATGAGCCAGCCCTTGGTGCCGTCGGCGGACTGCCAGATCTGTCGGCGGTAGATGCCGGTGCTGACGATGGTGGTCTTGTCGCCGACGGAGTGCTCGTAGGTGCTGCCGACTTTGCTTTCGATGTAGACGTACTGCCCCGCCCTCACGGTTGGTACGGAGCTGTTCGTTGCCGCGAGAGCGATCTGCTCGAGCAGCTGCGGGACACCCTGCCCGGTGCTTGGTCCGACCTGGGTGGTGAGCGCCGATCCCTCGACGAGCGGGGCTGTGGTGAACGGGCCGCCGAGGACGAGGACACCGGCGGCGATGACGGCCAGCTAGCAGATCGAAGCCGGTACGACGATCAGTGGTCGCAAGAACCTGCGGCGCCGAACAGGCGCTGGAGGGGTCGACGAGGTGCTCTCGTGAATGAGGGTCATCAGTATGTCCCTGTGGAAGGTATGACGGCCCGCTGGCAGGTCGGCTTCTTCGGTGCCGACCAGACTGGCGGTCTCATGCCACTCTTCGGGCGTCAGACGGTTCTGGTCCGTGTTCACCGGGTTCCTTCCTCCCTAGGCCGGGCCGCGAAGTTGCGGTCCTCCCGGCACCGAAGAGCCCACGCCTGCGGCGTGGAACGACGCCGCACCCACCCCTCGAGCGCAGCCCGTTCCTCGCCGGACAGGATCAACTCGGCCTTCGGCCGCCCAGTACGTGCCACGGACCAAGTTTATACATCTGAACAGAATTCCCGACTCAGAAGACTAGACGGGCAGCGGGCAGGAATTGGCTACGTCCAAGGCGACGTTGAGGTCGTCGGTCTGGACCGTGGCGTCGGCTTTTCGCGCCAGACCATCCTCCGCATGCTGGATAGTCCTCGAGGGCGCGCCGCTGAGTGTGTCTGCATAGGGGCCGCTCAGCATCGCGTGCTGTGAGGTGCCGGAGACGAAGGCGCGATCGACGAGTCATGCGGGAAGGTCGCCGCTGAGGAGTCTCGGCAGTCGAGTTGATCCGCCCGGCGGCGCACCACGGCGGCGTCCTGGTCCAGGCTGGGTGCTGCAAGGGTGCGGCCCGTCGGCGGCTCGGTCAGGTTACCTATGAGTCGCTGAACCCGCCCTCAATAACCTAAGTCACCTGGCAGATTACGCAGAAGTCTTCGGCAGGCCACTATGAAGTCACAACGGCACGCAGGAGCAGGTTGCAAGCCAACTTCTGTAACGGGGTGGCTTACCTCCTCTCCTTTCGCGTGTTGAATCTGCGCCTTGGCAGTGCGAATGGCTACTTAGGCCTGCCGCATTTTGAAGAATTTGGAGATTATTATGTCTGCGCCTGCGATCCGACCCTTTATCGTGCAGTTTGCTGAGTCTGACGTCGCCGATCTGCGCATGCGTATCGCAGCTACGCGTTTCGCGGAGAAGGAGACTGTTTCCGATCGGTCTCAGGGTCCGCAGCTCGCCACTCTGAAGGAACTTATCCGGTATTGGGGTGAAGAGTATGATTTCAACCGGGTCGAGGCGCATGTGAACGCGCACCCGAACTTCATCACCGAGATCGACGGGCTGGACATCCACTTCATCCACGTCCGCTCGAAGCACGAAAACGCGCTGCCGCTGATCATCACCCACGGTTGGCCGGGATCGGTCGTCGAGCAGCTGAAGCTCATCGAGCCGCTCGTCAACCCCACGGAGCACGGCGGTGACGCATCGGACGCCTTCCACGTGGTCATCCCCTCGATTCCCGGCTACGGATTCTCCGGAAAGCCGACGGCCACTGGTTGGGGCCCCCAGCACGTCGCAAGCGCCTGGGCCGAGCTGATGGGCCGTCTTGGCTACACGCGCTATGCCGCGCAGGGTGGCGACTGGGGCGCGATCATCACCGACTTCATGGGTGTGCAGGCGCCCGAGGGTCTGGTCGCCATCCACACCAACATGGCCGGTGTGATCCCTTCCGCGATTGACGGAGCGCTTGCCGCGGGCCAGCCGCTCCCGGCCGGCACCCCGCCCCTCACGGAGGACGAGAAGGCCGCGGTCGACCATCTGAAAAGCGTCTACTCGCACGTCTACTACGCCTACATGATGGGTGACCGGCCGCAGGCTCTGGCCGGGATCGCTGACTCGCCTGTCGGCCTGGCAGCTTTCCTGATCGACCATGACGCCGCCAGCCTGGAGCTGATCACCCGGTCGTTCGATGGCGTGCCCGAGGGCCTGACGCGCGACGACGTCCTGGACAACATCACGCTCTTCTGGCTGACGAACACGGGCATTTCGGCAGCTCGTCTCTACGCTGAGAACAACACCCCGTTCTTCGGCGTCAAGGGTGTCACGATCCCGGTAGCGGTCAGTGTTTTCCCTGACGAGCTCTACCCGGCCCCGAAGTCCTGGACTGAACAGGCCTACCCTAACCTCGTCCACTACAACAAGCTGCCCAAGGGCGGTCACTTCGCAGCCTGGGAGCAGCCGGAACTTCTCGTCAGCGAGCTCCGTATGGGTCTGCGCTCCGTCCGCTAAGAAGCCGGACCCGCACAACTACTGAGGTTGAAGGCGTGATGTCGGGGTCTGAGGATCCCGCCAGGGGGTGTCGGGTAGGTTGTCCGGCATGGCTGAGCTTGGGCCCGTTGTCTGGCCGCCCGCCCCGTTGCGGACCGAGCGGCTCGTGCTCCGCGCGTCTGTGGCCCGCGACCGTGCGGCGTTCATCGACCTGTTCGCCTCGTCAGAGGTGCGGACGTACCTCGGTGGCCCCCGACCCCGTGCTGAGCTTGAGAATGCAGTGCCCGAAGTGCCCGGGCGGCGCCCCGGCGTGTTCGTGGTCGATCACGACGGGGCGATGATCGGCATCGTCACGCTCGACCGGCGGGACGCTGAGCGTCCTGGGCACGTCCATCCTGATGCCGGAGAGGCCGAGCTCAGCTACATGCTCCTGCCGGAGGCATGGGGACGTGGGTACGCCCTTGAGGCATGCACGGCGGCGCTCGGCTGGTTCGCCAACGCGTTTCCCGGCGACCCGCTGGTGCTCTGTACCCAGGCCGCCAACGACCGCTCGGTACGTGTCGCGGTGAAACTGGGGTTCACCGAGGTGGAGCGGTTCGAGGAGTTCGGCGCCGAGCAGAGGTTTGGCGTGTGGTCCTCGGTCCTGCCGTCCGGTTGAGCTCATGGTCGATTGCCACGAGACCACCGGCCGGGGCTCCGCGCCCGGTTGCTTGAGGCGGGACTTCAAAAGGTGCGCATGCTACGGCGGATCACATGATGGTCCTGTCGGAAACGGGCGTGAGGGTGAGGCCGGTAGCCCTGAGGCATCCCTCGATGATGTCGCTGCGGTACTGGATCCGGCGGAGGCCGTGTCGGAGCCGGCGCATGAGGTGGTCAGGGTCGGTGAAGGCTGTGTTGGCCTGGGTGGTGCGGCGGAGGATCGACCAGATGCCTTCCACCGGGTTGAGGTCGGGTGCGTAAGACGGCAGGTGGTAGGCCGTGAGCCAGTCCTGCGCCTCGATGAAGGCTCGCATGCGGCGGTCCTTGTGGACGTTCAGATTGTCCCAGATGAGGACGATGGGTCCGCCGAGTTGCTGGTGGGCGGCTGTGAGGAGGTCGCGGTACTCGGTCCAAGCGAAGCTCTTGCGGCCTCCGGCCTTGTGATCCGTGTGTCGTTTGGGCCGGTAGATCAGGCGAGAGCTCATCCCGGGTTTGTAGCAGCACAGGGCGGCGATGGAGAAACGGCGCTCGGAACGGCCACGGACCCGGATGACCGGTGTGCTGCCGCGCTGGCTCCAGGTGCGGGAGGTCGGCGGCGTCATCGAGAACCCGGCTTCGTCCTCGAAGACGATCCAGGCCCCGAGCGCCGCCGCGCTCTTCCCACCCGCGGCCACACCTCCTTCACCCAGCCGGCCACCGCTGCCTCGTCGCGCTCGAGGGCACGACGAGACGGAACCTGATGACTCCAGCCGTGTCTGCGTAGCATCTGCGAGATCCCCGACAGCGTCTTCGACTTGTGGAACCTGCGGCCGATCAAGGTCTTGATCCTGGCTAGCGTCTATCTCTGGTCCGGCCAGCCATGCACGATCGGGCCCTTGAACAGCTCTTCCTCAAGCACGGCGAACAGTGCGTCGCTCAGCTTGGGCTTGGACGCCGGGCCGCGGGACCGAACCCCGATCAGGCCGGCCGCCTTCCAGGCCTGCCGCCATCGCTGGACCGACCGGACGCTGACCCGTAACTCCCTCGCGATGTCCGTACTGCCCCGCCCGGCAGCGAACATCACCGCTGCCTCCATCCGGATCCGCTCGCGGAAGGCTTGCCTCTCCGCGGTCAGACCCCCACCCTGCGGATACCTCATACACCCGGCATACCGCGACGATCACGGATCGTCAGCCCTTACGACAACGCAGCTTCAATGTCAGTATCCACTCGGACGTGATCGAGGGAGCGGCCGAATGCCTGTGATTCCAGTCATTCGATCGCCCGAGCCGCGCCAGACGTACGGGATACCGCCCGTACGTCCTGCAAGTCAGGGTCGCCGACGACCTGATGCGGGCAATCCCAAAAGCGCTGCCCGAGTTTAGTGTGATCCATCCCACCCGGCCAGCTGACTCGCTGGATGGGTCGCCACACCGCGACCACGTCGGGTGTACGTCCAGGAGTGCAGAGCCTCTTGGGCGCCTGGGACCAGGCCGACCCTCACACGGCCCCACAAGCGGCGGGCCCCGCAACACCCCCGGCTGCGGTCCGGTGCCTGTCGGCACCGGACTCCGGCGCGGGGCCCGCCTCCCCAACATTCGTCACCCTCCCCACGCGTCGGTGACTCACCTCAAACACGGAGGCGGACAGGGCATGCGTTTCGCGGCGAATCCACCTGGACCTACGGATCGCACCTGCCCGTACGGCCACCGATGCGGCATGCACTAGTCTTCTGAGTCGGGAATTCTGTTCAGATATGAGCGAGGCGTTCGAGGATCTCGTCAGCGGTTTTGGTCCAGATGTAGGGCTTGGGGTCGGTGTTCCAGGCTGCGATCCAGGCCCGGATGTCTTGTTCCAGGGCCTGGACGCTCTTGTGGACGCCTCGCCGTATCTGCTTGTTTGTCAGCTCGGCGAACCATCGTTCCACCAGGTTGAGCCAGGACGATCCGGTCGGCGTGAAGTGCAGGTGGAACCGGGGGTGGGCCAGCAGCCAGGTCTTGATCGCCGGGGTCTTGTGGGTGGCGTAGTTGTCCAGCACCAGGTGGACCTCGAGACCGGTCGGTACTTCCTTGTCGAGTTTGATGAGGAACTTCTTGAACTCCTCAGCCCGGTGGCGGCGGTGGAGTGAGCCGATCACCTTGCCGGTGGCGACCTCGAGAGCGGCGAAGAGGGTGGTGGTGCCGGCGCGGACGTAGTCGTGCGTGACCCTTTGCGGGACGCCGGGCATCATCGGCAGGACGGGCTGCGAGCGGTCCAGGGCCTGGATCTGCGACTTCTCGTCCACGCAGAAGACCAGTGCCCGCTCCGGCGGGTCCAGATAAAGCCCGACGACGTCGTGGACCTTGTCGATGAAGTACGGGTCGGTGGACAGCTTGAAGGTCTCCGAGCGGTGAGGCTGCAGGCCGAAGGCCCGCCAGATCCGCGAGACCGTCGACTGCGACAGGCCGGTCTCCTTCGCCATCGACCGTGTCGACCAGTGCGTCGCGTTCTTCGGGGCGGACTCCAGCGTCCGGGCGATCAGCGCGGCCACCTGCTCGTCCGTGACCGACCGGGGGCCACCCGAACGTGGCATGTCGCCCAGGCCGGCGATCCGATGCTCGACGAACCTTGCCCGCCAACGGCCCCACGCATGGGGAGTCGAGCCGAGCTGAGCCGCGACGTCCTTGTTGGAAGCGCCTTCGGCGCAGGCAAGGATGATCCGGCACCGAAGAGCCCACGCCTGCGGCGTGGAACGACGCCGCACCCACCCCTCGAGCGCAGCCCGTTCCTCGCCGGACAGGATCAACTCGGCCTTCGGCCGCCCAGTACGTGCCACAGACCAAGTTTATACATCTGAACAGAATTCCCGACTCAGAAGACTAGGGCCTGCGAAACATGTCCGGCAGCCACGTGGGACGTGTGGCCGCATCCCACTTTGGTGTGATCATTGGCGCAGTCGGCGGAGATGTGGGGCTACGGCCCTTCTCCCTGGGACTTTGTGGCGGACCAGTCACATCCACGGCGCTGTGGGTAGGCAGCACGACTGGCCGATCTGACCATGCGGTACGCAGGACTTCCGTGCGGTATGGAGTGCCCCCTCAATGCATCTTCCTGATGCGAAAGAAGGACGAACGGTGATGAGAAAGACTCAGCAGAGGGCGTGGCTCGCGGGTGGCTGCTTCTGGGGCATGCAAGGGCTGATCCGGTCGCTTCCCGGCGTCACAGGAACGCGAGTGGGCTACAGCGGCGGCGATGGCCCCCATCCCACCTATGCCGACCATGGAAACCATGCGGAGGCGATAGAGATCGTCTTCGACCCCGCGGTGACCGACTACCGGGGCATCTTGGAGTACTTCTTCCAGATTCACGATCCGACCACGAAGAACCGGCAGGGGCTCGACGTGGGTGTCAACTTCCGTTCCGTCATCTTCTACTTGGATGAGGAGCAGCAGAGGGTGGCTGAGGAGACCATTGCCGACGTCGAGGCATCGGGCTTGTGGCCTGGAAAGGTCGTGACTGAAGTCGTACCAGCTGACGCGTTCTGGGAAGCCGAGCCTGAGAGTCAGGATTACCTGCTGCGCTATCCCAATGGATACACCTGCCACTTCCCGCGCCCGAGCTGGAGGCTGCCGAGGCGCACCGACTCCTGATCGTTCGAGCCCCATGACCCGGACAGGGGAGGCGCGTCAGCCAGGGCGAAGAGGCACCCGCCGACCCGAGGCGGCCTGGAACGAAGTGTTGCTCCGGGACATCGTCCTGGCCGAGGCTGTTGGGCCCCGCAGGTCACGGCGGGCTGCATCCTGCCGGAGGATCTTGGTGCAGCCCGCGCGGCGTTCGGGTCGTTCAGCCGTTGAAGCGGTCCGGGTGGGGCCGGTGCGCTCATCGCGGTTCAGCGCGGAGATCTCGCCGATGGCGCCTTCGATCAGCTCGATGTCAACGGCGGTGCTGCGGGCGGTTTGCTCGTGCGGCTGGACCGGCCCGGAGCACGCGATCGACTGGGCGTCGATCGGCGAGACGGTCTGCCGTGAGGCGGCGCTGACGGACACCTGCCTACAGGACTGGGACGGCCACACCGCCGGCGTCGAGGCGACGACCGTTCCCCTGCCCGCCGAGGTCACCGACTTGGTGGAGCGGTTGGTGGAGGAGATCGAGAAGCTGGCCCGCACCTCCCCGGTCGCGGTGGTGAAGGCCGCTCGGCAGCTGGAGGTCGCCGCAGCACGGCTCGGCTACTGGGCGGCCCACGGCACCCACAAGGACACGCCCCGTGCTCAACGAGATGCTGAGCCTGCTCCGCACCAGCCGCTTGGTCCTGGCCGGGCCCCTTCCCCGCACCCTGGGCCGGGTCCTGGAACTCACCGAGGCCGACCGGCTGTTCCCCACCGCCGACAGCATCGAAGCAGCCCGCGCCCTGTGACCGCAGGCGTAGGACGAGTGCTCGGTTCCTTGTGTAAGCAAATGTCCTTGCGTAGGAAGCCGGGGGCGCCCTTCGGGCGGGGCCTGGTGGCCTTGCAGCGCGAGGCCGGAGCCGCGGCCCGGTAGTGGTCGATCGCCTGATGGGGATCGACGTGGCCGGTGTAGTGATAGGCGCGGGTTCGCCGGCCGAGCAACCGCTTGCATATAGGGATTGACCCCCGATCTGCCCGGCCCGTTGCACGTACCGATCGCTGCCCGGGATTGCTTCTACGGCTCGTCGATAATGTATACGGCGGCTTCCTCTGCGGAAGCGGCTCCGGCGTCGATGCCTAGGTCATGGGCCAGTACGTCGTTGCTATGCGGGTAAGCAGTGGCTGGTGCCAGTCGTCCGGCGCGGGCGACACCCGTTTGGGGGTCCACCGGTTCGCCGTCGCCCTCGACCAGATCCCCGATTCCGTCACCTTCCTGGGGGGCCGATTCGGGAAGTTCCCGAGCGAGACGCTCGTCGAGGCTCTCACCCTCCCGCTGCTCTTCGCCCGTGGTGGCATAGCGGTCGCTCGCATAGGGCCGCTCGGCCGGCGAATAGCCCTGATCGAGGATGTCGTCGGCGTCGGGCTCCCCTAGGCTGTTCTCCATGTCCGGCTGGCCCTCGGAAGGCTCGTCCTCGGGCTGGGGCTGGTAAACGTCATCACCGCGGGCGTGGGAGTCACTCATCAGTACCGCCTCTCTCCCCGGGTCCCCGCCCCGGGGTTGATCCAGACTCTTGGGGCGCTTCCCCACGCACCAGCGGATTACACAGTCCGTGGGTACGCGCGTCCGCCCAGCCCAGGTACAGCGGCTTGCGCCAAGAGCAGTGACCAGCCGACGGAGCCTCGAGTAGTCGGTTCCCCCTGACGACGCCAGTGCACGCGCCGAATGAACGGTCTGATCACGGAAGGATCAGGGGACGACCAAGGCGGCGGTGAGGCCTGCACGACGGAGACGGCGGGTTCCGGCACCGTCACCCCGGGATCACGGATCCCCCAACCAGGACGGGGAGCCCTGTGCACGAAGGCGACGCCGTATCCGAAGTAGTACCCATCGGAGGTGAGTGCTCGGCCCCAGGGAATCCACGGGTGGTATCGCCATGAGCTTGTGGGTTCCTATAAGCGAGGGACGACGTCGGTTGCAGTGAGTGTCACGTCCACTGCTGTGAGCCGTCTCCCTAGCCGTCGCTATTTTCAAGGGTTAGCCTTTGGGAATCGGGCGCCTGGCGCACTTAGCCGATGGCCATCTTGGGCCGAGAGCCCATGCGGACCACGTAGCGCGAAGCCAGCCCACGCGGCGCATGAAGCCTAATCTAATCGGCAAGTCCAAGCCGTTACACCTGATCAGACCGTGGAACGCCCCTACCAGCGGACCGGGAAGATCGACCCATGGATGAGCTCGCCGTAATTGCACAGGATTCTCTCCGCGGCCGGACCGACCACATGGTTGCTCTTGAAGAGGCGCTGGCCGTAGCTCGCTCCGGAGAGAGCACGGTCCTGGTACTCCGTGGGGAAGCAGGCGTCGGTAAGACCTCCCTGCTGCACTACGTAGAAGGCCAGGCCACCGGGTTCCGAACGCTAGGAATCTCAGGCATCGAGTCCGAGATGGCGATGCCCTACGCGAGCCTTCAGCAGCTGTGTGCCCCCATGCTGGGCCGACTCTACGACCTGCCCGGTCCGCAGCGTGAAGCATTGTCCGTTGCGTTCGGGCTTCTGGTGGGCAAAACGGTGAACCGATTCCTTGTCGGGCTGGCCGTGGGGAGTCTCCTTGCCGCAGCTGCCGAGGATCATCCGCTGGTGTGCCTCATCGACGACGCGCAGTGGCTCGATGAGACGTCGATCGAGGTGCTGACGTTCGTCGCGAGGCGGCTGTCCGGTAAACCTGTGGCACTGATCTTCGCGTCGCAGAAGTCCGAGGGTGAGCAAATGGCCGGCTTGCCTCAGTTGATCGTGGACGGTCTCAGCGAACCCGATGCCCGCGCCCTGCTGGTGTCAGCTGTAGGCGTCCCGCTGGACCCCGCGGTCCGAGACCGTATGGTCTCCGAAGCACACGGAAACCCGACGGCCCTACTGCACCTGCCGCATACACTGACAGCTGGCGACCTGGCGGGCGGCTTCTGGCTCCCGAGTAGTCCTTCCATGGCGAGTTACCTTGAGAACATCTTCTACCAGCAGTTCGTGACGCTTCCTGGACACAGTCAGCTTCTTCTTCAAACTGCTGCCGCCGAGCCGACCGGAGATGTGGGGCTTCTCTTCCGTGCAGCGAGGCTGCAGGGGGTAGCCGTGGCCGCTGCCGGAATGTCGGCAGAGGCTTCAGGGCTGGTCGAGTTCGGCAGCCGGGTGCGTTTCCGTCACCTGCTGGTGCGCTCAGTGATCTACAGCCGCCTCTCTACTCCGACCCGCCGATCGGTGCACCAGGCGCTGGCCGAAGCAACAGAGCGCAGACTCGACCCAGACCGAAGAGCGTGGCATCGTGCGCATGCCGCCACCCAGCCCGACGAGGAGGTCGCCTCCGAGTTGGAGGTTTCGGCCGGCCGAGCCCAGCACAGGGGAGGGATTGCCGCCAAGGCCTCGTTCCTCCGTCGCTCCGCGGAACTGACGCCGAGCGCCGAGCGTCGCGTCACACGATCACTTGTGGCCGCCCAGGTCGAGATTGATGCGGGTGAGATCGATCGGGCGGAGGATATGTTGGCCACCGCTGAAGCCGGTCCGCTCGACGACTTTCAGATGGCGTGGCTCGAACGGCTGCGAGCCCGAATGGTCTTCGCCAAAGGACGGGGGAGCGACGCCCCCCAGATGCTTCTGGAATCGGCAAGCCGCTTGGCGCTGCTTGACGCGGCTTCTGCCCGCGACACCTTGCTGGAAGCCGTGGGGGCAGCGATCTTCGCAGGCCGTCTGAACGAGGGTCAGGTGCCGGGGCAGGTGGCCGCCGCAGCCCGTTCCGGGCCTCCTCAACCAGTGCCGAGAACGGTTGACGTGCTCTTGAACGGCGTGGCCAGTCTGACCCTTGATGGCTACCCCGCATGCGCGAACTCACTCAAAGAGGCCTTGAAATCCGTCCGGCAAGAGGAGGCAGTCGCCGTACTGGAGGGCGAACCCTACCCCCGGCTGGCTTGCTCGCTTCTTCCCGAGTCCCTCGCGGTAGAGCTGTGGGACGACGAAGCGTGGGAGGATCTGGCCGCCAACGCCGTCGTGAGGGCGCGCACGGCGGGCGCCCTCGCCATTCTCCCCATCGCGTTGAATGATCAGGCCTGTTTCCATGTGCACGCCGGCGCGTTCGACAAGGCTGCTGGCGAGATCGCTGAGGCGGCAGCCATCTCGGCTGTCACGGGCAGTCCGGCAGTGATTCACACTGCTCTGGTGCTCGGCGGCTGGAAGGCGGCGCAACCGGAGGCCCTTGAGCTCGTGGAAACAAGTATCAAGGATGCGGGCACCAGAGGTGAGGGCCGGGCAATTGGCCTTGCCGAGTATGCGACTGCACTGCGCTATAACGGCCTAGGCCGCTACGATGCGGCGTTGGCGGCCGCGCGAAGCGCATGTCAGTACGAGGACCTAGGTTCCTATGGCTGGGCCTTGGTCGAATTGATCGAGGCGGCCTGCCGGAGCGGACAGCAGGACGCAGCCGCAACAGGGTTGGCGAAACTTGCCGAACGTACGCGCGCCAGCGGCACGGCCTGGGCTCGTGGCACGGAGGCATGCTCGCGCGCCCTGCTCAGTGATGGCAGGACAGCAGAGGCGTTCTATCTGGAGGCGATCGAAGCACTCGCTACCTGCCGCATTGCTCTCCAACTAGCTCGTGCCCGACTGCTGTACGGTGAATGGCTTCGTCGAGAGAACCGCAGGCAGGAGAGCCGCGCGTACCTGCGCTCTGCCTACGAGGCCTTCAGCCGAGCAGGTGCCGACTGCTTCGCGGAACGTGCCCGAAGGGAACTTTCCGTAACTGGGGATACCGCACGAAAGCGCACGGTCGGCACGGATCTGGAGCTCACAAGTCAGGAAGCTCAGATCGCAAGACTTGCCGAACAAGGGCTCACCAATGGAGAGATAGCAGCGCAGCTCTTCATCAGCCCGCGCACCGTGGAGTGGCACCTCGGCAACGTCTTCGCCAAACTCGGAGTCAGCTCGCGCAGACATCTACACGCAGCCATGCCGCCCCACGAAGTCGGGTGACCAACGGAGTGGAACCCTGAGTGGACGTTAAGTCCGTTTCGGGACTGTAAAAGAAACGGTGTAACTCCGATCATGGAGGATTGCACCTGTGACCAGCGAGAACATAGCCACGCCGTCTGAGGCGGAGGCCGCGTCGGCGGGCGTGGATGACCGGTTCCTGAACGAGCTCGTGGCCCGGGCTCAGGCCGAGGGCCTGCAGCTGACCGGTGAGGGCGGGCTGCTCCAGCAGCTGACGAAGCGGCTGCTGGAGTCCGCTCTCGAGGGCGAGATGACAGATCATCTCGGCTATGACCGGCACGATCCGGCCGGGAAGAACGGCGGCAACTCGAGGAACGGAAAACGCTCCAAGACAGTCGTCACGGACGTAGGGCCGGTCGAGATCGACGTGCCGCGGGACCGCGAGGGAGCGTTCGAGCCGCAGATCGTCAAGAAGCGTCAGCGCCGGCTGTCCGGCGTCGACGAGATGGTCCTGTCGCTCTCCGCGAAGGGCCTCACCCACGGCGAGATCTCCGCCCACCTGGCCGAGGTCTACGGAGCCGAGGTCTCCAAGCAGACCATCTCCACGATCACCGATTCGGTGATGGAGGGCATGGCCGAATGGCAGGCCCGCCCGCTCGACCGTGTCTATCCGGTCGTGTTCATCGACTGCATCAACGTGAAGATCCGCGACGGCCAGGTCGCCAACCGCCCCATCTATATGGCGTTGGCGGTCACGGCCGAAGGCCACCGCGACATCCTCGGCCTGTGGGCCGGCGGTGAGGGAGGCGAAGGCGCCAAGCACTGGCTCCGGGTCCTGACCGAGCTGAAGAACCGGGGCGTCGAGGACGTCCTCATGCTGGTCTGCGACGGGTTGAAGGGCCTGCCCGACGCGGTCGGCGAGGTCTGGCCCCAGACCGTCGTCCAGACCTGCGTCGTTCACCTGCTGCGAGCGTCGTTCCGCTATGCCGGCCGCCAGGACTGGGACAAGATCGCTAAAGCCCTCAAGCCTGTCTACACCGCTCCGACCGAAGACGCTGCCACCAGCCGGTTCCTCGAGTTCTGCGAGGAATGGGGCGGCAAATACCCGGCGATCGTGCGGTTGTGGGAGAACGCCTGGGCCGAATTCGTCCCGTTCCTGCAGTTCGACGCCGAGATCCGCCGGATCGTCTGCACCACGAACGCGATCGAGTCCGTCAACGCGAGGATCCGCCGGGCCGTCCGTGCCCGCGGCCACTTCCCCTCGGAGAACGCGGCCATGAAGTGCGTCTACCTCGCGGTGATGTCACTGGACCCGACCGGCGCCGGCCGCAAACGCTGGACCACCCGCTGGAAGCGGGCCCTCCAAGCCTTCGACATCGCCTTCGACGGACGCCTCACCAACAACCGAATCTGAGCCTACAAACCAACCCAGTTACACCGAAAACTTTACAGACCCTCTCTGGACATGCGGACGAGGGCAATGCGGTAGAGGGCTGAGTTGGCTCCGCGATTACCGCTGCGCGGGACGGCAACCAAGGCCCAGATCCGCGCCTTGGTTGCCGGGAAGGAGGCCGGCTGCACCGACGTACTCACCGTGGCCGGGCTCCCTGTCCCGGCCACGGCACGGGACTCGCCGAGGTGATGGTCGCGCTCGGCATCGCCTCCCAGACCAGCGGTGTGTGGTCCATGCCCGTCACGCTCCCGACCCCCGAAGACGAACTGCCACTTGCTCGCACGCGGATCTCCGGTCTGGCCCGCCTGCGGGCAGCACAGGGCCGCCCGCTCGAAGGCTGACGAGCGACCCAGTCGCTGGGTTGTATGCAGCAGGCGTACAGGCGCATGTGCGCCCTCGTGCATCGCGGGCCTCCGCTTCTGCAGTGGAGAACCCAGGCCTTGAGGAGGCTGCTGTGGCAAGGATCGTGGAGGGGAAACACCGGTCGCCGATCGGGGACGACGGGCACCAGCCGATTCGGCCCGTACCGCCGCCCCCTCCGCCCCCTTTGCTTCCACCCCTCCGCCTGCCTGGTCATCGAAGGGAAGGTGGTCGCCTTCGCCGAGGAGGAGCGCTTCTCCCGCCGCAAGCACCACAAGGACTCCCGCTCCTGCGCGGTGGCCGCGGCCTACTGCCTGTCCGAGGCCGGCATCACCCTGGCCGACGTTGACGAGATCGCCATCGCATTCAACCCGGCCTGGCCTACGCCGAGCAACATCTGCACGGACGCCGAGCTGATCGCCGAACTCCTCGCCCCCGCCCTGTTCGGCCACCACCGGCCCCGGCAGGTCACCGTGGTCGAGCACCACCTCGCGCACGCTGCCTCCGCCTTCCACCCCAGCGGCTTCGACGAGGCCGCCGTCCTGGTGGTCGACGGCTCCGGCGACGGCGTCTCCGCCACCCTCGCCCACGGTACCGCCGACGGACTGAAGGTCCTGCGCCAGTTCCCGTTCAGCCAGTCGCTGGGCTGGTTCTACGAGACCGTCGCCGAACACCTCGGACTCGGCAACTGGACCAGCTCCGGCAAGCTCATGGGCCTGGCCGACTACGGCAACCCCGACCGCTACACCCTCGACTTCCTCACCGCCCGCGCTGGCGGCTCGTCGAGAAGGAGCTGAGCGACGTCATCGTGACGGCCGCAGTGGCACTTGCCACCATCAGCCCGGACCCGGAGAAGGCGCTCGCCGGCCGTGTCCAGGGCCTGCTGGCGCGCCTCAGCCTCGACTGACCCGGGCCGGCCGCCACGCAGAAGGGCCCGCACGGACGTGCGGGCCCTTCTGCGTCATCCCCTACTTTGCGGACGCACACGTCCTAGTGGGGTGTATCCCGCCTCCCCGGTGGAAGATGAGTGGGAGACAAGTGGGAGATGATCATGGCGTGGTGCTGCAATCAGGCGCTAGGAAATGCTAGATAGCGCTACCTGTGTGGCCCGGTTTCAGCCGCCGGATTCACCCGCGTGCGGGCTCAGCACACCGGCTCCCACCAGCACGAACAGCAGGATGCCGAGCAGGATCCGGTAGATCACGAAGGGCATGAAGCTCTTCGTCGAGATGAACTTCATGAACCACGCGATCACGGCGTAGCCCACGAAGAAGGCGATGACCGTCGCGAAGACCGTCGGACCCCAGGAGATGTGACCCGGGTTCTCGACCACGTCCTTGATCTCGAACGCGCCCGAGGCCAGTACGGCCGGGATGGCGAGGAGGAAGGAGTAGCGCGCCGCGGCCTCGCGGGTGAAGCCCAGCAGCAGACCGCCGGAGATCGTCGCGCCGGAGCGGGAGACGCCCGGGATCAGGGCCATCGCCTGGCAGAGACCGAAGACCAGACCGTCCTTGACGCCCAGCTGCTGGAGCGTCTTGCGCTCGCGGATCGCCCGGTGCCGGCCGCCCTCCTCGTCGCGCGCGGCCAGCCGGTCGGCGATGCCCAGCACGATGCCCATCACGATGAGGGTGGTGGCCGTCAGCCGCAGGTCGCGGGCCGGGCCCACGATCGCGTCCTTGAAGACGAGGCCGAGCACACCGATCGGGATCGATCCGACGATCACCAGCCAGCCCATCTTCGCGTCCTGCTCGGAGCGGAGGGCCTTCGTGTACAGGGACCGGAACCAGGTGGAGACGATCCGTGCGATGTCCTTGCGGAAGTAGATCAGCACGGCGGCCTCGGTGCCGATCTGGGTGATGGCGGTGAAGGCCGCTCCCGGGTCGTGCCAGCCGGCGAACGCCGCGGTCAGCCGCAGGTGGGCGCTGGAGGAGATCGGGAGGAACTCCGTAAGCCCCTGGACGAGACCGAGGATTAGGGATTCGAACCAGCTCATGTCGGGGTGCGCTCGTCCTTGTGATCGTCGGGCAGTTCGCGTCCGATGCTAGGGCCCGTGCGAAGCGCCGCTGACCACAGGGGGGTGCTGGGGCGTCAGTTCGTACGTCGACGCACGGGTTCGAGCGGGTGCCAGACGGTGCCGCTTGCGCCAGGCGACGACTCCGGCGGCCGCCACGGAGACGACGATGAAGCCGAACGAGACGAGGAAGGCGGGCGATCCGGGGGAGGACGCGTTCGCTCCCGCGATCACGTACGCCGTCGTGTTCGGGACGACGCCGATCGCCGTGGCGAGGAGGAAGGGGCCCCAGCCGCAACGGGAGACCGCCGCGCCGTAGTTGGCCACCACGAAGGGCACGCCGGGGAAGAGCCGGACGGCGAGCATCGAGCGGAAGCCGTGCCGGCTGAGCTGGCCGTCGGCCGCCTCGAGCCAGCGCCCGCGCAGGAACGGACGCAAAGCGTCCTGGCCCATGATCCGCCCGAGGCCGAAGGCGATGGCGGCGCCGAGGACGGTGCCGCCGACCGCCGCGACGAGGCCGAACTGGGTGCCGAAGACGGCGCCCGCGGCCAGGTTGAGCAGGGGGCGCGGTACGAAGGCCGCCGAGCACACTCCGTACGCGGCTGCGAACAGCAGGACCGCCGTGCCCACCGGGAGGCCCGGGGGCCAGCCCTCCGAGAGGATGCGCTGGGGCTCGTACAGCAGCACGCACACGCCCGCCGCCGCGAGCAGCACGACGAGCAGCGACAGCCGGGTCCACGGCGCGAGGAGGAGGGACATCCCGGGAGACTAGCCGACCTATGCGGCGTCGCGCCGTAATCTGGACCTCATGCTGCCGAACGACCGGCGCCCCCCGAGGGTTCCGGAGAGCGCCCTCGCGGACACCCTGCTGGAGCGGCTGACCGGGACGTACGCGGCGGCCGCCGACCCCGTGCGGGCCCGGGCCATGGCCGCGTACATGAAGGACGTCGCACCCTTCCTCGGTATCCCCACCCCGCTGCGCCGGGACCTGTCCAAGAACGTGACCAAGGACACTCCCAAGCCGTCGGAGGCGGACTGCGCGGCGCTCGCGCTCCGCTGCTGGGGGCTCCCGGAGCGTGAGTACCAGTACTTCGCGGTGGACTACCTGCGCCGCCACGTCTCCCGGTGCTCCTCCGGCTTCCTGCCGGTGGCCCGGCACCTGATCGTCACCGTCCCCTGGTGGGACACCGTCGACCTGCTGGCCGCGCACACGGTCGGCTCGCTGGTGGCCGCCGACCCGCGGGCGGCGCAGGTGATGGACGGGTGGATCGAGGACGAGGACCTCTGGCTCGCCCGCACCGCCCTGCTCCACCAGCTGCGCTACAAGGAGGCCACCGACGCCGGGCGCCTCTTCGCCTACTGCCGCCGGCAGGCCGCCCACCCGGACTTCTTCCTGCGCAAGGCCATCGGCTGGGCCCTGCGGGAGTACGCGAAGACGGACCCGGACGCGGTCCGCGCCTTCGTCGAGGCCGAGCGCGGCTCCCTGTCGCCGCTGTCCGTGCGCGAGGCGCTCAAGAACCTCGCCCCCGTGCCCGGGCGGGACTGACGGGCGCTCGGCCGCACGGCCTACATCCGGATCGCCGCGTCGCGTCGGTCGCCCTAGGTTTCGGTGAAGGTGTGGGATTTCGCCCGCTTTTCGCCGAAAGGTCTGCCCGTATGCGTCGCATGCGTCGCCGTTGGTTCACCGCCGCCCTGTGTGCACTCGCGCTGTGCGCACCCGGGTCACTCACGCCGGCCTCGGCCGCCGAGGATCCCGGAAAGGCCGGCCAGGCCCGCTTGCGGGTCCTGACGCGTAACCTCTATCTGGGTGGCGACCTCGCACCCGTCCTCGCCGCGACCAGTCCGCAGGCGCTCGTCGCCGCCGTGACCGCCGTGTACGCGAACGTCCAGGCCACCAACTTCCCCGAGCGCGCCGGGGCGCTCGCCGACGAGATCGCCAAGAGCGGCCCCCACCTCGTGGGCCTGCAGGAAGCCGTCCTGTGGCGCAGCCAGACCCCCGCCGGACCGGGCAGCGCCACCCACGTCGAGTACGACTTCCTGCAGATCCTGCTCGACGCGCTCGCCGCCCGCGGCAAGCACTACGCGGCCGTGGCCAGCGTCGTCGTCGGCAGCGACTTCGAGGCCCCGCGCTCCACGCCGAGCGGCCTGCAGGACATCCGCCTCACCGACCGCGACGTGCTCCTGGCCCGTACCGACCTGCCCGCGGGCGTCTTCTCCGTGGCCAACGCGCAGGCCGCCACCTTCCAGAGCCACCTGCCCATCTGCCGCCCGGTCCTCGGCTGCCCGCCCAATCCGCCTCTCCAGGTCCGACGCGGCTGGGTCGCCGCCGACGCCACCCTGCGCGGCCACACCGCCCGGGTGGTGACCACCCACCTGGAGCCCGCCTCGCCCACCGTCCAGGAGGCACAGGCCGACGAACTGCTCGCCGGCCCGCTGAACACCACACTGCCCACCGTGCTCCTCGGCGACCTCAACTCCGCGGCCGGCGGCGTCGGCGCAACACCGGGCACCGCCACCCAGAGCCACAACAAGCTCCTGGCCGCGGGCTTCACGGACGGCTGGAGCCGCACCCGCCCCCGCAACCCCGGCTTCACCTGCTGCCAGGCCCCGGACCTGCGCAACCTCACCTCCAGCCTCAGCCAGCGCATCGACTACGTGCTCCACCGCGGCAAGATCACCGCAGTGGCGACCGACCGACTGGGCGAGTCCCGGGCCGACCGCACCCCGTCGGGCCTGTGGCCCTCCGACCACGCGGGTGTCAGGAGCGTGCTGCGACTGCGGTGAGCGGCGAACCGGGCCCCGTGACCTGACGGTTCGGGCGCCCGAGGCATCGGCACGCCCGCGGAAAACCATTCGACGGTCCGGGACCGGTTCGGCAGGATCAGGGGCATGTCCCGGTTCGCCTTCCCCGCAGCGCCGTCCGCAGTCGCGGACGCGCCGAAGGCTGCCGTGTTCGCAGAAGCACCCCTCTTCGCCGCATTCGACGGCGCACGAAGCTGACCCTTCCCGGATCGTCCGGCGGACCCCGCAGGGGGAGGGTCGGCTCGGTTCAGGGGTCCCGTTCCAGCTTCGAGACACGGGAAAAGAATCATGGCCAAGACGGCCTTCGTGCGCACCAAGCCGCACCTCAACATCGGCACCATGGGTCACGTCGACCACGGCAAGACCACCCTCACCGCCGCCATCACCAAGGTCCTCGCCGGGCGCGGCGGCGCCTCCTTCGTGCCGTTCGACCGCATCGACCGGGCGCCCGAGGAGGCCCGGCGCGGGATCACCATCAACCTCACGCACGTCGAGTACGAGACCGACACCCGGCACTACGCCCACGTGGACATGCCCGGTCACGCGGACTACATCAAGAACATGGTCACGGGGGCCGCGCAGCTCGACGGGGCGATCCTCGTCGTCTCCGCGCTCGACGGGGTCATGCCACAAACCGCCGAGCACGTGCTGCTCGCCCGGCAGGTCGGCGTCGACCACATCGTGGTGGCGCTCAACAAGGCCGACGCCGGGGACCCCGAGCTGACCGACCTGGTCGAGCTGGAGGTCCGCGAGCTGCTCACCGCGCACGGATACGGCGGTGACGGCGCGCCGGTCGTCCGCGTCTCCGGGCTCGGGGCGCTGGAGGGCGACCCGCGGTGGACCGGGGCGATCGAGGCGCTGCTGGACGCGGTGGACACGTACGTGCCGACGCCGGTGCGGTACACGGACGCGCCGTTCCTGCTGCCGGTGGAGAACGTACTGACCATCACCGGCCGCGGGACCGTCGTGACCGGCGCCGTCGAGCGCGGCAGCGTACGCCTCGGCGACCGCGTCGCGATCCTGGGCGCCGACGGCGAGCCGGCCGAGACGGTCGTCACCGGCCTGGAGACCTTCGGCAAGCCGATGGAGTCCGCCGAGGCCGGGGACAACGTCGCACTGCTGCTGCGCGGGGTGCCGCGCGACGGCGTGCGCCGCGGGCACGTGGTGGCCGCTCCCGGCAGCGTGACGCCGAAGCGGCGCTTCCGGGCGCAGGTGTACGTGCTCTCCGGGCGCGAGGGCGGCCGTACGACGCCGGTCGCCACCGGCTACCGCCCGCAGTTCTACATCCGCACCGCCGACGTGGTCGGGGACGTGGACCTGGGGGAGGCCGGCGCGGCCCGGCCGGGCGAGACGGTCACGATGACCGTCGAGCTCGGGCGGGACGTCCCGCTGGAGTCCGGCCTCGGTTTCGCGATCCGCGAGGGCGGGCGGACCGTCGGCGCCGGGACGGTGACGGCCGTACTCGGGTGACCCGGGTCTGACCCGGACCGAATCCGACCCGGACCCCTCTGTGGTGACGGCGGAGCTGCTGCGTCAGACTGCCGTCACCACAGGCATGCGCGGGACAGAGGGGTGGACGGCGATGGGCGGCGACACGGCACTGGTGCTGGGCGGCGGGGGACTCACCGGCATCGGCTGGGAGTGCGGCATCCTGTACGGGCTCGCCCGCGCGGGTGTCGACCTCACCACCGCCGACCTCGTCATCGGCACCTCGGCCGGCTCGGTGGTCGGCGCCCAGCTCACCTCCGGACGGCTCTCCGTCCAGGAGCTGTACGAACGCCAGCTCGGCGCCGCCACCGGGGAGCACGCCGCGAAACTGGGGGCGGGCGTCATCGCCCGGTACGCCGTCGCGATGGCCCGCTCCCGCAACGCGACGGCCTACCGCCGGCGGGTCGGCGCCATGGCACTGGCCGCCGACACCGGGGCGGAGGCGCAGCGGCGCGAGGTGCTGGCGGCCCGGCTGGTCTCGCACGAATGGCCCGAGCGCCGGTTCGTGGTCACGGCCGTGGACGCGCTCACCGGTGAGCCGGCCGACTTCGACCGGGACAGCGGCGCCGGGCTCGTCGACGCGGTCTCCGCGAGCTGCGCGGTGCCCGGGGTCTGGCCGCCGGTGACGGTCGGCGGACGAAGGTTCATCGACGGCGGCGTCCGCTCCGCCACCAACGCCGACCTCGCCGCCGGCCACGAACGCGTCGTGATCATCGCGCCGATCTCGCTCGGATCCGGACTCGTCCCCTCACCGGCCGCGCAGGCCGCACGGCTGCGGGAGGCCGGCGCGCGCGTGCTGCTCATCACCCCGTCGGCGGCCGCCCGCAAGGTCTTCGGGCGCAACGTACTGGACCCCGCCCGGCGCGACCCGGCCGCGCGGGCCGGCCTGGCGCAGGCCGCGGAGCACGTCGCCGAGGCCGCCGAGGTCTGGTCGGACGGGGCGGCCCGGTAGGGGGAGCCGCCGGACGTCTGGCGGACAATGGAGCGGTGAGCGACGAACAGATCCCGGTCGTCCGGGACGTGGGCCAGGGCACCGCCAAGCTGATGCCGGACGTCGACGGCGAACGGGCCTGGCTGCTGACCGTCGACGGGGCCCCGCAGTCGTACGTGGACCTGGACGATCCGCAGCACCTGGAATTCGAGTACGCACGCCGCCTCGGGCACGTCCTGGACTGCGCGGCGGAGCCGGGGCTCTCGCTGGACCTCCTGCACCTGGGCGGCGGCGCGCTCACCCTGCCGCGGTACGCCGCGGCGACCCGGGCCGGCTCCCGGCAGACCGTCGTCGAGTTCGACGCGGGCCTGGTCGAGCTGGTCGCCGAACACCTGCCGCTGCCGGAGGGGTCCGGGATCACGGTGCACACCGCCGACGCCCGGGCCTGGCTGGAGGCGGCGCCCGCGGCGAGCGCGGACGTGGTGGTGGCCGACGTGTTCGGGGGCTCGCGGGTGCCGGCGCAGCTGACGTCGGTGGAGTACGCGCGGGCGGCCGCGCGGGTGCTGCGGCCCGGGGGGCTGTACGCGGCGAATCTGGCCGACGGGGCGCCGTTCGGCTTCCTGCGGGCGCAGGTGGCGAACTTCGCGGAGGCGTTCGGGGAGTTGGCGCTGATCGCGGAACCGGCCGTGCTGCGGGGGAGGCGGTTCGGGAACGCGCTGCTCCTGGCCTCCGATGGAGAGCTTCCGGTGGCTGCGTTGGCTCGGCGGTGCGCGGCCGATGCGTTTCCCGCCAGGGTGGAGTACGGGGACGGGGTGGTGCGGTTCATGAAGGGGGCGGTGCCGGTGGCTGACGCGGACGCGGTGGCCTCGCCGGCTCCGCCGGAGGGGGCGTTCAGCCTGGGGTGAGCAGCTTGGCGGGCGCGCCGCTTCCCGGGGCGCTGCCCCGGACCCCGCGCCTCAAACGCCGGCGGGGCTGAAGGACCCTGGGGCTCCGCCCCGGACCCCGCGCCTCAAACGCCGGCAGGGCTGGAAGGGCGCCTCAAACGCCGGCGGGGCTGGAAGAGTGCCTCAAACGCCGGCGGGGCTGGAGTTGGTGGGGCTGGTGGGGCTGGACGGGGTCGGGCTGGGGAAGGTGGGGGTGGTGGTTTTGGTGTGGGGGGCGCGGGTCATGCGGCGGACGTCCGGGACCAGGAGGACCAGGGCGGTGACCAGGACGACCAGGGCCGCGCAGCCCCACAGGGCCGTGGTGCGGCCGAAGGCCGATTCGGCCGGGCCGGCCAGGGCGGTGGCCAGCGGGAGCATCGACACCGAGCCGAACCAGTCGTAGGCGGAGACCCGGGAGAACTTCTCCTCCGGGATCTCCTGGTGCATCGTGGTCATCCAGTTCACGCCGAAGACCTCGATCGCGGCTCCGCTGACGAACATCACCACGCACAGCCCCCACACGGGCAGCGGCACGGCCAGGCCCGCCGACGGCAGCGCCAGCGGGAACACGCACAGGGTGCCGACCAGGAGCAGCCGGCGCGGCTTCCACGCCATCATCAGGAAGGCCCCGGCGATGGTGCCGACCCCGAAGAAGGCCAGGGCCAGGCCCCAGGGTGCCGGCCCGCCCAACCGGTCCCGGGCGACCAGCGGTCCGTAGACCGCGTCCGCGGCGCCGACGACCGCGACGACGACGGAGAACTGGAGCACGATGCTCCACAGCCAGGGGCGGGTACGGACCTCCACCCAGCCCTCGCGCAGGTCGGCCAGCAGGCCGCCGCCGGGGGCCCGGTCGGTGACGTGGCTGACGTCGAGGAAGGCGCGCAGGGCACCCGCGATCGCGAACGCGGCCGCGTCCACGGCCAGCACCCAGCCGGGTCCCATCGCGGCGATCATCGCGCCGCCGAGGGCCGCGCCGCCGATGCCGGCGCCGTTCATCGCCATGCGGAAGAGCGCGAAGGCGCGGTTGGCGTGTTCGCCGGAGACCGTGGACAGCAGCATGCCCTCGGCCGCGGGATTGAAGAAGGCCGTTCCGGTGCCGCACAGCGCGGTCAGCAGCATCATCTGCCACAGCTGCGGGTCGCCGGCGAGGACGAGCACGGCGAAGGCGGCCTGCGAGACGCAGTTCAGGGCGTTGGCCGCGACCATCACGTGGTGGCGCGGCAACCGGTCGGCCATGGCGCCGCCGACGAGGAGGAAGAGGACGAGCGGCAGGGTGCGGGCGGCGGCGACCAGGCCGACGTCGCCGCCGGATCCGCCGGCCTCCAGGACCGCGAAGGCGGCCGCGATGAGCGCTCCGTGACTGCCGAGGTTCGTGACCACCGCCGCGCCCGTCAGCAGGGTGTAGTTGCGGCCGGCCCAGGCGGGTCGGCGACGGCGTGCGGGTGACCCGGGCGGTGCGGCGAAGGGAGAACTCACCCCCGGACTATCCCCGCCCCGGGCCGAGAATCCAAACGGATTGCCGGCCCGGGCGACGGACGTGGTGATCAGCCGGTGGAGAGCCGGATGGAGCTGAGGATCTTGTCGGAGACGTCGGTCGGAACTTCTTCCTTCACGCCCGCCGCAGTGATCATGGCGAAACTGGCGAAGTCACCGACGGCGTTCTTGAAGGCGAAGCCGACCGCCTTGCCGTCGGTGGAGCACTTGTGCTCCTTCTTCACGTTCGGAGCGGTGGCGACCACCATGTGGCCCTTGAGGCCGGAGGTGGTCGTGAACTCCTTGGGATCGGTCACCTTGACCGTGCCCTTGGGTTCCTTCTGGGCGAATCCCGCCCAGACCCACGTGCCGGTGTTGTCGGTCGCCGCCTGGCCGGTGTCCTTGGCGCCCTGGGCACCCTTGACACCGGCGTCCGCGATCGAGAACTTCTCGAGGCTGCCGTCGGCCTCCTTGTCGACCGTGCACCACTCCTGCTTGAAGGTGGCGGTCCCGGACATCGTGATGACGGGCTTGCCGTCGTTCTTGACCTCGTCGTCGTAGAAGAGGACCACGCCGGACTCGTTGACGTTCCACTCGGGCGGCACGTCGTAGGCGACGCCGTACTTCGTGTTGACGACGACCTTCCAGCCCGGGATGACGGGCTTCGCGTCGCCGCCGGCCCGCGGGTTGGGGCTGGTCCCGGCCGGGGCGGGCTCACTGGAGGCCGGCGGCGCGGAGGAGGCCGGCGGCTTGTCGTTGGCCTCGGTCTTCTTGTCGTCCCGGGTCAGGACGAACGCGCCGGTTCCGGCGGCCGCCACGACGACCGCGGCCGCCGCGACGATGGCGACGGTCTTGGTGGAGTACGGGCTCCCGCCGCCCTGGGGCTGCTGGGGCGCCTGGGGCGGACCCCACGGCTGGCCGGGAGCGCCCTGAGGCTGCTGGTACGCCGACTGCTGCGGGTATCCGTAACCGGGCTGCTGCTGGTACGGGTTCGGCTGCCCCGGCTGTCCCGGCTGCTGCTGGTACGGGTTCTGATGCGCGTCCTGAGGGTTCTGTTCGCCCCCGGGCGGCTGCTGCTGTCCTGGCCACATGGCCGGTAACGATAGTGGGAGCGGCCCCCGGGAGCCACGGCCGCCCCCGTGGGAGCTCTGGCCAAGGGGGTCTACTCGCGGGTAACATCGCCGTCCATGAGCGCAGATCAGATGAACGTGGGCGAACTGCTCGCCGCGACCGTGCCGATGGCCCGGACCCTGAACCTCCAGTTCCTGGAGACCACCCCCGAGCGCGCGGTCGTCCGGCTTCCGGACCAGCCCGACTTCCACAACCACGTCGGCGGCCCGCACGCCGGCGCCATGTTCACCCTCGCCGAGTCCGCGAGCGGCGCGATCGTCCTGGCCGCCTTCGGCGACCAGCTCTCGCGCGCCGTGCCCCTCGCCGTGAAGGCCGAGATCGGCTACAAGAAGCTCGCCAAGGGCGTCGTCACCGCCACCGCCACCCTCGGCCGCCCCGCGGCGGAGGTCATCGCCGAACTCGACGCCGGCGGCCGCCCCGAGTTCCCCGTCACCATCGCCATCCAGCGCGAGGACGAGGCCGTCACGGGCGAGATGACCGTCGTCTGGACGCTGCGCCCCAACCAGACGGCTTGAGTCAAGGACTGCGGCCACGGGCCGGCACCCCCTAGAGTCCGTCACACGACGATGGAGGGAGCGCCCGTGGCCAAGGTCAACATCAGCCTCGATGCCGAGCTCGTGGTGGAGGTGATGGTGCTCGCCGGCGTCGGCTCGCCGCAGGACGCGGTGGAAGCCGTCGTACGGGACTACATCGCGCGCGGGCACCGCACCGAGGCGCGCGTGCAGCGCCAGGACGAGCTCAAGCGCACCGCCGACAGCGTGCCCCCGCTGCCGGAGGGCTGAACCTGGGCTCCCCGGTGGCGCGTCCCGGCGGGCACCCGCGGGCGCGCGGCGCACAGTGGGCGCGGGAGCGGTCCGGCGCGGGGCCGCTCCCGCCGACCCTCCCCCAGACTCCGTCCGGGGGTGCCCCCAGCGCAGGGAGCGCCCATGAACGAGGCCGTGTCCAGACGTTCCGCGATGCGGCTGATCGGAGCGGCAGGCGTGGTGGGCGGGGCCCTCGGGGCAGGCGCCTGCGCCCCCACCGTGCCCCCGGGCGCGGGACTCCGCTCGACGGCCCCCGCCGCACCGGCCGACGCCGAGCCCGGGGGCGCGAACCGGATCGACGCCCTGCTGGAGCGGCTCACCCTCGACGAGAAGACCGCCCTGCTGCACGGCGCCCGGGACCCCGCCTCCCTCGGGCAGGCCGGCTATCTGCCCGGCGTACCGCGCCTGGGCATCCCGGCGCTGCGCCTCGCCGACGGGTCCGCCGGCGTGCGGGTCACCGAAACCGCCACCGCGCTGCCCGCACCGGTCCTGCTCGCCTCCGCCTTCGACCCGGCGCTGGCCCGCGAGTACGGGCGGGTCGTCGGCCGAGAGGGCCGGGCGCTCGGCCAGGACGTCGTGCTGTCGCCGATGGCCAACCTCATCCGCACCCCGTACGCCGGCCGGAACTTCGAGGCCTTCGCCGAGGACCCGCGCCTGACCGCCGACCTGGTGGGCGAGATGGTCCGCGGGATCCAGGAAGAGGGCCTCATCGCCACGGTCAAGCACTTCGCCCTCAACAACCAGGAACACGGCCGCGACACCGTCGACGTGATCGCCGCCGAGCAGACCCTGCACGAGACCGAGCTACGGGGCTTCGAGGCCGCCGTGGCCGCCGGAGCGGGCGCCGTGATGGGCGCGTACAACAGGGTCAACGGCGTCCACGCCTGCGAGAACAAGCCGCTGCTCGACGAACTGCTGCGCGGGAGCTGGGGGTTCGACGGCTGGGTGATGTCCGACTGGGACGCCGCCCACAGCACCGTCGCGGCCATCGGCGCCGGCCTCGACATGGAGATGCCCGGCGGCACCCACTTCGGCCGGCCGCTGCGCGAGGCGGTGCGCGGCGGGACCGTGCCGGAGGCCGCCGTCGACCTCGCCGTCCACCGGATCCTGACCACCATGGACCGCTTCGGGCTGCTCGCGGCCCGGCCCGCCGCCCGGCCCCCGCGCAACGCCGCCGCCGGGGCCCGGGTCGCCCGCAAGGTGGCCGCCGCCGGGGCCGTGCTGCTGCGCAACGAACACGGCACCCTGCCCCTGAGCGGCGCCGCCGCCCGCTCGATCGCGGTGATCGGTCCCACTGGCCAGGTCCCCTTCGTCGGCGGCGGGGGCAGCGCGCACGTGGTCCCCGACGGGGCGCCCGCCCCGCTCTCCGCCATCCGGCAGCGGGCCGGGAACGGCTCCACCGTGCGCTACGCCCTCGGCGAGGACCTGTACGGGCGACCGCTCCCGGCGACGCTGCTGACCCCGGCCGCCGACCTGGACCACCGGGTCGTGGCCCCCGGGCGCGGCTGGCGTCACGAGGGCGAATTCCGCCTGGCGGCGGACGACGAGTGGACCCTGCTCGTCCACTACACCGGGCAGCGGCCCGGCGTGCGCCTCGACGGCGAGGAGCTGTTCCCCGTCCGCCAGGGCATCACCGAGCACTACGCGGGCGGACTGCTGGGCTCCGCACCCGACGGTATGGCCGTCCGCCGCCGCACCCTCGCCCTGAAGGCGGGCACCCACCGGCTCGCCGTGACCGCCGCGGGCGGGGACAAGGGGCAGCGCTTCCGGCTGCGGCACATCACCGGTGCGATCCGGGCCGCGGACCTCGCCGAGGCGGTGAAGACCGCGAAGTCGGCCCGCAGCGTGGTCCTGTTCGCCTACGAGGACGCCACCGAGGGCAGGGACCGGACCTCGCTGGCGCTCCCGGGCGGGCAGGAGCGGCTGATCGAGGCGGTGGCCGCCGCGAACCCCCGTACGACGGTCGTGCTCAACACCTCCTCCGGTACGACGATGCCGTGGCTCTCCCGTACCGGCGCGGTCCTCCAGATGTACTACCCGGGCCAGGAGGGCGCGGGAGCCACCGCCGACCTCCTCTTCGGGGACGTGGACCCGGGGGGCCGGCTCACCCAGACCTTCCCGGCCGACGAGCGGGCGACGCCGGTCGGCGGCGACCCGCGGCGCTACCCGGGCGTGGGCGGCCGCCAGGAGTACTCCGAGGGGATCCACGTCGGCCACCGCTGGTACGACGCCCAGCACGTCACCCCGCTGTTCCCGTTCGGGCACGGGCTCTCGTACACGACCTGGCACTACGAGGGGCTCGCCGTCCGGCCGGGCGGCGCCCGTGGACAACGGGGCTCACTGCGGGTGGAGTTCACCGTCCGCAACACCGGCCGCCGCAAGGGCACCGAAGTGGCCCAGGTGTACGTCGGCCCGTCCCCCGAGCTGCAGCTCGACCAGCCGGTGCGCGCGCTCGCCGGCTACCGGCGGCTCACCCTGGCACCGGGCCAGGCGCAGCGGGTCACCGTCGACGTCGACGCCCGGGCCCTGTCGTCCTGGGACCCCGAGCGGCACGCCTGGGTGCTGGGCACCGGCCGCCGGGAGGTCTTCGCGGGCCGTTCGTCGCGCGACCTGCCGCTGAGGTCAAAGGTCGTGGTGGCGAGCCGATAGGCTGCCCGTTCGGCGTGTCACAGGGGGCGCGCCGGGGACGACTCGGGAGGACGAACCGGTGCACATCCAGGAATGGCTGGAGACGATTCCGGCGGTCAGCATCTATCTCCTGGTGGGACTGGTCATCGGGCTGGAGAGCCTCGGCATCCCGCTGCCGGGAGAGATCATCCTGGTCAGCTCGGCTCTGCTGGCCTCGCAGCACGGGGAGATCGACCCCGTGGTCCTGGGGCTCTGCGCGATCACCGGGGCGATCGTGGGCGACTCGATCGGCTACGCGATCGGACGCCGCGGCGGCAAGCCCCTGCTGGAGCGGCTGGGACGGCGCTTCCCGAAGCACTTCGGGCCGGACCAGGTGGCGCTGGCGGAACGCTCCTTCGAGAAGTGGGGCATGTGGGCCGTCTTCTTCGGGCGGTTCGTGGCGCTCCTGCGGATCTTCGCCGGGCCGCTGGCGGGCGTGCTGCACATGCCGTACTGGCGCTTCCTGATCGCCAACATCCTCGGCGGGATCCTCTGGGCGGGCGGCACCACCGCCGTCATCTACTCGGTCGGGATCGTCGCGGAGCCGTGGCTGAAGCGGTTCTCCTGGCTGGCGCTGGGGCTCGCCGTGGTGTTCGGGCTCGCGGTGACGCTGGTGGTGCGCAGCCGGATGAAGAAGGCGGCCGAGGCGGTCCGCACGGAGACGGCGGATGCGGCACCGGACGCCGGGGCGGCGCTCCCGGAGCCCGTCGAGGCGGCCCGCACCCGCGCATGACGGAGCTCATACCGGCGGCGCGGGCCGGGGACGCCGCGCGCGTGGCCGAGCTGCTGGCCGCCGGCACCGCGCCGGACGAGCGGAGCCCGGAGGGGCGCACCGCGTTCGACCTCGCGGTGGACGCCGGGCACGCCGAGGTCGTCCGGCTGCTCCTGGAGGCCGGCGCCGACCCGATGGCGGACGCGGGCCCCTACCACGAGCTGGACGCGATGGCCCTGGCGGCCATGCGCGGTCATACCGCCGTGGTCGCGGTGCTCCTTGACGCGGGGGGCGACCCGAACCGAAAGTGCGGCAGGCCGGAGTACCCGGCGCTCCTCCTCGCGGCCACATCCAGCCCCGGACACCCGGAGACGGTTGACTTCCTGCTGGACCGCGGCGCGGACCTGGAGGCGGCCTTCAAGGGCCACACCACGCTCGCCTGGGCGGCCGGTTTCGCGCAGCTGGACATGGTGCAGCACCTCCTCGCACGGGGCGCCGCAGTCAGTCCCCCGCTCGTGCGGTTCGTCCGGCAGACGAGCGCGGCCGCGTCGGACGGGAGACGGCACGAGGCCGTCCTCGAAGCCCTCCGGCTCGCGGCCTGGAGACAGGTGAGGGCTACGCCTCCGGAGTGAGCGGGGCGCTGTGCTGCTTGGCCAGGTCCACGTACATCAGGGCGTTGACCTTGATGCCCTCGCGCTCCTCGTCGGTCAGCTCGCGGCGCACCTTGGCGGGCACGCCCGCGACGAGCGAGCCGGGCGGCACGACCATGCCCTGCGGGACCAGCGCCTGCGCGGCCACCAGGGAACCGGCGCCGATCACCGCGCCGTTGAGCACGGTCGCGCCCATGCCGATCAGGCAGTCGTCCTCGACCGTGCAGCCGTGCACGACGGCGTTGTGCCCGATGGAGACGCGCTCGCCGATCGAGACCGGGAAGCCAGGGTCCACGTGGACCGTGCAGTTGTCCTGCACGTTGCTGTCGGCGCCGAGCGTGATCGGGCCGCAGTCGGCGCGCAGCACCGCCGAGTACCAGATGCTCGCGCCGGCGGCGAGGGTCACCTCGCCGACCACGACCGAGGTGGGAGCCGTGAAGGCCGTCGGGTCGATGTCCGGGTTCTTGCCGCCGACACCCGCCACGAATGCCTGGGCCGCCTGGTGCGTCATGTTCTCTTCCTCTGTCGTCGTGGTCCGCCGTACGTGTCGTACGCCGTACGTCGTCCGGGTGCCGCGCGCTAACGGCACCGTAGGGCACGCGGCCCGCCGCACCGGCGATGGGGTGAAGATCACAGGATCGTGGTCCGGACGACCGGGGTCCGGCGCACTACCGTGGCCGGGTGCCGAAGAAACAGAACACGTTCTCATCTCTGACGGCCCTGCGCCGCCGGCTGGCGAGCCGCGTGGTCCACACCGGCTGGCGCTGGATGCAGCAGGCCGGTGCGGTCACCGCGCAGACCCCGGGGCGGCTGCGGTTCGGCGCGATCGGGCACGGCACCCGGCTCGCCTTCCCGCAGGGCACGATCTTCAACGAGTCGTGGATCCGGCTCGGCGGGCACTGCATCATCGGCGAGCAGGTCACCCTCACCGCCGGGATGATGCCGGACCTCGACCTGGGCGCGGAGCCGATGCTGGTGCTCGGCGACGGGGTGGTCATCGGACGCGGCAGCCATGTCATCGCCGACGCCCGGATCACGATCGGGGCGAACACGTTCTGCGGTCCCGGGGTCTACATCACGTCCACGAACCACAGCTACGACGACCCGCACGAGCCCGTCGGCCGGCAGTGGCCGCGCAACGCGCCGGTGGAGATCGGCCCGGGGTGCTGGCTCGGCACAGGCGCGGTGATCCTGCCGGGGGCCCGGCTCGGCCGCAACGTCGTGGTGGCCGCGGGGGCCGTCGTACGGGGCGAGGTGCCGGACCACGCCGTGGTGGCGGGGGCGCCGGCGCGCATCGTACGGCGCTGGCAGCCGGAGACGGGCTGGCAGCCGCCGCTGCGTACGCCGACGCCGGTGCCGATCCCCGATGGGATGACCCCGGAGCAGCTGCGCGGGCTGGCCGAGCTCACGGAGGCCGAGCTGGCGGAGGCCGAGCAGGCGTAGGGACGGTCGGCCCGCGACCAGGAGAACCGTTCCGGCCGGGGCCAGGCCGGCGCGCCGGCCTGGCCCCGGCCGCGCACAGCGGCGCGGTCGCGGGGCAGGGGTGGCTAGGACACGGCCTGGAGCGCGGGGATCTCGATCGCCGGGCAGCGGTCCATGACCATCGCCAGGCCGGCCTCGCGGGTGCGGTCGAAGGCTGCTTCGTCGATCACGCCGAGCTGGAACCAGACGGCGTCGGCGCCGATGGCGGCCGCCTGGTCGGCCACCGGTCCGGCCAGTTCGCTGTTCACGAAGACGTCCACCACGTCCACCTTGAACGGGATCTCCTCCAGCGAGGCGTACCCGGGCTCACCGTGCACCGTCTCGGCCTTCGGGTGTACGGGGATCACGCGCTTGCCGAACTGCTGCAGCACGCGGGCCACCCCGTAGGCCGCCCGGTCCCTGTTGTTCGAGAGGCCCACCACGGCCCAGGTGTCGCCGAGCTCGGTGAGGATCTTGCGGATGGTTGCCGGATCGCCGTACACGCGCGCCGCCTCCTGATGTTCTCGTCTGCTGTCATGTCTGCCGCTTCGCACTGCCGCTTCGCACCGTTGCCTCGGACGGTCGGCTCGGACCGGTGCTTCCGCTGCCGCTCTGTCGCTCTGCCGCGTCAACGGAAAAGACACATGCCCGATTCCCCGTGGACTCCTCAGGGCTCCAACGCGTCGAATCCTCGCCGGGGGAGATCACGGTGCGCAGAGTGCGGCACCGGACTCGCCTCGCGGGCCTCCTGTGCATCGCCCATGCTGAGGAGGAGGGCGCTGTCGGCCCGGGACTTGTCCTTGAAAGGGCCGAATGGGGGCGGCTGAGAGGAGGAAGTCATGCGTATGAGAAGAATGCCGGGGCTCGCCTTGGCTGCAGCCACCCTGGCCGGCGCGAGCGCGGTCGGTGCTGTCAGCGCTCAGGCCGCCGCGTCTCCGACCATCACCAGGGGAGGAGTGCGCGGCCGCGGGTGGACAGGTCAAGGACAACCCGTACAGGGAATCCACCTGCACGTTGCCTGACGGGAGTCAGCAGTCGATCACGTGATGGCCTCGGCCGCGACCAGTCTGCTCGCCTTGCGGTCGGCCGGCCCGTCCTCGACCACGGATTAGGGTGGGGCGGTGAAGGCAGACCAGTACGTGACGGTGGCCCGTGAGGGCGTGCACGAGTCGGAGATCAACCGCTCGCGCTTCCTGTGCTCGCTCGCGCCCGCCGCGACCGAGCAGGAGGCGCAGGAGTTCGTCGCGCGCATCCGCAAGGAGCACCCCACCGCCACGCACAACTGCTTCGCCTACGTCATCGGCGCCGACGCCTCCGTCCAGAAGGCCAGCGACGACGGCGAGCCCGGCGGCACCGCCGGGGTCCCCATGCTGCAGATGCTCATGCGCCGCGACATCCGCTACGCGGTCGCCGTGGTCACCCGCTACTACGGCGGTGTGAAGCTCGGTGCCGGCGGGCTGATCAGGGCCTACGGCGGGGTCGTCGGGGAGGCCCTCGACGAGCTCGGCACCGTCACCCGGCGCCGCTACCGGCTGGCCACCGTCACCGTCGACCACCAGCGGGCCGGCAAGACCCAGAACGATCTGCGCGCCACCGGCCGGATCGTGGTGGACCTGCGCTACGGGTCCGCGGTGGAGATCGAGGTCGCCCTCCCGGAGGCGGACCTGCCCGCCTTCGAGGCCTGGCTCGCCGACAGCACGGCGGGCAGCGCCGTCCTCACCCTCGGCGGAGAGACGTACGCGCCTTGAGGGACCTCGGGGACGGGTTAGCGTAGAGGGGTTCAGCGAGCGGGAGACGACCAGGGGGAGACGGCATGTGCGGCGGGGCCGGCGAGTGAAGTTCCTGCACACCTCCGACTGGCACCTCGGCCGTGCCTTCCACCGCGTGAACCTCCTCGGCGCCCAGGCGGCCTTCGTCGACCACCTCGTCGAGACCGTCCGCGAGCGCGAGGTCGACGCCGTCCTCGTCGCGGGTGACGTCTACGACCGGGCCGTGCCCCCGCTGCCCGCCGTCGACCTGTACGACCGGGCCCTGCACCGGCTCGCCGACCTCGGCGTGCCCACCGTGATGATCTCCGGCAACCACGATTCCGCCCGCCGGCTCGGGGTCGGCGCCGGGCTGATCGACCGGGCCGGGATCCACCTGCGCACCGACCCGGCCGGCTGCGCCGACCCGGTGGTGCTGGCCGACGTACACGGCGAGGTGGCGCTCTACGGGCTGCCGTACCTGGAACCGGCGCTGGTCAAGGACGAGTTCGGCGCGGAGAAGGTCAGCCACGAGGCGGTCCTCGGCGCGGCCATGGACCGGATCCGGGCCGACCTGGCCACCCGCCCGCCCGGCACCCGCTCCATCGTCCTGGCGCACGCCTTCGTCACCGGCGGGCAGGCCAGCGACAGCGAGCGCGACATCACCGTCGGCGGGGTCGAGGCCGTGCCCGCCTCCGTCTTCGACGGGGTGGACTACGCCGCCCTCGGCCACCTCCACGGCTGCCAGACGATCAACGACCGGGTCCGCTACTCCGGTTCCCCGCTCGCCTACTCCTTCTCGGAAGTCCACCACCGCAAGACGATGTGGCTGATCGAGCTGGGGGCGCAGGGGGAGATCGCCGGCGCCGAGCGGATCGGCACTCCTGTGCCGCGGGCCCTCGCGCGGCTGCGCGGACGCCTCGACGACCTGCTGGACGACCCGGCGCACGCCGTGCACGAGGACGCCTGGGTGGAGGCCACCCTCACCGACGCCGTCCGCCCCGACGACCCCATGGCCCGGCTCGCCGTCCGCTTCCCGCACACCCTGAGCCTCGCCTTCGACCCCGAGGGCCGCGAGGAGGAGGACGGGGCCTCCTACGCCCAGCGCCTGCGGGGCCGCAGCGACCAGCAGATCGCCGAGGACTTCGTCGCCCACGTGCGCGGCGGCGGTCACGCGAACGAGGCCGAACGGGCCGTGCTGCAGGGCGCCTTCGACGACGTACGGGCCGACGACAGCCGTCAGGAGACCCACCGATGAGGCTGCACCGGCTCAAGGTCACCGCCTTCGGGCCGTTCGCCGAGCCCCAGGAGATCGACTTCGACGCGCTGTCCGGCGCCGGGATCTTCCTGCTGCACGGACCCACCGGTGCGGGGAAGACCTCCGTGCTCGACGCCGTCTGCTACGCGCTCTACGGGTCCGTCCCCGGCCCCCGCCAGGCCCCCGGCACCAGCCTGCGCAGCGACCACGCCTCCACCGGCACCCCGACCGAGGTCACCCTCGAACTCACCGCGGGCGGCCGCCGCCTGGAGATCACCCGGCGCCCCGAACAGGAGCGCCCGAAGAAGCGCGGCACCGGAACGACCAGGGACAAGGCCCAGAGCCGGCTGCGGGAGCACACCGGCGCGGGCTGGGAGGCGCTGAGCCGCTCCCACCAGGAGATCGGCGAGGAGCTCGAGCAGCTGCTCGGGATGAGCCGTGAGCAGTTCTGCCAGGTCGTGCTCCTGCCGCAGGGGGAGTTCGCGAAGTTTCTGCGGGCCGACGAGGCGGCCCGCGGCCGGCTCCTCGGCCGGCTCTTCGACACCCGCCGCTTCGCCGCCGTCGAGACCCTGCTCGGGGAGCGCCGCCGGGCCGCCGAGGCCAAGGTCCGGGCCGGCGACGAGATGGTGCTGCACACCGCGCAGCGGCTCGCCCAGGCCGCCGGGGACAGTGCCGACCTGCGGGCCTGGCCGCTGCCCGCACACCAGCCGGGAGACCCCGGGCTCGCCTCGGCCGTCCGGGCCTGGGCGGCCGTCGCCCGGTGCTCGGCCCGGGAGCGGCTGGACGTCGCCGAGTACGCGCTGGCCGCGGTCGAGAGCAGGCACGCCGCCGCCCGGCGGGCCGCCGAGGACGCGCGGGAGCTCGACCGGCTCCAGCGCAGGCACGCGGAGACCACCCGGCGGGCCGCCCTGCTCGCCGAGGCCGGGCCCGAGCGCGAAAGGGTGCGCGGCCTGCTGGACCGGGCCCGGCGGGGCGCCCTGGTGGCCCCCGCACTGGAACTGCGCGGAGCGGCCTCCGCCGCGCACCTCGCCGCCGCGCACGCCGAGACCGCCGCGCGGGCGGAGCTGCCGCTCCCGCTGAAGGAGGCGGGCACCGAACAGCTGGCCGCCGTCGAGCAGCGGCTGCGCGAGGACCTGGGCGCGCTGGGCGCCGCCCACCGGGCCGAGCAGCGCAGCGCCGAGATCGGCCGCGAGCGCGCCGACCTGGAACGGGAGTCCCGGGCCGCCGAGGAGCAGCACCAGGAGTCCGCCGAGTGGCTGGAGCGCTGGGAGGCGACCCGGACCGCGCTGCAGGACCGCCTGGACGCCGCCCAGCAGGCCGCGACCCTGGCCGAGCAGCTCGCGGGCCGGCTGGAACCGGCCCGGATGCACCTGAAGGCCGCCCGCCGGCGGGACGAGCTCGCGGCCGAGGCGGACCGCGCCGCGGCCGAACTGCTCACCCTGCGCGAGGAGTCGACGGCCGCCCGGGAGCGCTGGCTGGAGCTCAAGGAGGCCCGGCTGCGCGGCATCGCCGCCGAGCTCGCCGAGGCACTGGTGGCGGGGGAGGCCTGCACCGTGTGCGGGTCCGCGCAGCACCCGGCCCCGGCCCGCCCGGCCCCCGGCCACGTGGACCGCGCGGCCGAGGACGCCGCCCACGCGCTCTTCGAACAGGCGGAGCGGGCCCGGGCCGCCGTCGAGAGCCGGCTCGCCGCCGCCCAGGAGGCCCGCGCCGAGGCCGCGGCTGCCGCCGGGGACGCCACCACCGGCGAACTCCTCGCCCTCACCTCGGACCTCAGCGCCCGGCACGCCGCCGCCCACGCCGCGGCCGCCGGGCTGCACGCCGCCCGGGAGCAGCTCGCCCGGGCCGAGCGGGAGCACGCCGCGCGCAGCGCCGACCGGCAGGGCGCCGAGACCCGGGCCGCCGCCCGGGCCTCGCGCCGTGAGGGCCTGGACCGGGAACAGGCCGGGCTGGAGGCCGAGCTCGCCCTGGTGCGGGACGGCGCGCCCACGGTCGCGGCCCGCGCCCGGACCCTGGAGGACCGGGTCCGGATGGTCTCGGCCGCCGCCGTCTCGCTGCGCCGGGCCGAGAGCACCGCCGGCCGGCTCAAGGAGGCCGACGACCAGCTCGCCGACGCCGCCTTCAAGGCGGGCTTCGACACGATCGAGGACGCCGCCGACGCGGTGCTCCCCGAGTACGAACGCACCGCGCTCCAACACCGGCTGGACGCCTGGCAGACGGAGGAGGCCCTGCTGGCGGACCGCCGCGGCGAAACCGGCACCGCCGAAGCGGCAGCCCTGCCTCCGGCCGCACCGGATGCGGCCGGGGCGTACGAGGTCTCGGCCGCGGCGAAGCTTCGTACGGCAGGGTCGGCGGCCGACGCGGCCCGGGTGCGCTGCACGGAGCTGGACCGGCTCTCCCGGCAGGCGGAGCAGGAACTGCGCGCGCTCGGCCCGCTGCGGGAGGACTACGACCGGGTCGCCCGGCTGGCCGGACTCACCGCGGGCACCTCCGCCGACAACGAGCGCAAGATGCGCCTGGAGGCCTACGTCCTGGCCGCACGCCTGGAGCAGGTGGCCGCCGCCGCGACGGTACGGCTGCTGCGCATGTCGGGCGGCCGCTACACCCTGGTCCACTCCGACGCGCGCGCGAGCGGACGGGGGCGCTCCGGCCTCGGACTGCACGTGGTCGACGCCTGGACCGGCAGCGAGCGCGACACCGCCACCCTGTCGGGCGGCGAGACCTTCTTCGCCTCGCTCGCCCTCGCGCTGGGCCTCGCCGACGTGGTCACCGACGAGGCGGGCGGCATGCGCCTGGACACCCTCTTCATCGACGAGGGCTTCGGCAGCCTCGACGACCAGGCGCTGGACGAGGTGCTCGACGTCCTGGACTCGCTGCGCGAGCGGGACCGCAGCGTCGGCATCGTCAGCCACGTCGCCGACCTGCGGACCCGGGTCCAGGCCCAGCTGGAGATCGTCAAGCAGCGCGGCGGCTCCGTGGTGCGCCACCGGACGGCGGCGTTCACGGACTGAGGTCCTCCAGGGGCGACGCTCAGGGCTGTCAGGGCGGGCGCTCAGGGCTGGCGCTCAGGGGCTGAGCGGCCTGCGGGGCAGTGGGGAGGAGTAGACGATGCTCGTCGTCACCGGCCCGAGGCCCGCGATCCGGCCCGTGACTTCCTCCAGGTGTGCCATCGAACGCGCCGCGACCTTGAGCACGAAACAGTCGTCGCCGGTGACATGGTGGGCCTCCAGGATCTCCGAGGTGGCGTCCAGGAAGTCGTGGAACGGCTTGTAGTTGCCGTGCGGATAGCGCAACCGCACCAGGGCGAGGATCGACTTCCCGAGCTTCTCCGGGTCCACCACCGCCGTGTAGCCGGTGATGATGCCGACCTCCTCCAGCCTGCGGACCCGCTCGGTGACGGCGCTCGCGGACATGGACACGGAGCGGGCGAGCTCGGTGAAGCTGGCGCGCCCGTCCCGCTGGAGGGCTTCGAGGATCCGCCAGTCGGTGGCGTCAGGGGAATAGTCGGTCATGTGTCAGGACTAGCAGGGAAATCCCCGGCCGGACAAGAGAAAGGCCGGGGAAAGTCACTTCCGGCGATGATCAACAGATCGTAGATTTTTGGCCATGACGACGACGCAGACGCCCATGAACCAGCCTGGCTCGACCGCTCCCGCCCCCGCCAACCCCGTGCTCCGGGTGCCGCCGGCCTCCCCGGCCGCGGCCGCCGCGTACTTCGCCGCCAGCCTGGCCTTCCACGCCGACGTGTCGGACGTGGCGAGCGCTTTCAAGGCCCACCGCGAGCAGGGTGCCGAGCTGGGCTTCCAGCTCGTCGACTCCCGCTCCACCCCGTCCTGGGACCAGGCCCACGTGCCCGGCGCCGTCCACCTGCCCACCGCCCTCGTCCCCGAGCAGGCCGAGCGGCTCCTGGACAAGAACCTCCCCGTGGTGACGTACTGCTGGGGCCCCGGCTGCAACGGTGGCACCCGCTCCGCCCTCGCCCTGGCCGAACTCGGCTTCCAGGTCAAGGAGATGCTCGGCGGCATCGAGTACTGGATCCGCGAGGGCTTCGAGGTCGAGACCTGGGAGGGCAGCCGTCAGCGCGCCGAGGCCGACCCGCTGACCGCGCCGACCGACTCGGACGACTGCGGCTGCTGACGTGTGCGCCTGACGAGGAGCACCTGACGCGGAACACCGGACCGGCGCGGACGGGCCGCTCATCCCCAGGGGGACGAGCGGCCCGTCCGTCGTTCGTGGTGCGGCGGCCGTGCCGTCAGAGCTTCGACAGCTCGTCCACCAGGTCGTCCAGTCCCAGCGAACCCTGCGACAGCGCCGCCATGTGCCAGGCCTTCAGGTCGAAGGAATCACCGTGCGCGGCGCGCGCGTTGTCGCGGCCCAGCAGCCAGGCGCGCTCGCCCAGCTTGTAGCCGATCGCCTGCCCCGGCATCGACAGGTAGCGGGTCAGCTCGCTCTCGATGAAGTCCGCCGGCCGGCCGCTGTGCAGGCCGAAGAACTCCTGCGCCAGGTCCACCGTCCAGGTCTCGCCCGGGTGGAACGGCGAGTCCGCCGGGATCTCCAGGCCCAGGTGCATGCCGATGTCCACGATGACCCGCGCCGCGCGCATCATCTGGCAGTCCAGGTAACCCAGGCGCTGCTCGGCGTCCTTGAGGTAGCCCAGCTCGTCCATCAGCCGCTCCGCGTACAGGGCCCAGCCCTCGCAGTTGGCGCTGACCCAGCCGACGGTGGCCTGGTAGCGGGAGAGCTGGTCCGCCACGTGCGTCCACTGCGCGAGCTGCAGGTGGTGGCCCGGCACGCCCTCGTGGTACCAGGTGGAGACCAGGTCGTAGACGGGGAAGCGGGTCTGGCCCATGGTGGGCAGCCAGGTGCGGCCCGGGCGGGAGAAGTCCTCCGAGGGGGAGGAGTAGTACGGGGCCGCGGGCCCGCCGGGCGGGGCGATCCGGGACTCCACCTTGCGGACGCGCTCGGCGAGTTCGAAGTGGGTGCCGTCGAGGTTCTCGATGGCCTCGTCCATCAGGCCCTGCAGCCAGGCCTGGACCTCGTCCACGCCCTCGATGTGGGTGCCGTGCTCGTCCAGGTGCGCCAGCGCCTCCCAGGGGCCGGCGCCCGGGAGGATCTTGGCCGCCTCGGTCTTCATCTCGGCGAGCAGCCGGTGGTACTCCGACCAGCCGTAGGCGTACGCCTCGTCCAGGTCCAGGTCCGTGCCGTTGAAGTACCGGGACCAGCGGGCGTACCGCTCGCGGCCCACGGTGTCCGGCCTGCCCTCGACCGCCGGGGCGTACACGGAGCTCATCCAGTCGCGCAGCGCGACGACGGCGGCGGTCGCGCCCGCGGCCGCCGCGTCCAGCTCGGAGCGCAGGGCGTCCGGGCCGGCGGAGGCGAAGTCCTCGAAGAAGGCGGTGCCGGCGTCGTCCTGGCCGGCCCAGGTGGTGAGCTGGCCGATCATGGTGACCGTGGCGCGGGGGCCGCCGTACAGGCCCCGTTCCAGGCCGAGTCGCAGGCTCTCGCGGTAGCCCTCGAAGGCGGCCGGTACGGCGCGCAGCCGCTCGGCGATCGCCGCCCAGTCCTCGTCGGTGTCGGCGGGGGTCAGGCTGAAGACGTCGCGGACGGAGTGCGCGGGGCTGTGGATGTTGCTGACCGCGCACAGGTCCTCGTCGGCCTCCTGGACCGCGAGCTCGGCGGTGAGGCGCTCGCGCAGCAGGCGGGCGCAGCGGCGCTCGGTGTCGCTGTCGGCGCCGGGCAGCGACTCGGCGGCGTCGAGGCGGGCGAGGGTCTCGCGGGAGAGCCGGGCGACGGCCTCCCGGCCCGCCGGGGAGAAGTCCGGAAGCCTGCCGGAGCTCGCGGCGACGCCGAGGTAGGTGCCCGTGATCGGGTCGAGGGCGATGAGGTCGTCGACGTACGCGTCGGCCACCTGGCGGGGCAGCCGGGATGCGCTGCCGTTGTGGAGGATCTCTGACATGCGGCCATCTTCGTCTGTGGGACGGGCTCCCGTCATCACCCCTTGCCGCCGGGCTGCTGACGTGGGCCGGAGGCGGGTCCGCCGCCCTCGACGGAGGGCACCAACCTGCCTTCTGTGCAGGCGAGTTCGCGGTCGGCAGGGGAAGTGTGCGGGGGTGGGCGCCCGGAGTTTGGCCGGAACAGGCCGGGCCGGTTCCGGTGGAGGGAACCGGCCCGGGTGCTCAGTGGCCGAGCCGCGGAGCCTGCCGTTCGTGCGGAAGCTCGTGCGGGCGCTCGCGGGGGAGTTCGCAGGGCAGGCGCGAGGGGACCGGGGTCGCGTCCAGCCGGGCCGTGATCACCAGGGTGCCCTCCTCGATCTGGTAGTCGAGGGGGAGGCCGAGGCCGCGCATCGCGGCGACCATGCCGGTGTTGGCGGCGCGGGTGACGGCGTACACGCTGTCGCACCCGGCCTCGACGGCCATCGCGACGAGCCGGCGCAGCAGCTCGGAGCCGATGCCGCGGCGCTGCCAGTCGTCCTCGATGAGCAGCGCGATCTCGGTCTCGTCGCCGTCCCACAGCAGGTGGCCGAGGGCGACGAGCTTCCCGGAGGCGGTGGTGGCGGCGAGGGTGCGGCCGAAGCGGGGGCTCAGCAGGTGGCCGAGGTAGCGGTCGGCGTCGGAGACGGGCCCGTGGTAGCGCAGCGACAGGGTGCGCTCGGAGCAGCGGTCGTGCATGGCGCGGGCCGCCGCCTGGTCGGAGCCGTCGGCGCGGCGCACGGTGATCTCGTTGCCCTCGGGCAGGGTCAGCACGTCCTGGCTGCGCGGGACGCGCGGGCCGAGCCGGGCGTCGAGCTCGACGAGCGCGCGGGCGCGGGCGAACTCGGTGGGGGTGAAGGGCAGGTAGGGCCGCTCCACGGTGATCGCACCGCCTGAGGGGTCGCGCAGCCGCATGACCGTGGCCTCCAGGACGCCCTCGACCGGGGCGTCCGCGCCGGCGTTGGGGCGGCCGGAGAGGGTGGTCGCCGGGATCGAGTGGATCGTGCAGCGGCCGAGCAGCTGGCGCAGGGCGAGGGGGAGCTCGGCGGCGTCCAGGGCGGTGCGGGTGGCCAGGCCGAGGACCCGGGTCGGGGTGTCGACCAGGTCGTGGGCGTCGGCGCGCTCGATCCAGGTGCTGTGGCCGCCGGACCGGGCGATGGCACGGGTGAGGTCGGCGGAGGGCAGCTGCTGCGGGGCGCGCAGCAGGAACTCGTCGACGGTGCCGCCCTCGGGGAGCGGATGCGTCTGGAGGGTCAGGATGTCGACGCCGTTACGGGCGAGGGCGGTGCAGAGGGCGGCCAGGGAGCCGGGTTCGTCCCGTACGGTCGTGCGCATCCGCCACAGGGCGGTGGTGGTCGTGGTGGTCGTGGTCGTACTCGTGGTGGTGCTCCCGGTGGCTCCGGGGGCGGCGTGCGGGAGCGGCGCCGGCGTCGTATCGCCGGGCGCTGTGCTGCCCGGCGGCGGCGCATGGCTGTGGCGCCGTGCCCACCAGGTGTGGAAGGCCGCGGTGACGAGGAGTGCCACGGCCGAGGCGACCAGCAGGACCGGGCCCCTCGGTCCGTGCACGACGAGATTGGCGATGGCGTCGGCGACCGCGACGGCGCAGAACAGCGCGGCGAGTTCGACGACGTCGCGGCGCCAGTGGTGACGGTGGGAACGCTGGGCGGAGGTGGGGTTACGGTCAGTCATGCACACCACTGTGGCGCAGGGGTGTTGCGTGATCACGAACGATCTGTGACCGACTGGTTAAGTGTCCATCTGGCCGATTTCACCCTGTTTTCCGGAAAGGCGAGCCGATCGGGCCCGACCCGGCGCCCAGGTTCCCGGTGTCCTACTGGCCGACGCGGCCGGGCTGGAGGGTCTTGGTGAACAGTACGCCGCCTCCCTGGTGGCGCAGCCGGACGGTGAGTTCCCCGCTGCCGCCGTCGATGTCGACCTCGCCGTAGTACGGAGGGTTCTCCGACGGCGACATGTTGGCGAAGGGAGCCGACTGGACGTACGCCGTCCGCGGGCCGAAAGTGGCGTCGAGCCGCCCGGCCGGGAAGCCGCCGGCGCCGATGGGGCCGGAAACGAACTCCCAGAACGGCGCGAAGTCGGTGAAGGCGGCCCGCTCGGGCGCGTAGTGGTTCGCGGCGGTGTAGTGCACGTCGGCGGTGAGCCAGACCGTGCCGGTGATGCGCCGGTGCTTGACGTGCCGCAGGAGCTCGGCGATCTGGAGTTCGCGGCCCAGCGGGGCGCCGGGGTCGCCCTGCGCGACGGCCTCGAAGTTCACGGCCCCGTCGGGGACGACGATGCCCAGCGGCATGTCCGCGGCGATGACCTTCCAGGTGGCGCGGGAGCGGGAGAGCTCGCGCTTGACCCAGGCCAGCTGCTCGGGGCCGAGGATGCCGATGGGGTCCTCGGTCTGGGTACCGGGGGAGTTGGCGCCCCGGTAGGTGCGCATGTCGAGCACGAAGACGTCGAGCAGCGGGCCGTACCGCATCACCCGGTACATCCGGCCCTCGGCGCGGCCGCCGCGCAGGTCGGTGACGGGGAAGTACTCGCCGAAGGCCTGGCGGGCGCGGGCGGCGAGGGTGTCGGCCTCCTTGACGGTGTAGCGGGGGTCGTCGATCAGCTGGCCCGGGTACCAGTTGTTGCGCACCTCGTGGTCGTCCCACTGGGCGAGGACCGGGACCTGGGCGTTGAAGCCGAGCAGGTTGCGATCGAGCAGGTTGTAGCGGAAGTTCCCGCGGAACTCGGCGAGGGTCTCGGCGACCTTGGCCTTCTCCTCGGTGGTGACGTTGCGCCAGAGGCTGCCGTCGCGCAGGGGCACGGAGGAGGCGATCGGTCCGTCGGCGTAGATCGTGTCGCCGCTGAAGAGGAAGAAGTCGGGGTTGCGCAGCCGCATCTCCTCGAAGACGCGGTAGCCGCCGAGGTCGGGGTTGATGCCCCAGCCCTGGCCCGCCAGGTCCCCGGACCACACGAAGCGCACGTCGTGGCGGCGGGAGACGGGGGCGGTGCGGAAGGTGCCGTGGACCGGCGCGCCGGTGCGGCGGGGGTCGTCGGGGTCGGCTAGGACGACCCGGTAGTGGATCTGCTGTCCGGGCGGGAGGTCGCGCAGGACGGTGGTCCCGGTGAAATCGCTCGACGGGCCGAGGAGCGGCCCGCGGTGGCGGCGCACGGCGTAGCGGAACCCCTCGCTCGGGGAGGTCTCCACGTACATGCGCGCCACGCGGTCGGAACGGGTCCAGATGGTGGCCGCGTGCGCGGTGATCTCGCCGGACTGGACGCCCCAGGTCGCGTTCGGCCGGCCGGAGCGGGCGAACGCGGGGGCGGCGAGGGCCGGGGAGGCGAGCAGCGCGGAGGACAGGGCGAGGGAACCGCCGATGAGGGACCGTCGGGTGTGCGGCATCGATGCCATCGGTGCGTCTCCAGGGGCCGGCGAGGACGGGTCGGACCAGCGTGCCGCCGCACACCGGCCCGGCCGCGTCGCCCACGCGAACCGCGGATGAACAGCCGTCAGCGGCTCATCCGGTCGGACGCCCGTCCGGTCAGGCGCTCATTGGGTCAGCCGCACATCCGGGCGGGCACTCGTCTGGGCGAGCGCTCGTCCGGGCGGGCGCTCGTCCGGGCGAGCGCTCATCGGGTCGGCGCCCGTCCCTCTCCGTGCTCGTCCGTTGCGGCGCCCGCCCGTTCAGGCGGTCACCGGGCTCGCGCTGCGGGCCGTGTCGAGCACCACCCGGGAGACGAGGGCGGGGTCGTCGCTCATCGGGACGTGGCCGCAGCCCGGCAGCCGGACCAGCCGGGCGCCGGGGACGGTGTGCTTGGCGCGGACGCCCTGGCGGCGCAGCAGCAGCCGGTCGCGGGTCCCCCAGGCGATGGTGACCGGCAGGCCGGGCACGTCGTCGGTGAAGCGTACGGAACCACCCGCGGCCAGGGTGTTCTCGAAGCCGGTGGCGTGGCGCAGGGCGAGGGTCTCGGCGACCACGGCCTCGGGCGAACGGCGGGACGGGCGGGCGTAGATGGTGCCCGTGAGCGCGGCGCGGCCGGCGGCGTTGCGCGAGAGCCGCTGCACCGCGGGGACCGGCAGCGCCCTGGCGCCGGCGCGCATCGTGAGGAGCGCGGCGAAGGCGTAGCGGCGCTCGGCCTCCGTCCAGAACCCGGCGGGGGAGAGGGCGGTGACGGAGCGGACGAGGTTGGTCCGGCCCATTTCGAGGGCGAGCAGCCCGCCGAGGGAGTTGCCCGCGACGTGCGGGCGTTCGACGCCGAGGGCCGTGCAGAGCGCTCCGAGCGCCGGGGCGACGGTGGCCAGGTCGTACGGGACCCCTTCGGGCAGCGGCGCCGAGGTGCCGAAGCCGGGCAGGTCGATGGCGATCACGTCGTGCTCGGCGGCCAGGATGTCGATCACCGGGTGCCAGGCCTGGAGGTGGTGGCCTATGCCGTGCAGCAGGAGGAGCGGTTCGCCCGCGCCCTTGCGCTCGTAGGCGACGGTGGCGGTGCGGGGGCCGAGCGGCGAATCGATCGTGAAGGAGACCGTGGCGGTCATGCTGCTCCTCGTCGGTTGGACGCGTGCGAGACAGGTTGTCAGTAGTGCCTACCGCCATGATTACCGTCCGGTAGCCCTTGACTACAAGCCTTCGGGGCCCGCGAGAACATCCCGTGAACGGCTTGATACGTATGCCCGATCTGCCCGGCAAAGGTACGAGCATTGGTCTTGACCAAGGGGGTGCGCCGTCCTATCGTCGCAGGGATAGTGCAGGAACCTTTAATAAACAAAGGCGCGGAACTGCCGCTGGAACACACGGCGAGTGCAGCGATGGCAGGAGGAGTCAGGGTGGGGACCACGCAGCTCGAAACGGCGCCGGAGCCGAAGTACTGGCACCTGAAGACCGTCCTCAGCGAGGCGCTCGACCAGGACTTCGCCGTCGGCGAGGTGCTGCCCAACGAGCGTGAGCTCGCCGCCCGTTTCGGAGTCGCCCGCGCGACCCTGCGCCAGGCGCTGGAGCAGCTGGAGCTCGAAGGCCGGCTGCAGCGTCGCCGCGGCGTCGGCACCACCGTCGCCCCGCCGCGCGTCGGCGTCGCCGTCGGCACCGCGCAGCACAGCTGGCCCGGCGAGAGCGCCGACGGCTGGGAGCCGCTGGACGCGGCCGAGAGCCTGCCGCCCGTCGCGGTCCTGAAGCTCCTCGGTACCGGCGGGGCCTTCGCCGCCGACCAGCCGGTCCACACGGTGCGCCGCACCCGGGTCACGCACGGCCAGGCCGTCGCCGCCGAACTGCTCTACGTCCCGGCCGCCTCGGTGCCCGGACTCCCCGCCATCGAGGCCCCGGCCGGCCCCGCCCGCGCCCGCGCCGTCCTGCGCGAACTGCAGCGGCTGGTCCTCGACGGGCAGGACCGCTCGGTGGAGCTCGGATCCGCCCGCGCCGACGACGCCAAGGAACTGGACCGGCTGCCCGGTGCCCCGGTACTCCTGGTCACCACGCGCTACTTCACCGCCGCCGGCACCGCCGCCGTCTCGGTGGCCACCTACCGCGCCGACACCTGCCGCCTCACCTTCGGCGACTCCGGCAACGTCGAGATCACCCACGAACCCCGCGTCGCCTCCTGACACTGCCAGGGTGGGCTTGTCGCTTCTGAGCGCTCGGGTACGGCCCGGGTCCGGCAACTGCCGGACCCGGGCCGTCTCGCGTCCGGGGCGTGCCCTTCGGGTTGTGCCGGGCCCGCGCGGCCGGCCCCGCCACGACCGCGCGCGGTCGTGGCGGGGTCAGCGGGGGCGGGCCGTGACCGTCTTCTCCACGGCGAACAGTTCCTCTTCCACGTGGTCCAGCGCGAGCCGCAGGGCCCCGGTCGCCACCGCGGCCTCGCCGAGCATCGACAGGGCCACCCGCGGCGGGCGAAGGCAGTAGCGTTCCAGCTCGTGGCGCAGGGGCTCCAGGACCCCGTCCAGGCCGGCCGCCCAGCCGCCGACGATCACGAGCTCCGGATCCATCGCCAGGACCAGCGCGGCCACGTCGTGCACCAGCCGCTGCAGGAACCGCTCCACGGCGGCTACCGCCCGCTCGTCGCCGCGCTTGGCCATCGCGAAGACCTCGGCGACGGCAGGCTCGTCCAGCGGATGCAGCGGTTCACCGGTGGTCGACAGCAGCCGCTCGGGCGTGACCTCGCGGCCCAGCAGGTGCAGGGCGCCGATCTCGCCGGCCGCCCCGCCGAAGCCCCGGTGCAGCCGGCCGCCGATCAGCGAACCGGCGCCGGGACTGAGCCCCGCCATCACGAACACCATGTCGCCGGTGTCCCGCGCGGCACCCTTCCAGTGCTCGGCGACCGCCGCCGCATTGGCGTCGTTCTCCACCTGAACCGGGCAGCGGAACGAGCGCTGCAGCCGTTCCCCGAGCGGCAGCCCGGTCCAGCCGGGCAGCGCGGTGCCCAGGTGGACCGTGCCGTCCGCCTCCACGATCCCGGGGCTGGCGACCCCGACCGCCCGCAGGGAGTCCCGCGGCACCCCGGCGCGGCGCAGCAGATCGGCGACGGCCGCCCGCACCCGCTCCAGCCGCTCGTCGGCGGACGCCGCCTCCGCGACGTCCTTGGTGCCGGCGCCGATGACGCGTCCGTCCAGTCCGGACAGCAGCACCGCGATCCGGTGCGAGCCGATCTCGATGCCGAGCAGATGTCCCGCTTCGGCCCGGAAACGGAACCGCCTGGCCGGACGGCCCTGCCGCCGCGCGCCCTCCTCGGCATCGGCCTCGACGACGAGCCCGGTCGCCATCAGCCCCTCCACGACCCCCTCGACGGTCGGCCGGGAGAGCCCGGTCAGCCGCGTGAGGTCGGTGAGGGTCGGCGATCCGGCCGAGCGCAGGGCCCGGAGCACCACGGCGGAGTTGATCCGCCGGAGCAGGGAGGGGTCCCCGCCGGTCAGCTGCCCCAACGTGTGTCCTCCCAGCTAGCGAGCCTGTCAGCCGGATCGTACTGCCCGCCCGGTGCCGCGGCGAGAAGCAGCCCCCCAACGTCCGGAATCAGCCCCTCCCTGAGGAGTGTCCGGCCGAGGGGGCCGGACCGGCCGGACACTCCTCAGGCCGGGGAGACGAAGCCCGACTCGTACGCCGTGATCACCGCCTGGGTGCGGTCCCGCGCCCCCAGCTTCGCGAGGATCGCGCTGACGTGGGACTTGACCGTCTCGGTGCCGATGATCAGCTCGGCCGCGATCTCCACGTTGGTGAGCCCTCGCGCCATGAGCCGCAGGACCGCCTCCTCCCGCTCGGTCAGGGCGGCCCGTTCCAGCACCGTCCGGGCCTGCCGGTTCCCGTACTCCGCGGCCAGGGCCCGTACGGCCGCGGGGAAGAGCAGCGTCTCGCCCTCCGCCACGAGCCGTACCGCGTGCACGATCTCCGACGGCCGGGCCCGCTTCAGCAGGAACCCGTCCGCCCCGGCCCGCAGCGCCTGGTAGACGTACTCGTCGTTCTCGAAGGTGGTCACCACGAGGATCTTCGGCGGGGAGTCCACCGTCCGCAGGACCGCACGGGTCGCCTCGATCCCGTCGAGGAGCGGCATCCGCACGTCCATCGCCACGACGTCCGGCCGCAACTGCCGTACGAGCGGAATCACGGAGGCGCCATCGGCTGCCTCACCCACCACTTCGATGTCGGGCTGGGCATCCAGGACGGCGCGCAGACCCGCGCGCACCAGGGGTTCGTCGTCGACGAGCAGTACGGTAACCGGCATCCGGTCAGCGTATTCGCTCCAACGGAAGCCGTGCGTGCACTCTCCAGCCCCCCTCGTGCGGTCCGGTCTCCGTCTCGCCGCCGAGCAGCGCGGCCCGCTCCCGCATCCCGCGCAGCCCGCTGCCGCCGCCGAGCGTGACGCCGGAACGCTCCGGCAGCGGATTCGTCACCTCCAGGTCCAGCCGGCCCGCGGTCATCTCCACCCGCACCCTGACCGGTACGGGGCCGCAGTGGCGCAGCACGTTGGTCAGCGCCTCCTGCAGGATCCGGTACCCCTCCCGGGTGACCGGTCCGGGCAACTTCTCCAGTGGTCCGGTCAGTTGTGCGTCGACGGCGGCACCGGAGGCGCGGGCCGACTCCAGCAGCCGGTCCGCCTCCGCCAGTGTCGGCCCCTGGGACGGTGGCCGTTTGGACTCCCGCAGTACGCCCAGCACCCGCTCCAGATCCTCCAGCGCGGCCCGGCCCGTCTCCTCGATCGCGCACAGCGCCCGGTCGGTGAACTCCGGATCGCCGGCGGCCCGGGCGGCCCCGGCCTGCACCACCGCCACCGTCAGCGCGTGCCCGATGGAGTCGTGCAGCTCCCGCGCGATCCGGGTGCGCTCCAGCAGCTGTTCGGTCCGGGCCTCCAGCGCGGTGAGCCGCTCGGCCGCCGAAGGCCCCAGCAACCGCTGGGCGACCGCGGTGATCAGCTGCCCGAGCACGATCACCATGGCGAAGAGCAGGATGAGCGGCACCGGCACGAGCAGTGCGGCGGCCCACCGCGGGGGCACGAAGGGCAGCATGGGATCGCTTTCCAGCGGGTGCCCGAGCGCGAGCGTGACCAGTTCGACCGTCATCATCGGGAGCCACACGGTCGGGGCCCAGGCGGCCCCCGTGAAGACGAGCCGCACCTCGAGCCACAGCAGGGTCCGCCACCGGTCGCTCCACCCTGCGGAGGGGACCGCGCTGATGGTGCTCTCCTCGCGGTCCCAGTCGTGCGGGGTGAGCAGGAACCGCGCCTGCAGCCCCTCCGCCAGCCGCACCCAGGGCACCAGACCCAGCGGGATGACGATGAGCAGCGGAGCCCACGGCGCCGCGGGCTCTATGAACATCCAGAGCGCCAGCAGCAGGGCGGGCACGCAGAGGTGCAACCAGCGTGAATAGGTCACTGGTTGGAGCGGGGCCCTGAGCAGTCGGTACATGACTCCATGGTGGCAGCACCCTGTCCGCGGCCGTCTCCCCCACGTGGGGGAGACGGCACCCTCGCATGGGGGAGGGAGAGGGGTGGGGCCGGCGGCGAGTCTTGAGCCATGAACAGCATCGAGATCCGAGAACTCACCAAGCAGTACGGCACCCACCGTGCGGTGGACGGCCTCACCTTCGATGTCCTGCCCGGCAGGGTCACCGGATTCCTCGGCCCCAACGGCGCCGGGAAGTCCACCACCATGCGTCTGCTGCTGGGCCTGGACCGGCCCACCTCCGGAGCGGCCACCCTGGGCGGCCTGCGCTACCTGGACCTGCCGGACCCGCTGCACCGGGTCGGCGCCCTGCTGGACGCCCAGTCGGCCCACGGCGGTCGCACCGCCCGGGACCACCTCTGCTTCCTCGCCGCCGCCGGCCGCATTCCGGTGCGCCGGGTGGACGAGGTCCTGGAGCAGGCCGGCATAGCCTCCGTGGCCAGGCGGCGGATCAAGTCCTTCTCGCTCGGCATGCGCCAGCGCCTCGGCATAGCCGCCGCACTGCTGGGCGACCCCGGGGTGCTCCTGCTGGACGAGCCGACCAACGGCCTCGACCCCGAGGGCATCATCTGGATCCGCGAGCTGATGCGTGCACTGGCCGCCGAGGGGCGGACCGTCCTGGTCTCCAGCCACCTCATGGCCGAGACCGCCGCGCTGGCCGACCACTTGGTCGTGCTGGGTCAGGGCAGGCTGCTGGCCGACACCTCGACGGAGGAGTTCATCGACGCGCGCAGCACCCCCCGCGTGCGGTTGCGGACCTCGGATCCGATACGCCTGCGGGCCGCCCTGGCACGGGACGGCTTCGAGATGGTCGGCGCCGACGGCGGGCGCTGGACCGTCGACGGCATACAGGCGGAACAGCTCGGCGGCATGGCCGCCCGTGAGGGCATCCCCATGCTGGAGCTCTCCGACGAGCGCGCCTCGCTGGAGCAGGCCTACCTGGATCTCACCGCCGACCACGCCCAGTTCACCGCAACCCACTGACCGTCCACCGGTTCCGGTTCTTTCAGGAGGCTTCGCCATGAGCGCCGCTCTGCCCACAACCCCCGTACTGCACTCGGAATGGATCAAGATCCGGTCTCTCCGGGGCACCTTGTGGTCCCTGATATCCATCCTCGTCGCCACCGTGGGAATCCAGGCGCTGACGGCCGCGGCGATAGGCCAGGCCGAGGAGGGCAGCATGGGAGACGACCCGCTCCTCGCCGCCTTCTACGGACTCAACTTCGGCCAGGTGGCCGCCATAGCCTTCGGCGCGACCGCCTTCTCCGCCGAGTTCCACAACGGAGGCCTGCGCACCAGCCTCACCGCCGTGCCCGACCGCACCCGGTTCTACCTGTCGAAGATCTCGACGCTGGGCGCACTTGCCCTCGTCGTCGGCCAGCTCACCGGCTTCCTGACCTTCCTGGCCGGCCAGGCGTTCATGGGCCCGTACGCCCTTGAACCGGGCGCCCCCGGCACCGTGCGGGCCATGGTCGGCTGCGGTCTCTACCTGACCCTCATGACCCTGTTCGCGGCCGGGCTCACGGCGGTGCTGCGCAGCGGAGTGGCCGTCCTGAGCATCCTCATACCCTTCGTCCTCATGGTGTCCTTCGTCGTTGGTGCGGCGGCGACCGGAGTGGGGCAGTTCATGCCGGACCGGGCCGGGCAGATGATGATGCGCAGCGAGCAGTACGGCGACCTCGGCCCGTGGACCGGGCTGGGCGTGCTGGCGCTGTGGGCGGCGGCGGCGCTCGTCTGCGGCTGGATCGCAGTGCGGCGACGCGACACGTGACGGCAGGCCAGTTGTCAGTGCCCCTCGGGATACTGACGGTATGACCACGGCAGAGCACCTCGACACGATCGACCGGCTCCGGGCGAAGGAATTCCCGTCCGAGCCGGTCCGGACCGTCGGCAGCAGCAGCGGTCCGGGATTTCATCTGGTCCGGCTGGCCCGGACGCGGGACTTCTGGGAAGACGACGGATCGGGCCGCATCGAGGCGGTCGACCAGATCGGCGCCGAGTACGGGGCGCTCGCCCAGGCCGTGACCGACCGGTGGGGGGACCCGCAGATCTTCAGCCTGGGGACGCTGCGGGACCGCGGATTCGCCGGGGAGGACATACCGGCGCCGTGGGACGAGCTGAGCGACAGCACCGACCACGTGCACCTGTGGCGGGCCGGGGCCCACTGGCTGGTGGCCTATGTGACGCAGTGGAACGAGGAGGACCCCTACCTGCTGATGGCAGGGGTCACGGTCGTCGACCCGCCCTGACGCGCCGCTTAGGGGTGGTCAGGAGAGAGTGGGGGCTGTCACGCCTTGAGGGGGGAAGTGCCGATGCCGATCCGAGTCCCAGAGTGGCCTTCGCCGCAGCGGCGTTCCGTGACCCGCTTGCGACTGACCTGCCTCTACGGTGCGGTGTTCATGATGGCCGGGACGGTGCTGCTCGCAGTCGTCTCCCTGCTTGCGGTGCACGCCGTGAACAAGGGCAACGAGCCGGTCCTCCAACTGGGTTCGGAATCCTCGGGTGTGCTGCTGTCCGCGGTGTGTCCGGAGCCGGGGTCCGGCGTCGGGCCGGCGCCGGCCGGCAGCGGGATGAGCCCCTGCGTGACGCAGCAGCAGCAGACCCGGGACGCGCTGGTGTCGTCCACACCGCTCGCCCTGGTGGCGCTCGGCCTCCTGTCGATCGCCGCGGGGTACGTGACGGCCGGGTACGCGCTGTCGCCGCTCCGACGCATCACCCGCGGCGCACGACGGGCATGCCCACAGGACGCCTAACGGTCGGGGGACTCGGCGGCTGCGCGGAGGCGGGCGTACTCCAGGGCCATGGACTCGGCGGTCCAGTGGGCGTTGAGCCCGCTGGGGTTGGGCAGCGCCCAGATGCGGGTGGAGCCGATGGTGCGCTCCTGCGGGCCGATCTGGGCCTTGCGTTCGCCGAACGCGGTGCGGTACGCCGTGACTCCGACCACGGCCAGCCACTGGGGGCGCAGCAGTTCCACCTTGGCCGACAGGAGACGGCCGCCCTCGCGGAACTCCTCGGCGCTCAGCTCGTCGGCCCGGGCCGTGGCGCGGGCCACGACGTTGGTGATGCCGAGACGGTAGGTCAGCAGCTCCTCCTGCTCCGCGGGATCCAGCCGCCGCGGGGTGAAGCCCGAAAGGTGCAGGACGGGCCAGAACCGGTTGCCGGGGCGGGCGAAATGGTGGCCCGTCGCGGCGGAGAGGAGTCCTGGGTTGATACCGCAGAACAGCACACGCAGACCGCCCGCGACCACGTCCGGGAGGACGCGGTCGCGGGCGGCGTTCAGCTCGTCGGGGGTCAGAGGATCGACCCCGGCGCGTACCCGGCGGCCTCCGGGTGCTGCTTGGCGATCGCCTCGATGCGCGAGACCACCGCCGCGACCTGGTCGCCCGCGGCGCCCGTGAAGGACAGCTTGTCGGCCATCAGGGCATCGAGCTGGGCCCGGTCCAGCGGCATCCGCTCGTCGGCGGCCAGCTTGTCCAGCAGCTCGTTGCGCTCGGCGCCCTGCTCGCGCATGGCGAGGGCCGAGGCCACCGCGTGCTCCTTGATGACCTCGTGGGCGGCCTCGCGGCCGACCCCGGCCCGCACCGCGCCCATCAGGACCTTGGTGGTCGCGAGGAAGGGCAGGTAACGGTCCAGCTCGCGGGCGACGACGGCCGGGAAGGCGCCGAACTCGTCGAGGACCGTCAGGAAGGTCTCCAGCAGACCGTCGAAGGCGAAGAAGGCGTCCGGCAGGGCCACGCGGCGGACCACGGAGCAGGAGACGTCGCCCTCGTTCCACTGGTCGCCGGCCAGCTCACCGGTCATCGACGCGTAGCCGCGCAGGATGACCATCAGGCCGTTCACGCGCTCGCAGGAGCGGGTGTTCATCTTGTGCGGCATCGCGGAGGAGCCGACCTGGCCGGGCTTGAAGCCCTCGGTGACCAGCTCGTGGCCGGCCATCAGGCGGATCGTCTTGGCGATCGACGAGGGAGCGGCGGCCAGCTGCACCAGCGCGGTGACCACGTCGTAGTCGAGCGAGCGCGGGTAGACCTGGCCGACCGAGGTGAAGGCCTGGGCGAAGCCGAGGTGGGCGGCGATCCGCTGCTCCAGGTCGGCGAGCTTGGCGGCGTCGCCGCCGAGCAGGTCGAGCATGTCCTGGGCGGTGCCGACGGGGCCCTTGATGCCGCGCAGCGGGTAACGGCCGAGGAGGTCCTCCAGGCGGTCGTAGGCCACGAGCAGCTCGTCGGCCGCCGTCGCGAAGCGCTTGCCCAGCGTGGTCGCCTGCGCGGCCACGTTGTGGGAGCGGCCGGCCATGACCAGCTCGGCGTGCTCGCCGGCCAGCTTGCCGAGGCGGGTCAGGACGGCGACCGTGCGGTCCCGGGCCAGCTCCAGCGAGAGCCGGATCTGCAGCTGCTCGACGTTCTCGGTCAGGTCGCGGGAGGTCATGCCCTTGTGGACGTGCTCGTGACCGGCGAGGGCGTTGAACTCCTCGATGCGGGCCTTCACGTCGTGCCGGGTGACCTTCTCGCGCTCGGCGATGGAGGCGAGGTCGACGGTCTCCAGGACGCGCTCGTAGTCGGCGAGGGCCGCGTCCGGGACCTCGATACCGAGGTCCTTCTGGGCACGCAGCACGGCGAGCCACAGCCGCCGCTCCAGCGTCACCTTGTACTCGGGGGACCACAGGACGGCGAGCTCCGCGGAGGCGTAGCGGCCGGCCAGGACATTGGGGATGCGGGGCTTGGCAGTCACGTGGAGGGATTCTACTTGGGCCGCCGCTGTGTGTTTACGCAGGTAGGGCCACCGCTCGTGATTGTGGCTTGCTACGAGAGCGGCGCGTCCCCGTACGGCAGCAGCTCCGGGCGCTTGGCCGGGCGGCCGTCCCCGGACGAGCGCCCCGTCAGGCGGCGGCCGATCCAGGGGATCAGGTGCTGCCGGGCGAAGCCCAGGTCCTGGGCCCGGCGCACCGTCCAGCCGAGGGGTGCGGTGTCGGGCAGCGCGGTGCGCCAGTCCTGCTCGGCGGGCAGCCCCAGCGCCTGCCAGACGGCCTCCGCCACCCGGTGGTGGCCCTCGGCCGTCAGGTGCAGCCGGTCGACGTCCCACATCCGGGGGTCGGCGAGGGCGGGGGCCCCGTACAGGTCCACCACCAGTGCGCCGTGCCGGTCGGCGAGCTCCCCGATGGTGACGAAGAGCTCCTCCATGCGGGGCCGGAAGCGTTCCATCACCGGCCCGTTGCGCCCGGGCGAGCGCATCAGCACGAGGCGCTTGCAGGAGGGTGCGAGGAGTTCCACCGCCGACTCCAGGTGGTCCCGGACCCGGCCCATGTCCACATTGGGGCGCAGCGTGTCGTTCAGCCCGCCCACCAGGGTCACCACGTCGGCGCACATCGCCGCCGCCACCGGGGCCTGGTCCTCGGCGATCTGCGCGATCAGCTTCCCGCGGACCGCGAGGTTCGCGTAGCGGAAGCCCGGCTCGCGCGCCGCGAGGCGGGCGGCGAGCAGATCGGCCCAGCCCCGGTAGGAGCCGTCGGGGAGCAGGTCGGACATGCCCTCGGTGAAGGAGTCGCCGACCGCGACGAAACTGGTGTAAGAGGCATTCATTTCCATGGCGGAGCGATGTTACCGCGCGGTACCCCGGCTCCGCAGGGCCGGGGACCACACGTCCCGACGGATCACGCGGAGGTCGGCCTGCCGAACAGCTCCCGCAGCACGTCCTCCATCGTCACCAGGCCCGTCATGGCGCCGTCCGTCCCGAGGACCGCCGCCAGGTGCGTACGGCTGCGCCGCATGGCGGTCAGCACGTCGTCCAGCGGGGTCTCCGCCCGCACCTGCGCGATCGGCCGCAGCGACGCCAGGGGGAACGGCTCGTCGCGCGCCTCCCCGTCCGCGTCCAGGGCGTCCTTCACGTGCAGGTAGCCCAGGATCCTGTGCTCGGCGTCGATCATCGGGAACCGGGAGTACCCGGACTCGGCCGACAAGCGCTCCAGTCCGGCCGGCGTGATGCCCTCGCGGGCCGGAACCACCTGGTCCGCCGGCAGCACCACATCGGTCACGGGCCGTCGGCCCAGCTCCAGGGCGTCGTGCAGGCGCTCGCTCGCCCGGTCGTCGAGGAGCCCCGCGTCACTGGAGTCCTTGACCATGCGGGCCAGCTCGTCGTCCGAGAAGGTCGCCCCCACCTCGTCCTTCACCTCCACCCGCAGCAGGCGCAGCAGGGCGTTGGCGAAGGCGTTGATCGCGAAGATCACCGGCCGCAGCGCCCGCGTGAGGGTCACCAGCGGCGGCCCCAGCAGCAGCGCGGTGCGCACCGGCTCGGACAGTGCCACGTTCTTCGGCAGCATCTCGCCGAAGAGCATGTGCAGGTACGTCGCCAGCGCCAGCGCCACCACGAAGGAGATCGCGTGCGTCACTCCGTGCGGTACGCCGACCAGGTCGAGCAGCGGGGTCAGCAGATGGGCGATGGCCGGCTCGGCCACCACACCCAGCACAAGGGTGCACAGGGTGATGCCCAGCTGGGCCGCCGCCATCAGCGCCGACAGGTGCTCCAGCCCCCACAGGACGGAGCGGGCCCGCCGATCGCCCTGTTCGGCGTACGGCTCGATCTGGCTGCGCCGGACCGAGATCAGCGCGAACTCCGCGCCGACGAAGAAGGCGTTGACGACCAGGGTCAACAGGCCGATCAGCAGCTGGACCGCGGTCATCGGGCCTTCTCCGTTCCGTCGGCGGGCTCGGTCGGGGCGTGCAGCAGCACCCGCGAGGCCCGTCGCCCGACCGCGTCCACCACGTCCAGCCGCCAGCCGTCCAGCTCCATGCTGTCGCCGACGGCCGGGATGCGGCCCAGCTCGGTCGCTATCAGGCCGGCCAGGGTCTCGTACGGGCCGTCCGGCACCCGCAGCCCGATCCGCCGGAGCTGGTCGGTGCGGGCCGCGCCGTCGGCCGAGTAGAGCACCCGCCCGGAGGCGTCCGTACCGGCCGGGGCCAGGTCCGGGGTCTCGTGCGGGTCGTGCTCGTCGCGGACCTCGCCGACGACCTCCTCGACGATGTCCTCCAGCGTGGCCACACCGGCCGTGCCGCCGTACTCGTCGATGACCACGGCCATCGTCTGCTTCCCGGACAGCCGGTCCAGCAGCCGGTCCACGGTCAGCGACTCCGGTACGAGGAGCGGCTCGCGCAGCAGCTGCGACACCGGCCGGCGGCGGCGCTCCTCGGCGGGCAGCGCCAGCACGTCCTTGATGTGGACGGTGCCGACGACGGTGTCGAGGCTTCCCCGGTAGACCGGGAAGCGGGACAGACCGGTGGCCAGCGTCGCGTTCGCCACGTCCTCGGCGGTGGTCTGCACGTCGAGTGCCGTGACCTGCACGCGCGGGGTCATCACGTTCTCCGCGGTCAGGTCGGCCAGGTTCAGGGTCCGCACGAACAGCTCGGCGGTGTCCTTCTCCAGGGCGCCCGCCTTCGCGGAGTGCCGCGCCAGGGCGACCAGCTCCTGCGGGGTGCGCGCCGAGGCCAGCTCCTCGGTCGGCTCCATGCCGAAGCGGCGCACCATGTGGTTCGCGGTGGTGTTGAGGTGGCTGATCAGGGGCCTGAAGGCCCGGCTGAAGACCCGCTGCATCGTCGCCACCCGCTTGGCGATCGCCAGCGGGGAGGAGATGGCCCAGTTCTTGGGCACCAGCTCGCCGACGACCATCAGGACGACGGTCGAGACCGCCGTGCCGAGGATCAGGGCGGCGGAGGAGGCCGTCTCGGCGGACAGGCCCATGGCCTCGAACGGGCCCTGGAGCAGGGCGGAGATCGACGGCTTGGAGATCATGCCGATGACCAGGCCGGTCACCGTGATGCCGAGCTGGGCGCCGGAGAGCTGGAACGTCAGGGTGCGGACGGCGGCCAGGGCGCTCTCGGCGCCGCGCTCGCCGCGCTCGACGGCCCGCTCGAGTTCGCTGCGCTCGACGGTCGTCAGCGAGAACTCGGCCGCGACGAAGACCCCGCAGGTGATGCAGAGCAGCAGTGCCACGACGAGGAGGAGCACTTCGGTCATCGGTCGATCACCTCCGTCCCATGATCGGCCAGGAGGAGGGGGACCGCGCGATGTCGCGAACGGGTATGCCGTGGACTGGGAGGCTCGCCCATGGGCGGACGCTCACACCTTTCACTTGAGAGGGGCTTTCGCTTTGCACACATGGTAAAGGACGGGCAAAGGGAACGGGTCATTCTTTTGGCGGAGCGCGGCCGGATGATGGGATCCGGACATGACTGATCTTCACATCGGCCCCGCGGCGGCCGCCGACCTCGGCGCCGTGCTGGACTTCTGGAAGAGCGCCGCAGAGGGAACGAGTATCAGCGACGACCTGGCCGGGGTCGAGCGGCTCCACGCCCGCGATCCGGAGGCGCTGCTGCTCGCGCGGCGCGACGGCGAGCTCGTCGGGACCGTGATCGCCGGGTTCGACGGCTGGCGCTGTCACCTGTACCGGCTCGCCGTGCACCCCGGACACCGCAGGCGGGGGATAGGCGCCGCGCTGCTGGCCGCCGCCGAGGACCGCTTCGTGGCGCTCGGCGGGCGGCGCGGGGACGCGATGGTGCTCGACCGCAACGAGCGGGCGCACCGGGTGTGGGACGCGGTGGGCTACCGGCCCCAGGAGCAGTGGACGCGCTGGGTCAAGCCACTCGACGGGCCGACCCGATGACGCAGTAGGAGGTGGGGAGGGCCGGGCCGCGCTCCGGCAGCCGGAGGCTGCGCTGCGAGACGATCCGGAAGCCGGCGGCCTCGATGGCGGCGAGCGGGTCGCGGGCGGTGTGGCAGCCGCCGAAGAGGTGGGGCCAGACGGTGCGGTCCAGGGTGCGCTGGAGGGCGGCCATGCCAGGGCCGGGGGCGCGGGCGTGCTCGAAGAAGCGCAGCTCGGCGTCGGGGCGGAGCACGCGGTGCAGTTCGGCGAGGGAGCGGTGCAGGTCCCGTACGGTGCACAGCACCAGCGAGGCGACGGCGGCGTCGAAGGCCTCGCTCTTGACGGGGAGGGCCTCGGCGGCGCCGGGTACGACGTCCACGGGGACCTCGCAGCGCAGGGCGGCGGAGGCCGCGAGGCGGCGGAGGGTGCGCTCCGGTTCGACGGCGACCACTTCGGAGACGGCGCGGGGGTAGTGCGGGAAGTTCAGGCCGTTGCCTGCGCCGATTTCGATGACGCGGCCGGAGATGCCGTGCAGCAGCTCGCGGCGGAGGGGGGCGATGCCGGCGCGGGTCTCGGCGGCGGTGCTGGCGCGGGCGTAGAAGCGGGCGAAGAGGGGGTGGTGGACGGGGTCGTGGGGTGTGGTGGTGCTGGTGGTGCGGCGGCGGGGCAGTGGCATGACGGACCTCCCGGGGGCGGACGTTCCCGTACCTGAGGGTGCCCGGTGGGTGGCGGGTCATCCCTGGGCCGGTGGCTCCGCCTGTGGCTCCGCCGGTGGGGGCGGGGGGCGGGGCGCGCGCCGTGAGGGTCGGTGGGGCCGGTGGGTGGCGGACGTCAAGGATCGGGGCTCCGCCCCGGACCCCGCGCCTCAAACGCCGGCGGGGCTGGAGTTGCGCGGCGGGGCTGGATGGGGCGGTGTCAGGAAAGGATCGGGGCTCTGCCCCGGGCCCCGCGCCTCAAACGCCGGCGGGGCTGGATTGGGCCGGCGGGGCTGGAGTTGCGCGGCGAGGTGGGTTGGGTTGGGGGGAGGGCTCCTGCGGTGAGGAGGGTTTTGGTTGTTTCCGGGTGGGGGGCTCTCAGGGACCAGGCCAGGGGGGTGAGGCCCGCGCCTTGGTCTTCGGGGAGGTTCGGGTCGGCGCCGTGGGCCAGGAGTTCGCGGACCGTGTCGGTGTGGCCCCAGGACGCGGCCGCGCACAATGGCGTGCCCTCGGTGCCGTGTCCGCTTTCCGTGTTCGGGGAGGCGCCCGCTGCCAGGAGGCAGCGGACGGTGTCGAGGGATCCCTGAACGGACGCCGCGTACAGGGGAGTGGTGCCCTCGGGGTCGGCCGTGTCCGGGTGGGCGCCGGCCAGCAGCAGCGCTCGGACACGGTCGGTGCGCCCGAACGCCGAGGCGGCGACCAGCCGCCTCGACAGTTTCTTCTGCCGTCTTCGGTTCACGGTCGCCCGGTCAGCTCTGCAGGGCGAAGGCCGGAGGGGCCCAGGTGGCGAGGAACCGGTCCGCCGACCAGGCGCCCGACAGGGGTGGGGCCAGCCAGGAGGGGGCCGCGGTGCGGAAGCGGTCCGGCGGGAGGGTGCCCGCGCCCTCCGGGGCCGCGCCCAGGAGGGGGAGGCCCGAGGACTTCGTGAGGTCCGCCAGGTTGCAGCGGGCCGCCAGGTCCGGGGACTCGGGCCAGCTGCCGATCACCACGCCCAGCGCGGTCAGGTCCCGTGCCCGCAGGGCCTGCGCCGTGAGGGTGGTGGAGTTGAGGGTGCCGAGTCCCGCCGGGGCGACGATCAGCGTCGGGGCGTCCAGGAGGCGGGCCGCGTCGGCCAGCGTGTGGCCCGCCTCGTCGAAGCGGACGAGCAGCCCGCCCGCGCCCTCCACCAGGACCAGGTCGTGGTCCTCGGACAACCGCAGGGCGGCCTCCGCGATGTCTGCCGGGGCGAGCGTCGCCAGCCCCGCGCGGCGGGCCGCCGTGTCCGGGGCCAAGGGCTCCGGGTAGCGGGCCAGTTCGACCGCCGTGACGGACGGGCCGGCCAGGCGGACCGCTTCCGCGGCGTCCCCCGGCTCCTGCGGGCCGACACCCGTCTGCGCGGGCTTGAGCACCGCCACCTTGCGGCCGGCCGCCACCGCGGCGGCCGCGATCGCCGACGTGACCACCGTCTTGCCGATCTCCGTGCCCGTCCCGGACACCATCAACACGGACATGTCAGCCTTCCTGCGCCGCCGCACACACCGCACGGCAGATACGGGTCACGTCCGCATCGCCGGTGACGAACGGCGGCATGACATAGATCAGGTCCCGGAACGGGCGCACCCACACGCCCTCGCGCACCGCCGCCCGCGTGGCGGCCACCACGTCGACGTCGTGGTCCAGTTGGACCACGCCGATCGCGCCGAGCACGCGTACGTCCCGCACGCCCGGGATCGCGGCCGCGGCCGCCAAGCCCTCGCGCAGCCCCGCCTCGATCCGCTTGACCTCGGTCGTCCAGTCCTGGCCGAGGAGGAGGTCGACGGAGGCGAGGGCCACGGCCGTCGCGAGCGGGTTGCCCATGAAGGTCGGACCGTGGGCGAGTACGGGGACGTCGCCCTGGGAGATCCCGTCCGCCACCCGCTCGGTGCACAGGGTCGCCGCCAGCGTGAGGTAACCGCCGGTCAGCGACTTGCCCAGGCACATCACGTCCGGGGTGATGCCCGCGTGGTCCGCCGCGAAGAGCGCACCCGTACGGCCGAATCCCGTGGCGATCTCGTCCAGGATGAGGAGGACGCCGTACTCGTCGCACAGGTCGCGCAGCACCCGGAGGTAGGCCGGGTTGTGGAAGCGCATGCCGCCCGCGCCCTGCACCACCGGCTCCACGATGACGGCGGCCAGCTCGTCCGCGTGCGCGGCGATCAGGGAGCGCAGGTGGTCGGCGTACGCCGGGTCCACGGGCGTGTCGAAACCACCGGGCGGGGCGTCCGCGAAGACCTGCCGCGGCAGGTGACCCTGCCACAGCTCGTGCATCCCGCCCTCGGGGTCGCAGACGGCCATCGGCTGCCAGGTGTCCCCGTGGTAGCCGCCGCGCCAGGTCAGCAGCCGGGTCTTGCCGGTGCGCCCCACCGAACGCCAGTACTGGAGGCACATCTTCACCGCGACCTCGACCGAGACCGAGCCCGAGTCGGAGAGGAACACGTGTTCCAGTCCCGGCGGGGTGATCTCGACGAGCTTCGCGGCGAGCCGGACGGCGGGCTCGTGGGTGAGCCCGCCGAACATCACGTGCGACATCTGGCCCAGCTGCGCGGTCACGGCCTCGTTGAGCACCGGGTGGTTGTACCCGTGGATCGCCGACCACCAGGAGGACATGCCGTCGACGAGCTCCTCGTGGCCGCCCTCTCCCTGAGACGGGTCGGCGAGCCGCAGCCGCACCCCCGAGGCGGAGGCGATGACCAGCGGCTCCTGCCGTCCGGGCATCGGACCGTACGGGTGCCAGACGTGCTGCCGGTCCAGGGCGAGCAGTTCGCAAGCGCCCGACGACGGGGGTGCGAGCCGGTCAGGCATTGGGCGCGATGTCCGTTCCCGCGCCGCGGCGGCGCACCGCCACCAGGTCCGAGCGGACCTCGCCGGGCACGGCCTGGGCTGCCAGGGGCACGGCCTGGGCCGCCACGGGCGCCGCCTGCGCGTGCTCGTGCCCGGAGCAGCCGCCGCACGCCGAGCCGCAGCCGGCGGCCGGGGCGTCCTCGGCGGTGGAGGCGCCCGAACCGCAGAGGGAGGCGCCGCCGTTCGAACCGCAGCCTCCGGAGGGAGCCGCGGCCGCCACGTCGGAGCGGTGCGCGGGAAGGGTCGTCGTACCGGCGCCCTCCACCTCGAAACCGGCGTCCGCGATCATGTCGAGGTCGGTCTGGCCGGCCTGGCCCTCACTGGTCAGGTAGTCGCCCAGGAAGATCGAGTTGACCACGTGCAGGGCCAGCGGCTGCAGCGAGCGCAGGTGCACCTCGCGCCCGCCCGCGAGCCGGACCTCGACGTCGGGGCAGACGAAGCGCGCCATCGCCAGGATCCGCAGGCAGCGCTGCGGGGTGAGGTTCCACTCCTTGGCCAGCGGGGTGCCCTCGAAGGGGATCAGGAAGTTGACCGGGACCGAGTCCGCGTCCAGTTCGCGCAGGGAGAAGACGACGTCGACCAGGTCCTCGTCGGTCTCGCCCATGCCCGCGATCAGGCCGGAGCACGCGGACAGGCCGGCGGCGTGCGCCTTCTCCACCGTGTCGACCCGGTCCGCGTAGGTGTGGGTCTTGGTGATCTGCCCGTACGTCGCCTCGGAGGTGTTGAGGTTGTGGTTGTAGGCGTCCGCGCCCGCGTCCCGCAGCCGCTCCGCCTGGCCGTCCGAGAGCAGGCCGAGGCACGCGCAGACCTCGATGCCCTCGTTCTGCTCCTTGATCGCCGCGATCGTCTTGCCGACCCGGTCCACGTCCCGGTCCGTCGGCCCGCGGCCGCTCGCGACCAGGCAGACCCGCTTCGCGCCGCCCGCGACACCGGCGGCGGCGGCCTGGGAGGCCTCCTCCGGCTTCAGCCAGGTGTACTTGAGGATCTCGGCCTTCGACCCCAGGCGCTGGGAGCAGTACGAGCAGTCCTCGGGGCACAGCCCCGACTTCAGGTTGACCAGGTAGTTCAGCTTGACGCGACGCCCGAACCACTGGCGGCGCACCTTGCCGGCAGCGGCCACCACGTCGAGCAGTTCGTCGTCAGAAGTCGCCAGTACGGCGAGCGCCTCTTCGCGGGTCGGCAGCTCGCGCCGCAGCCCCTTGTCCACCAGGGTGTTCAGCAGGTCCATGGACCCGATCCTGTCCCACACGACCACTCCCGGCCAAGGAGAGATCGCACAACATGGCCGGATGGGTGTGTGTGTATCACCACACCTGGCGCACAAGTCACGGCGGCTAGGGTCGGGCAGGTCTGTGGACTGCCGACAAAACACGAGGACATGCCCATGCCCCAGCACACTCCCGACCCCGCGGACGTCTTCGCCTGGATCGACGCCGCGGAGAGCGCCCGGGAGCAGGCCGGTCTGGTCCGTACGCTCCGCCCGCGCCCGCCGGTGTCGCCGCTGCTGGACCTGGCGAGCAACGACTACCTCGGGCTGTCCCGGCACCCCGAGACCATCCGGGGGGCACGGGAGGCGGCCGAGTGCTGGGGCGCCGGAGCCACCGGTTCCCGTCTTGTCACGGGGACGACCGAGCTGCACGCGGAGCTGGAACGGGAGCTCGCCGCCTTCTGCGGTTTCGAGGCCGCGCTGGTCCTGTCCTCCGGGTACGCAGCCAACCTCGCCGCCGTCACGGCGCTCGGCGCCTGGGGCACGCTGGTCGTCTCCGACGCCGGGAACCACGCCTCGATCGTCGACGGCTGCCGGCTCGCGCGCGCCGAGACCGCCGTGGTTCCGCACGCCGACCCGGAGGCCGCGCGCAAGGCGCTGGCCGCGCACGAGGGCCGGGGCCTGCTGGTCAGCGACTCGGTGTTCTCCGTGGACGGCGACGCCGCCCCGCTCGCCGGCTACGCCGGGGTCTGCCGGGACGAGGGCGCGGTCCTGCTCGTGGACGACGCCCACGGGCTGGGCGTGCTGGGCGAGGGAGGCCGCGGCGCGCTGCACGCCGCCGGGCTCGCGGGGGCGCCCTACGTGGTCGCGACCCTGACCCTCTCGAAGTCCCTGGGCAGCCAGGGCGGAGCCGTGCTCGGCCCGGCCAAGGTGATCAGACACCTGGTCAACACGGCGCGCACCTTCATCTTCGACACCGGGCTGGCCCCGGCCGCCGCCGGCGCGGCACTGGCGAGCCTGCGCCTGCTCCGGCGGGAACCGGAGCGCGCGGGCCGCGCCCGTGAGGTGGCCGCCGAACTGTACGAGCGGCTCACCGCGTCCGGCCTGACCGCGGCCCGGCCGGACGCGGCCGTGGTGTCGGTGCGGGCCCCGTCGGCTTCGGCGGCACTGCGCTGGGCCGCCGACTGCCGCGAGGCAGGTCTGTCCGTGGGGTGCTTCCGCCCGCCGTCGGTGCCGGACGGCATCTCCCGGCTGCGGCTGACCGCTCGGGCCGATCTCACGGGGGAGGAGATCAACCGGGCGGTCGGGACGATCCTTGCGACCGCGCCCGCCGGAGCCACGGACCGGTAGGCGGGATCACGCGCGCGCGTCCGCCCGTACCGAGGCGAGGAAGCCGTCCCAGGCGGGCCCGGTGAAGAGCACGGCCGGGCCGTCCGTCCGCTTGGAGTCACGGACGGCCAGCAGGCCGCCGCCGAGGACGGCCGCTTCCACGCAGTTGTTCATTCCGGTGCTGCGGCTGCTCCGCCGCCACCGCGCGCCGATCAGAAGTCCGCTGGTGGATAAGGGGGTTGCGGACACGGGGGTGCCTCCTTACGCGTCGTCAGCGAGTGAGCTGATGAGATCCGACGAGTCCTGGGGCGAAAGGGCGTGCGCCTGGATGGTGCGGAACGCGGCGCCGTACGCCTCAAGGTCTTCCTTCCGCTCCAGATAGAGGCTACTCGTCAAATGGTCGAGTACCACCACATCCAGATCGGCGATGTTCGGAAATGAGAAAATGACGAACGGCCCCGTGAGGCCGAGATGTCCCCCCACGCTGAACGGCAGCACCTGCAGGCGCACTTGGGGAAGCCGCGCCACCTGCGCCAGGTGCCGCAACTGCTCCGTCATCACCCCCGGCCCGCCGATCTGCCGGCGCAGCACCGCCTCGTCCAGCACCGCGCTCAGCTCCAGCGGCGGATCGGCCCGCAGCACCGACTGCCGGGCCAGCCGTACGTCGACCAGCGCGTCCACCTTCGGCTCCGGCAGCCCGCCCAGCGCGGCCCGGGTCACGGCCCGCGCGTACTCGGGGGTCTGCAGCAGCCCCGGTACCACGGACAGTTCCACGGTGCGGGCCGACCGGGCGCCCGCCTCCAGGCTGATGAAGTCCCGGTACTCCTGCGGCAGCAGCCCCCGGTAGTCGTGCCACCACTGGCGGCCCCGCCCGGTGTCGCCGCCCGGTCCGGGGCCGGCGGCGGAGGCCGACAGCGCCTCCAGCAGCGCGCGCTGCTCCGGGCTGACGATCTCCCCGTAGACGTCGAGGAGCAGCCGGATGTCCTCCGGTTTCACGCCACTGCGGCCTGTCTCGATGCGGCTGATTTTCGACTGGTGCCATCCCATGATCCGGGCCGCCTCACCACTGGTGAGTCCGGACCGGTCACGCAGGGCACGCAGTTCCTCGCCGAGCTTGCGCCGACGCACCGCGGGACCGTGCTGCACACCCGCCTCCTTCCACCGGCACAGCTCGCACCAGTCTGCCGTCCAAATACGCTCTTCCGTAGCAGAGTTCACCGCATCGAGCGACAGATATATGCATATCTTGGGGGAACAGCGGATCCGGCGGCACGATGAGTGGCACTCTGGCGTCCAGCACAGATCCGGGACGTTTCGCCCCGGTGGGAAAGGGACCGTCGCCATGGCAGACCACCAGGAAGCATCCGTCACTCTGCCGAGCGATCCCGCCTCGGTCGCCGCCGCCCGACGCTACGTGGCGGAGGTGCTGGGCGAATGGGGACTCCCCGATGACGCCGAGACCGCCGACAGCGTCCGGCTGATCGTCTCGGAGCTCGCCACCAACGCCGTGCAGCACACATTCGGCCAGTCGCCCACCTTCACCGTCGACCTCCGGCTGGAACGCCAGGAGTGGCTGCGCGTCGGGGTGACCGACAGCCACCCGCGCTGGCCCAAGCGACTCCCGGCCGCCGTGCAGCAGGACAACGGCCGGGGCATGGTCATCATCCGCTGGCTCACCGCGGAGGCGGGCGGCCGGCTCTCGGTCACCCCGACCGAGGACGGCGGCAAGACGGTGTCGATCGCGCTGCCCTGGACGGTCGGAGCCCCGGCCGCGACCGCCCGCGGCTGCTGATCCCTCCGGGGACCTGGACGAGGGCGCCCCGGACGGGGCGCCCTCCGCTATGCCGCGCTCCGGGTCATGCGGTTCTCTGCGATGCCGCGCTCCGGGTCATGCCGCGCTCCGGGTGTCCCACGCTCCGCGCGATGCCACGCTCCCGGCGATGCCGCGCCCGACGTGCCGCTGAACAGTCCGTGAACGCAGGGCTGCCCATTCCCGGCCTGGCGAATCCGTATACGGAAGTCGGGCCCGAGGTACCGCGGGGTTCGAACCGGGTGCCTTCCCGAAACGTGCGTTAACTCAGCGGAAAAGAGCGGCCCTTAGCGTGGCGGGCACGTGCGACCACCAACGATCATCCATGATCCGGTAAAGCGGCGGTGGTCGGAACGAAAAGCCTTCCTCTGCGTTGGGCAAGAGACGCTTGGGTCGTATATGCGCAGGTCAACAGAGTGTTGAGCACCGCTATGGTCGCCTCGGCGCGAAGTCGATCTTGTCCCGGAAGCTTGGTGATACGCGTGCAACTGACACCGCACGAGCAGGAGCGACTGCTCATCCATGTGGCCGCCGACGTGGCCGAGAAGCGAAGGGCGCGCGGGGTCCGCCTCAACCATCCGGAGGCGGTCGCGCTGATCACGTCGCACATCCTCGAAGGGGCCCGCGACGGGCGGACCGTGGCCGAGCTGATGGCCTCCGGCCGTACCGTCCTCGGCCGCGACGAGGTCATGGAGGGGATCCCCGAGATGATCCACGACGTCCAGGTCGAGGCGACCTTCCCCGACGGCACCAAACTCGTCACCGTCCACGACCCGATCGTCTGAAAGGGAGTGCCACCCCCCATGATCCCCGGCGAGATCGCTTACGGGGACGGCCCGGTACTCCTCAACGAGGGCCGTCCCGTCACCCGCCTCACCGTGCTCAACACCGCCGACCGTCCCGTCCAGGTCGGCTCCCACTACCACTTCGCCGAGGCCAACCCCGGCCTCGACTTCGACCGTTCCGCCTCCCGCGGGCTGCGCCTGAACGTCGCCGCCGGTACGGCCGTGCGCTTCGAGCCGGGCATCCCCGTCGCGGTGGAACTCGTACCGCTGGGGGGCCTGCGCACCGTACCGGGGCTGCGCGGGGAGACCGGAGGGCCGCTCGATGGCTGAGATCTCCCGCCCGGTGTACGCCGACCTCTTCGGGCCGACGGCCGGGGACCGGATCCGGCTCGCCGACACCGACCTCTTCGTCGAGATCGAGCAGGACCTCAGCGGCGGCCCCGGCCGGGCCGGCGACGAGGCCGTCTTCGGCGGCGGCAAGGTGATCCGAGAATCCATGGGGCAGGCCCGCACCACCCGGGCCGAGGGCGCTGCGGACACCGTGATCACCGGGGTCGTCGTCCTCGACCACTGGGGCATCGTCAAGGCCGACCTCGGCATCCGCGACGGCCGGATCTGCGGCATCGGCAAGGCCGGCAACCCCGACACCATGGACGGGGTCGACCCCGCGCTGGTCATCGGCCCCGAGACCGAGATCATCGCGGGCAACGGGAAGATCGTCACCGCCGGCGCCATCGACGCCCACGTGCACTTCATCTCCCCGACGATCATCGAGGAGGCGCTCGCCTCCGGGATCACCACCCTGGTCGGCGGCGGCACCGGACCGGCCGAAGGCACCAAGGCCACCACCGTCACACCGGGGCCCTGGCACCTGGCCCGGATGTTCGCGGCGCTGGAGGCCTACCCGGTCAACATCGGCCTGCTCGGCAAGGGCAACACCATGTCCCGCGAGGGCATGCACTCCCAACTGCGCGGCGGAGCACTCGGGTTCAAGATCCACGAGGACTGGGGTTCCACCCCTGCCGTCATCGACGCCTGCCTGAGCGTCTGCGAGGAGACCGGCGCCCAGGTCGCCATCCACACCGACACCCTCAACGAGGCCGGCTTCGTCGCCGACACCCTCGCCGCCATCGCCGGGCGGACCATCCACTCGTACCACACCGAAGGCGCCGGCGGCGGGCACGCACCCGACATCATCACCGTGGTCTCCGAGCCCAACATCCTGCCCAGCTCCACCAATCCGACCCGGCCGCACACCGTCAACACCGTCGAGGAACACCTCGACATGCTGATGGTCTGCCACCACCTCAACCCGGCCGTACCCGAGGACCTCGCCTTCGCCGAATCCCGGATCAGGCCCTCGACCATCGCCGCCGAGGACGTCCTGCACGACCTCGGGGCCATCTCCATCATCTCCTCCGACTCCCAGGCCATGGGCCGGGTCGGCGAGGTCGTGCTGCGCACCTGGCAGACCGCCCACGTGATGAAGAAGCGGCGCGGCTCCCTCCCCGGCGACGGACCCGCAGACAACCACCGGGCCCGCCGCTACGTCGCCAAGTACACGATCAACCCCGCGGTGGCCCAGGGGCTCGCCCGCGAGATCGGCTCGGTCGAGACCGGCAAACTCGCCGACCTGGTGCTGTGGAACCCCGCCTTCTTCGGGGTCAAGCCCGAACTCGTCATCAAGGGTGGACAGATCGCCTATGCGCAGATGGGCGACGCCAACGCCTCCATCCCCACCCCGCAGCCCGTCCTGCCCCGGCCGATGTTCGGCAGCCACGGCCGCGCGCCCGGCCTGAACTCGCTGAACTTCACCGCACAGGCCGCGCTCGACGACGGACTGCCCGAACGGCTCGGACTGGGCAAGGAGTTCGTGGCCATCGAGAACACCCGCAAGGTGACCAAGGCGGACATGCGCAACAACGACGCCATGCCGAGGGTCGAGGTCGACGCCGACACCTTCACGGTCACCATCGACGGGGAGGCCGTGGAACCGGCCCCCGCGACGGAACTGCCCATGGCCCAGCGCTACTTCCTCTTCTGATGGGGCGCAGCCTGATGAGAGGCCACTGCCGATGAGCCGCGCCGCGCTGCTCGTCCTCGCCGACGGCCGCTTCCCCGCCGGGGGCCACGCCCACTCCGGCGGGGCCGAGGCCGCCTGCAAGGCGGGCCGGATCCACGACGCCGCCACCCTGGAGGACTTCTGCCGGGGCAGGCTGCACACCGCCGGCCTCACCGCGGCCGGCCTCGCCGCGGCCGCCGCCCTCGGGCTCGACCCGGCGGAGCTGGACGCCGCCGCCGACGCCCGCACCCCGTCGCCCGCGCTGCGCACCGCGGCCCGGCGGCTGGGCCGGCAGCTGCTGCGGGCCGCCCGGGCCACCTGGCCCGCCGCCGAACTGGAGGCGCTGGCCGCGGCGTTCCCGCGCGGGGCCCACCAGCCCGTGGTGCTCGGCGTCACGGCCCGGGCGGCCGGACTCGGGCCGCTCGACGCCGCGCACGTGGCGGCGTACGAGAGCGTCGGAGGGCCCGCCACCGCCACCGTTCGGCTGCTCGGCCTGGACCCCTTCGAGGCGAGCGGGGTCCTGGCCCGGCTCGCCCCCGACCTCGACGCCGTCGCCGCCGAGGCGGAGCGGGCCGCGCTGCGCGCCCGCGCCGAGGGGGCGCAGGCGCTGCCCGCGGCCTCCTCCCCGCTGCTGGACATCTCGGCGCAGGCCCATGCCGACTGGCCGGTACGCCTGTTCGCCTCCTGAACGCCACCGTCACGTCCTCGTCCCTTCCCGAACCCCCACTCCTGAACGCCCCCAAGGGAGACCTCCCATGCACCTCGACCACGCCGTGACCTACCCCCACCGGCACACCCACAGCGCCGCGCCCGTACGGCCCGACGGCAGCCGGCGCGCCCTGCGCATCGGGCTCGGCGGACCGGTCGGCTCCGGAAAGACCGCCACCGTCGCAGCCCTGTGCCGGCTCCTGCGCTCCGAGCTCTCGATGGCCGTCGTCACCAACGACATCTACACGCGGGAGGACGCCGAGTTCCTGCTGCGCGAGGCCGTCCTGCCGCCCGAGCGGATCACCGCCGTCGAGACCGGCGCCTGCCCGCACACCGCAATCCGCGACGACATCTCCGCCAACCTGGAGGCCGTCGAGGAACTGGAGGAGGCCTTCCGGGAGAGCGGCCCGCTCGACCTGATCCTCGTCGAGTCCGGCGGGGACAACCTCACCGCCACCTTCTCCCGCGGCCTCGTCGACGCGCAGATCTTCGTCATCGACGTGGCCGGCGGGGACGACATCCCCCGCAAGGGCGGCCCCGGCGTCACCACCGCCGACCTGCTCGTCGTCAACAAGACCGACCTCGCCCCCCACGTCGGCTCCGACCTCGACCGGATGGCGCGCGACGCCGCCGAGCAGCGCGGCGAACTCCCCGTCGCCTTCCAGTCGCTGCGCGGCCCCGACGGGGTGGCCCCGGTCGCCGCCTGGGTGCGCGAGCGGATCGCCGCCTGGTCCGTACGGTGACCAGCGCGGCCACGACGACCGCCATCGCCGGGGCGCCTTTGGCGGGCCTGCGGGCCACCGCCCGCATCCGAGCGATGGCCGACGGCCGGGGCGGGACCGCCCTGCCGCTGCTCGCCGGGGAGGGACCGCTCGCGCTGCGCCGCACCCGCGGGTCCGCGGCCGAGGCCGGGGTCATGCTGGTCGGTGCGATGAGCGCCCCGCTGGGCGGGGACCACCTCACCGTCGAGGCGACCGCCGGGCCCGGGGCGAACCTCGCCCTGGCCTCGGCGGCGGCCACCCTGGCGCTGCCCGGCCGGGGCGGCGCGCCCGCGCGGTACGACGTGGACCTGACCCTGGAGGACGGGGCGTCGGTGCGATGGCTGCCCGAACCGCTGGTCTCGGTGCGCGGCAGCGACCTGCGGGTGCGCACCCGCGTCCACGTCGCCCCCACGGCGCGCCTGCTGCTGCGCGAGGAACAGGTGCTGGGACGGTGCGGAGAGGCCCCGGGCCTGCTGCGCAGCCGCCTCACCGTCACCCGCGGCGGCCGTCCGCTGCTGGACCAGGAACTCGCCTGCGGACCCGGCGCGCCCGGCGGCTGGGACGGCCCGGCGGGCCTGGCCGGCCACCGGGCGCTCGGCCAGCTCCTCGTCGTCGACCCCGCCTTCGCCGAGGACCCGCCCGCGGCGGCGGTGCTGGGGGAGTTCGCCGCGGTGACGCCGCTGGCCGGTCCGGCCGTCCTCGTGACGGCCCTGGCCCCGGACGCCCTGCGGCTGCGCGAGCTGCTCGACGCGGCCTGCCGTACCTACCACCGGTGAACCGGGGCAGTGAGACGAGGAGGAGGGGAGGGGAGGGAAGGGGAAGGGCGGGACGGAGGAACGGAGGAACGGAGGAACGGGGCGTCGGACACCGCTCAGCGGTACAGGCGTTGCCGGTTATCGGGTTGGCAAAGAAGTCCCTCCCGCTCTGTCGCCGGGTCCGGGTCAGACGACAGGATCCCCCTGCACGCCGACGACCGAACCCGACCAACCCGGCCGCCCACGGCGGCATCTGACGCAGGGGGAACAACCACGTGATACGCAACGCGGCGCTGGGGAGCGCCGCCACACTGATCACCGGCACGCTGGCGGCGAGCCTGCTGCTGGCCCCGCCGGCCGCGGCGGCCCCGTCCGACCCCGGCTTCCGGATGCCGGAGGTGCTGGGCGTGCAGCTCGCCGCCGCCCGCGCCGCCCGCACGGGGATCGACTGGAAGGACTGCCCCGAGGACTGGGGCCTGGAGAAGCCCATCCAGTGCGGCTGGGTGAAGGTCCCGCTCGACTACGCGAAGCCGTACGGCAAGACCATCGAGATCGCCGTCGACCGGATCGGCAGCACGGGCACCCGGCAGGAGCGCCAGGGCGCGCTCGTCTACAACCCCGGCGGCCCCGGCGGTTCCGGCATGCGCTTCCCGCGCCGCGTGACCACCAAGAGCCCGCTGTGGGTCAACACCTCCAAGGCGTACGACTTCGTGGGCTTCGACCCCCGCGGTGTCGGCCACTCCGCGCCCATCTCCTGCATCGACCCGCAGGAGTTCGTCAAGGCTCCCAAGGCCGACCCGGTCCCGGACGACGAGGCCGACAAGCGCGCCCAGCGCAAGCTCGCCGCCGAGTACGCGGACGGGTGCAAGGAGCGCAGCGGCGAGATGCTGCCGCACATGACCACGCCGAACACCGCGCGCGACCTCGACGTGATCCGCGCCGCCCTCGGCGAGGCGAGGCTGAACTTCCTCGGCGTCTCCTACGGCACGTACCTCGGCGGGGTCTACGCGACCCTGTTCCCGACCCACGTGCGCCGCATGGTCGTCGACAGCGTGGTGGACCCGTCGCAGGACAACATCTGGTACGAGGCCAACCTCGGCCAGGACGTCGCCTTCCAGATGCGCTGGAACGACTGGCAGGACTGGGTCGCCAAGAACGACGGGGTCTTCCACCTCGGCGACACCCGCGCCAAGGTCGAGGCCAAGTGGCAGGAGCTGCGGGGCAAGGCCAAGGCCGCCCCGATCGGCGGGGTCGTCGGCCCGGCCGAGCTCATCGGCTTCTTCCAGGGCGCCCCGTACTACGACTCCTCCTGGGTGCCCGTCGCCCGGACCTGGGCCGCCTACGCCGCCGGTGACGAGCAGGCGCTCGTCGACGCCATCGCCCCGGACATGAGCGACATCAAGGGCAACGCGGCCTCGGAGAACGGCAACGCCGTCTACACCGCGGTCGAGTGCGCGGACGCCAAGTGGCCCACCAGCTGGGCCAAGTGGGACCGGGACAACACCCGGCTCCACGAGAAGTACCCGTTCCTGACCTGGTCGAACGCGTGGATGAACCTGCCCTGCGCGACCTGGAAGTCCAAGCAGAGCACTCCGATCGCGGTCGGCGCCAAGCGCATCCCGCCGGTCCTGATCGTCCAGTCCGAGCGGGACGCGGCCACGCCGTACAAGGGCGCGGTCGAGCTGCACCGCCGCCTCGCGGGCTCGCGCCTGATCACCGAGCAGAACGCCGGCTCGCACGGAGTCACGGGCCTGGTCAACCCCTGCATCAACACGCGGGTGGACACCTACCTGCTGACCGGCAAGGTCGACGCCCAGGACGTGACGTGCGCCCCGCACGCCGCCCCCGTCGCCCCGGTCCCGGCCCCGGTCGCCGCGCTCTCGCTCGACCACGGCTCCGGTGCCGGCTGGCCGGCGCGTGAGGAGCTGCCGGCCGTCCGCTAGGTCCGGCCCGCTCGTACGGGAGGAGGCTCAGCGCGACCTGCGCCGGGCCTTCTTCCGTTCCTCCTCTTCCTCGGCCTTGACCTCGGCCGCGTACCGGTCGACGTACTCCTGGCCGGACAGTTCGAGGATCGCGTACATGATCTCGTCGGTGACCGCCCGCAGCACGGCCCGCTCGCCTTCCATCCCGGCGTACCGGGAGAAGTCCATCGGGCGGCCGAAGCGGATCGTCACCCGCCGGATGTTCGGGATCTTCTGCCCGGGCGGCTGGATCTCGAAGGTGCCGACCATCGCGCAGGGCACGACGGGCACCCCGGCGCCCAGGGCCATCGCGGCCACGCCCACCTTGCCCTTGTAGAGCCGGCCGTCGTGCGAGCGGGTCCCCTCCGGGTAGATGCCCAGCAGCTCGTCCTTGGCCAGCACCGCCAGCCCCTCGCGCAGCGCCGCCTGCCCGGCGTTCTTGCCGGAGCGGTCCACGGGGATCTGCCCGGCGCTGCGGAAGAAGGCGGCCGTGAGCCGGCCCTTGACCCCGGGGCCGGTGAAGTACTCGGCCTTCGCGAGGAAGGTGATCCGCCGCTTGAGGATCGCGGGCATCAGGAAGTGGTCGGAGAACGACAGGTGATTGCCCGCGACGATCGCGGCACCCTCTGCCGGGATGTTCTCCAGGCCCTCGATCCGAGGCCTGAACAGCAGCCGTAGCAGGGGTCCGAGCAACACGTGCTTGAGCAAGTGGTAGAACACCAGGCCGCTCCCTGTCGATATCCCGTTGTCACCGACATTTTACGGACGGTGAGTCGCGGGCCGGCAGAGGGCGGCGGGAACCTTCCTCACACGCTGCGCGAGGCGGCCATCCCGGCGGTCAGCAGCCCCAGCACCACCCAGCCGAACCACAGCCAGCCGTTGCTGCCGAGGACCACGGAATACGTGGCCACGGCCACCAGTGCGGCGAAGGTCATGACGGCCATCGCCTTAACGGATCCGGTCATGCCCCATGGTGACGCGCGAAGGCGGTGTTCCGCTACTGGCCACGCGCTTGCAGCGAGGCGAGATAGGCGTTGTACGCCGCCAGCTCCTGGTCGCCGTTGCGGTCCTCGGCCCGGTCGGAGCGCTTCGCGGCCCGCTGCTCGGAGTGGTACCACTGGTAGACCAGCGCGATCAGGACCAGCACCGAGGGGATCTCGCTGAACGCCCAGGCGATGCCGCCGCCCCACTGCTGGTCGAGCAGCGCGTCGATGCGGAGGGAGGCCGGCGGGTTCGCGTACGTCTTGATCATCGGCTGGCTCGCCATCATCAGGGCGATGCCGAAGAAGGCGTGGAAGGGCATGCCCGCGAAGAGCTCCAGCATCCGCATCACGTAGCCCGGACGGTGCGGACCCGGGTCGATGCCCATGATCGGCCAGAAGAAGATCAGGCCGACGGCGAGGAAGTGGACCATCATCGCGATGTGCCCGGTCCGGCTCTCCATCAGGAAGTCGAAGAGCGGGGTGAAGTACAGGCCGTAAAGGCTCGCGATGAACATCGGGATCGTGAAGGCGGGGTGGGTGACCACCTTCATGTACCGGCTGTGCAGCAGCATCAGCAGCACCTCGCGCGGCCCCTTGTGGCCACGGGCGGCGGGCGGCAGCGCGCGCAGCGCCAGCGTCACCGGAGCGCCCAGCAGCACCAGGATCGGGGTGACCATGCTGATCACCATGTGCTGGACCATGTGCACGCTGAACATGACCATGCCGTAGTCGTTCAGCTTGGTGCACATCATCAGGACCACGGTCAGCACGCCCAGGGTGAACGCGATGGTCCGGCCCGGCGGCCAGGAGTCCCCGCGCCGGCGCAGCCGCAGCACGCCCCACCCGTACAGCGCGAGCGCCGCCAGCGAGCTGACCAGGAAGAAGGCGTCGAAGGAGAACTCCAGCCCGCGTCCGAGAGTGAACGGCGGCAGGTCCATGTCCATGACCGTGCCGTGCCCGCTGTGATCCATCTGTTCACTCCCTTGACCGTGGTGCCCCACCACAGTAGTGCCGCCCCCGTACGCTCGTGCGCGCGGGGGCGGCTCATGACAAAAGGGGCGTACGACAGGGCGTCAGAGAACGGTCTGGGCCTCGTCGTACCGCGCCGCCGGCACCGTCTTGAGCGTCGAGGTGGCCTCGGCGAGCGGCACCATCTCGATGTCCGTGCCGCGCAGCGCTGTCAGCATGCCGAACTCGCCGCGGTGCGCCGCCTCCACGGCGTGCCAGCCGAAGCGGGTGGCCAGGACCCGGTCGTACGCGGTGGGCGTGCCGCCGCGCTGGACGTGGCCCAGGATCACTGGACGGGCCTCCTTGCCCAGGCGGTGCTCCAGCTCCACGGCGAGCCGGTTGCCGATGCCGGCGAACCGCTCGTGGCCGTACATGTCGACGCCGCCCTCCGCGAGGTCCATCGAGCCGGGGCGCGGCTTGGCGCCCTCGGCGACCACGACGATCGCGAACCGCTTGCCCGCGGAGAAGCGCTCGCCGACGATCGCCGTCAGCTCCTCGATGTCGAAGGGGCGCTCCGGCACGACGATCGCGTGCGCGCCGGCCGCCATGCCCGAGTGCAGGGCGATCCAGCCGGTGTGGCGGCCCATGACCTCCACGACCATCACGCGCTGGTGGGACTCGGCGGTGGTCTTCAGCCGGTCCAGCGCCTCGGTGGCCACGCCGACGGCCGTGTCGAAGCCGAAGGTGACGTCGGTGGAGGCGATGTCGTTGTCGATGGTCTTCGGGACGCCGACGATGGGCAGACCGGCCTGCGAGAGCAGGTTCGCCGCCTTCAGCGTGCCCTCGCCGCCGATCGGGATGATCGCGTCGAGGCCCAGGTCCGCGACGTGGCCGCGGGCGCGCTCCACGCCGTCCCGCAGGTGCGCGGGCTGGACGCGGGAGGAGCCGAGTATGGTGCCGCCGCGGGCGAGGATGCCGCCGACGGCGTCGAGGTCGAGCTTGCGGTAGTCCGCCTCCAGGAGGCCCTTCCAGCCGTCGAGGAAGCCGATCACCTCGTCACCGTGGTCGACGACCGCGCGGTGCACGACGGAGCGGATGACGGCATTGAGGCCGGGGCAATCGCCACCGGAAGTGAGCACACCTATGCGCATGGCAGGAACGGACCTTTGCAACGTGGGCCGACGACCGGACCACGTCGTCCGGTTGGAACTACGGCCACCCTACAAGCGGTGGAGCGGTCGGCTGAACCATCCTCCACATGCTGGTCGCACTCGTCGTACGAAACCACGTCGGCCCGGTTCCCCCTAGGGAAAACCGGGCCGAACAGATGATGACGGGGCCGCCCCGATGAGCGGTCCGCGGGGTGCTACGCGGGCTGCGTCGCGGCGGCGATGCGCTCCGCGCGCAGCGCCTCGTACCACCGGTCGTCTATGGCCGGCAGCGCGTTCACGTCGAGGGCCAGCTTCAGCAGCAGGTCCGCGATCTGCGGGTTGCGGGCCATCACGGGGCCGTGCATGTAGGTGCCGAACACCGTGTCGTTGTACGCGCCTTCGGTGCCGTCGCCGGTGCCGTTGCCGCGGCCCATGGTCACCCGGGCGAACGGCTTGGCCGTCGGGCCGAGGTGCGTGACGCCCTGGTGGTTCTCGAAGCCCGTCAGCTGCGGCAGGCCCAGGCGGGGGTCGATGTCGGCGAGGACGTCGCCGACGCACCGCTCGCCCTCACCGCGCACGGTGACCACGTCCAGGAGGCCGAGACCCTCCTGGCGCTGCCCCTGGTCGTTGACGAACTCCTGGCCGAGGATCTGGTACCCGGCGCAGACGGAGAAGACGATCGCCCCGTTCGACACGGCGCGCTCCAGACCGCCGTCGCGCAGCAGGCGCTCCGCGGCCAGGCGCTGCGGCCGGTCCTCACCGCCGCCGATCAGGTAGATGTCGCCCGAGGTGGGGATCGGCTGGTCGCTGCGCACGTCCACGCGCTGCACGTCCAGGCCGCGCTGACGCGCCCGGCGCTCCACCACGAGGGCGTTGCCCTGGTCTCCGTACGTGCTCAGCAGGTCGGGGTAGACCCACACCAGACGCAGGCTGTTGTCGCTCATGCTCTTGTCCTCTATGGGTACTAGTTGCCGACGCGGCGGCGCACGTCCTGGAAGGCGGTGTAGTTGGCGATCAGCTCGATCTGTCCCGGCGGCGCGAGCTGCACGGCTTCGTCGAGGGTCTCGCACACCCGGAAGTCCAGGCCCGCGACCTCGAGGCGGACCGCGAGGTCCAGCTTGCGGTCACCGATCACGAAGATCGGGTGGCCCGCCAGACGCGGGTAGTCCACGTCCCACAGCCAGGAGGTGTCGGTGCCGTCGGCGCCGCGCGCGTTCACCGAGAGGATCACCGGGGTCGGCGGCGGGTCGATCAGCGAAAACGTTTCGAGCCAGCCGGCCGGGTTCTTCGCGAGCAGCAGCCGCAGCTCACGGCCCTGGAAGTTCACCACGTCGTAGCGGCCGGCGACGGCCTGCACCTGGTACATCCGCTCCAGCGCGACCTGCGGCGGGACGCCGAAGACGGCGGCCACGGCGGCCGAGGTGGCCGCGTTGGCCTTGTTGGCGCGGCCGGGCAGCTGGAGGTGGATCGGCCAGGCCGAGCCGTGCGGGTCCAGCACGTGGTCGCCGGAGAGCACCCAGGTCGGGGTGGGGCGCCGGAAGCCGCACTCGCCGCAGAACCAGTCGTCGCCCGGGCGCTGCATGACACCGCCGCAGGAGGGGCATGACCAGGCGTCGTCCTTCCACTCCTGGCCGGCCGCGACCCACACCACATTCTGCGAGGAGGAGGCGGACCAGACGATCAGCGGGTCGTCGCAGTTGGCGACGATGACCGCCTTGGAGCCCGAGAGGCCCTCGCGCCACTTCTCCGCGAGCATGCGGGTCTCGGCGGCGCGGTCCAGCTGGTCGCGGGAGAGGTTGAGCAGGGCGATCACCTTGGGGGTGACGTCCCGGGCCACTCCGGCCAGGTACTTCTCGTCGACCTCGATGACGCCGTACTTGGCGTCCGAGCCGCCCGCCAGGGCCGAGGTGATGCCGGCCGGCATGTTGGCGCCGAGGGCGTTGGAGACGACCGGACCGCTGGCCCGCAGGGCCTCCGCGATCAGCCGGGTCGTCGTGGTCTTGCCGTTCGTCGCGGAGACGAGGACGACGTCGAGATGTTGCGCCAGCGCGCCGAGAAGATCGGGGTCGAGCCTGAGTGCGACCTTGCCGCCGATCACCGATCCGCTTCCGCGTCCCGCGGCCCGCGACACCGCCGCCGCGGCCTTGCCCGCCGTCACGGCCAGCTTGGCCCGCGGCGAAAGCGGCTCTGTGTTGCCTGCCATCGTCCCTTGTCCTCCTTGCGTCGGTCGCCCCCAGCCTATCCAGTACCGGCCGGAGCCTTGACCGCGGCGCCCCCGCCCCGCCTCGGATCTCCTCATATAGTCGCCCGTCGTAGGCTTACGGCCATGCGACAGCGCCTCATTCCCGGTACCACCGGACTCGTCCGCACCATGAGCCTGCTCGGTGATCCGGTGCTCCACTCGGCGTGCGCGGAAGTCACCGAATTCGGCCCGGCCCTCGACCGGCTCATCGAGGACATGTTCGCGACGATGTACGCCGCGGAGGGCGTCGGGCTCGCCGCGAACCAGATCGGCGTCGGGCAGCGGGTGTTCGTCTACGACTGCCCCGACGACGAGGACGTCCGCCACGTCGGGCACATCGTCAATCCGCGCCTGGTGACGGCCGACGGGGACGAGTTCCTCGGGCCCGAGGGGTGCCTGTCGCTGCCGGGGCTGGAGGCGGGGACGGCCCGCTACGACCACGCGGTCGTCGAGGGGGTGACGTCGGACGGGGCGGCGGTGCGGATCTCCGGTACGGGGTTCTTCGCGCGGTGCCTGCAGCATGAGTGCGATCACCTGGCGGGCACCGTTTACGCGGACCGCGTGACCGGGCTGCGGGCCCGTCGCCTGCGGCGCGCGATCCGTAAGGCCCCGTGGTCGGCTCGCGGCTAGGCCCGCCCTCTTCTCGGCTGCGCCGGGCCAAAACCCAGCCCCTCCGGCGTTTGAGGAGCGGGGTCTGGGGCGGAGCCCCAGGAACCCGGCTCCGCCGGGCACCGGGCTCTGCCCGGACCCGCGCCTCAAACGCCGGCGGGGCTGGAGTGGGCCGAGGCTCTGCCCGGACCCGCGCCTCAAACGCCGGCGGGGCTGGAGTGGGCCGAGGCTCTGCCCGGCGGCGGGGCTGGAGTGGGCCGAGGCTCTGCCCGGACCCGCGCCTCAAACGGCGGCGGGGCTGGAGTGGGCCGAGGCTCTGCCCGGACCCGCGCCTCGAACGCCGGCGGGGCTGAAACCTGCCTGGGCGAAGCCCAAGGGCCTCGGCGACGCCGGATCGGTCAGAAGCCCGGGCCGTTGACGCGGTTGCCGGCTGTGGCCAGGCGGCCCCAGAGGAGGTCCGTGAGGGCGGTGACCAGGTCCGCGCGCTCGCAGGGGCGTTCGCCCAGCCACCAGTCGCCGGCCGCGTGCATCATGCCGACGATGCCGTGGCCCCAGACCCGGGCGAGCCGCTCGCCGCCCGGCCCGAGGTCCACCCGCTCGCCGATCACCTGGGCCAGTTCCTCGCCGAGCCGGCGCAGCAGCGGGGCCGAGTGCAGGCCGACGTCGAAGCCGCGCTCGGCGCTGTGGGAGTCCTCGGCCGGGTGCATCAGGAAGCGGTAGACCTGCGGGCGGGCCTCGATCGCGGCGAGATAGGTGTCGAGGGTCGCCTCCACCCGGCGGCGCCGCTCGGCGGGGGCGTCGAGCGCGGCGCGCAGCGAGTCGAGCAGGGCGTCGGTGTGCCGGACGGCGAGTGCCTGGTAGAGGCCCGCCTTGTCCCCGAAGTGCCGGTAGAGGATGGGCTTGGTGATGCCGGCCTCCGCCGCGATGGCGTTCATGGAGGCTTTGGGGCCGTCCCTGAGCACGACCCGGTCGGCGGCTTCGAGCAGCTCCCGCCGGCGGCGCTCGGCCGCTCCCGGTTCGCCGGCCTGCTGAGTGGTCTCCATGACGTGTTTCTCTCCCCGCCCTTGCGATGTGCGTGACGCCCACGCAACGTAACACCCGGCGCACCCCGGCGATCGAATCGGCGGGTACCGAGCCGGGCGCCCGCGCCGGTATCGCCGGTGCTTGACAGTGCTTACTCGCCAGTAACAGACTGTGGCCCCGTATAGGTTACCGCTAGTAACCTTCGCAGGGACGAGTACAGAACAGGTGGAGGGGACATGGCGGAGTTCACCATGGAGCTCAACGACGACCAGAAGCAGGTGCGGGACTGGATCCACGGCTTCGCCGCCGATGTGATGCGCCCCGCCGCCGCGGAATGGGACGAGCGCGAAGAGACTCCCTGGCCCGTCATCCAGGAGGCCGCCAAGGTCGGCATCTACTCGCTGGACTTCTACGCCCAGCAGTTCTTCGACCCGACGGGCCTCGGCATCCCGATGGCGATGGAGGAGCTCTTCTGGGGCGACGCCGGCATCGCCCTGTCGATCGTCGGCACCGGGCTCGCGGCCATCGGCGTCGTCGCCAACGGCACCGAGGAGCAGATCGGCACCTGGATCCCGCAGATGTACGGCACCCCCGACGACGTGAAGGTCGCCGCCTTCTGTTCCTCCGAGCCGGACGCCGGCTCCGACGTCGGCGCGATGCGCACCCGCGCGGTCTACGACCAGGCCAAGGACGAGTGGGTGCTCAACGGCACCAAGACCTGGGCGACCAACGGCGGCATCGCCAACGTCCACATCGTCGTGGCCGTCGTCGACCCGGAGCTGGGCACCAAGGGGCACGCCTCCTTCATCGTGCCGCCGGGCACCCCGGGGCTCTCGCAGGGCCAGAAGTTCAAGAAGCACGGCATCCGCGCCTCGCACACCGCCGAGGTGGTCCTGGAGGACGTACGGATCCCGGGCTCCTGCCTGCTCGGCGGCAAGGAGAAGCTGGACGAGCGCCTCGCGCGGTCCCGCGAGCGCGCCCGCAGCGGCGGCGGCGAGCGCGTGAAGAACGCGGCCATGGCCACCTTCGAGGCCTCCCGGCCGGCGGTCGGCGCGATGGCCGTGGGCACCGCGCGCGCCGCGTACGAGGTCGCCCTCGACTACGCCAAGACCCGTACACAGTTCGGCCGTCCGATCATCGACAACCAGGGCGTGGCCTTCCAGCTCGCCGACATGCGGACGCAGATCGACGCGGCCCGGCTGCTGGTGTGGCGGGCCTCCTGGATGGCGGTCGCGGGCCGGCCGTTCGACTCGGCGGAGGGCTCGATGTCGAAGCTCTTCGCGAGCGAGGTCGCCAAGAAGGTCACCGCCCAGGCCATACAGATCCTCGGCGGCAACGGCTTCACCCGCGAGTACCCGGTGGAGCGCATGCACCGGGACAGCGCCATCTACACCATCTTCGAGGGGACCAGCGAGATCCAGCGCCTCGTGATCGCCCGCACGATCTCCGGCATGCCGATCCGCTAGGCGCTGGGCGCTGGGCGCTGGGCCTCGGCGGCGAGGGTGCGGGGTGCCGGGCCCGCACCCCGAGCCTCAGCCCAGCCGGGTCAGGCAGAAATGGTGAACTCGTCCCGGCCGTACTTCAGGTCGGAGATGCGCACTGCCCCGTGGCCGGCTTCGGTTCGCCGAACACCAGGCCGAGCACGAGGAAGGTCGGCACGGCCAGGAGGACGAGCAGGACCGGCAGAGGGAAGAGCAGCGCCGGGGCCCGGCGCCGGCCTGCCCGGGGCGAGAGCGGGCCGGTAGCCGCCCGCCGGGGGCGTGAGCCGGCGGAAGGCCGCCCGCGGGCCGAGGTTCATCAGCAGGGTCACCGGCGTGATGAAGAAGGAGCGGACCCCACCAGCCCTGCCACAGGGTGTCCGAGGGCATGCGGCGGTAGGTGGCGAGTCCGCGGTCGCGGCAGAGCGCCCGCGCAGGCTCAGGAACCGCATCAGCACGATCAGGCCCTGGTGGCCGCGTACGGTCGCGGGCGCGGCGGGCCAGGCCCCGCACAGGGTGCAGCCGTACCGGCCCGGCCGCGGGTGGGCGGCGTACGCGCCGTACGGCTGCTGCGGGCCCGTGAACACGGGGCCGCCGGACGCGTCGGCCCGCCCCGGTACGGAGGGGCCGTACGGGCCGGCTCCCGGCTGCTGCGGCGGCAGTGGCGGAGTGGCCACGGGGACTCCTCGGTCGCGTCGTGATCACCGGCGCGGTGATCACGGCACCCCGGCCCCCGTCCTCAGGGGGCCAGCAGCCGGGCCACGGCCCGTCCGAAGAGGAAGCGGCCCGCCGCCGCGACCACGGGATCCAGGGCGCGGGGGAGGCCACGCAGGCGCAGGTCCTCACGCCAGTGGACCTCCGTCCCGCCCCCGGCGAGGGGACGGATCTCGATCTCCGCCCAGCCCGTCACCGACCGGCCGCGCTTCTCCAGCCGGACCAGCCCCGGCGGGCCGCCCTCCGCGGGCGGCCGCCAGACGACGACCTCCATGGGGTCGTCGAACGTGATCCTACTCACTCCCGTGCGCGCCGTGAAGGCCGTTCCGACGCGCGTCGGGGGCGCGGTGTCGATGATCGTCCGCGTGAAGGGGACCTGTGCCCCTTGGCGCTCCCAGTCCGTGAGCCGAAGCCACGTCTCGGACGCCGGCAGAGACGTGCGGTGAACGATCCGGATAGCGGGCATGAGCGCATGGTAATCGGGCATACACACCCTGAACTGGACGGCGAATATGGGTTCCGTCCGGGGGCGGCGATCAGTAATACTCACCGCCACCGTGGATCGCGGATTCGACCGGGTGACCACCGGCCTTCCCGCCCCACTTCGCGAGGAGGTGCGCCATGTGCTCCCACCAGCCCCCCTGCCCAACCGCCGACAGCGCCGATCACGACGCCGCCCGCATTGTGGCCTCCCACCCCGAACAGGGCTGGAGCCTGCTCTGCAACGGCGTGGTCATCTTCGACGACACCGGTGAACTGCTCCCCGACAGCCGCACGGTGGAACCCCGCCGCCCGGCCCTGGTCTGAGCCGAGGAGGCAGCATGCGCCAGCAGCTGATCCGCAAGCCCGTTCCCAAGCCCGCCCCCCGAGACCTGGATCTGCGCACACCGTCGGGCAGACCCCTCCCGTACTGACGGGAGCCCAGGAGTTACCGGGTCCACCGGCTGGATCTCAGCCGGTGGACGCAGCCGCGCCGCCCAGGAACGCCGCCTCGTACGCGGCGTCGCCGATCGCCGCCCTGGCCTGCCGCTCGCCCTGGTCCCGCAGGGCCGTCAGCGAGGGCGAGCCCATCTGCGGCCGGCCCACCGTGCGCCACCAGGCGTGCCCGGTGCCCAGCAGCCGCGCCGCCAGTTCCCCGTCGCCCAGCCCGGCCACGGCCGTGGCCAGCAGGTCCAGGCCCAGCGCGATGCCGAAGCGGTCGCCGAGCAGCCGCTTCCCGGAGAGCATCGCCCGTACGTGCCGGGCCGCCTCCCCGTGGTCGCCCAGGCCCAGCGCGGCCACCGCCAGGACGTAGTCCGCGTACGCCCGCAGCCAGCGCTCGCCCAGCTCCGCGCAGGCCTCCCGCAGGGACTGCGCCTCCTCGGTCGCCTCCTCGAAGCGCCGCAGGTCGCACAGGGCGTAGGCGGTGGCCAGCTTGCACAGGAGCCAGCCGGGGCCGCTGGTGCGCCCGCCGCGGCCGGCCCGGGCCCGCGGACCGGCCAGGGTCAGGGCCCGCAGGGGGTTGCCGGGCATGAGGACCGACGCCGCCTGCAGATAGGCCGCGCGCAGCTCCCGCTCGGGGTCCGCGAGCCGGGCCGCGTCCCGCGTGCACTCCTCGGCGTGCCGCTGGGCCACGTCCATGTCGCCCTGGAGCAGGGTCGTGAGCCCGAGGGCCCACAGCGCCTGGTTGTGCGCGGCCCCCGTGCGCGGAGCGGCCCGCAGCGCCCGTTCCAGGAAGGCCCGGCCCTCGTGCCCGTGCCCGCAGGCGAACCAGTAGAACCACAGGGCCCCGGCCATCTCCATCGCCGCCGTCGGGTCGGCGGCGAGCAGGTGCTCCAGGGCGGTACGCAGCTGCGCGTGCTCGGCGGTGATCCTGCGGTACCAGTCCACCTGCCCCGGGCCCAGCCAGCCCCGGTCGGCGGCCTGGGAGAGCGCCGCGTACCAGTGGGCGTGCCGGTCGGTGACGATCTGCACCTCGCCGAGCTCGCCCAGCCAGTCCTGCCCGTACTCGCGGATCGTGTCCAGCAGGCGGTAGCGGGCGCCGGCGCCCCGTTCGTCGGTGCGCAGCACCACCGACTTGGCGGCCAGGCCCGCGAGCACCCGCTCCACCCGGGCGGCGGACAGCGGGCCGCCCGCGCACACGGCGCGGGCCGCGGCGATGTCGAAGTCGCCCGTGAAGACCGAGAGCCGGGCCCACAGCAGCCGCTCCAGCGGCTCGCACAGCTCGTGGCTCCAGCCGATCGTGGTCCGCATGGTCTGGTGCCGGCGCGGCAGGGCGGCCCGGGCGTCCGACAGCACGGCGAAGCGTTCGCCCATCCGCTCGGCCATCTGCTCCAGCGTCCACAACCGCAGCCGGGCGCCCGCGAGTTCGAGGGCGAGCGGGATGCCGTCCAGGCGCCGGCAGACCTCGGCGGCGACCGCGGTGCGTCCGGGGTCGGCGAAGACGGCCGCCGCCTGCGGGGTCGCGGCGAGGGCGCGGGCGCGGAAGAGGGCGAGGGCGTCGCTGTCGGGTCCCTCGCAGGGCAGCGGGCGGACGTCGACGACCTGCTCGACCGCGCAGCCGAGCGGCTCCCGGGAGGTCACCAGAACCGTCAACCCGGGTGCGGACTGCAGGAGTTCACCGACCAGATGGCGGCAGTCGGCGACCAGGTGCTCGCAGGTGTCCAGGACCAGGAGGAGTTCCTTGTCGGCCATCCACGCGCACAGTTCCTCGTCGAGGGGGCGCGGGGAGTGGTCGGCGAGGCCGACGGCGTGGGCGACGGTCGCGGTGAGCAGCCCGGGATCGCGCAGCGGCGACAGCTCCACCCACCAGACGCCGTCGGGGCGCGTCTGGCGGGCGTCGGCGACGGCCCGCAGGGCGAGCCGAGACTTGCCGACACCGCCCACCCCGGTGAGGGTGATCAGCCTCCGCTCGCGCAACAGGTCTCCGAGTAACCGGAGTTCTTGCTCCCGGCCGATGAAGCTCGCCGGTTCCGGCGGCAGGTTTCCCGGCGCGGCGCCGGAGCCCGGCGGGGGGTTGCCCTCCGCCGAGTCTGCCTCACTGTCATGGAACGAGTACTCACCGAACACGGATGTATTGTGCGTGATCTTCTTATCCGACCGTGCCGTTCAAGCCGGATCGGTGCCTGAAATTCACGCTACGAGGGTGATCCGCCGCTCCGCGGAGAAGGATCCCCAGTTGCCGTCGGGAAGCCTGGCGCGCAGTTTCACGGCCCACACCGTACCGGTCGGCTCGGCCACAGTGAGCCGGTGCTCCACCCGGCCGCTGGGCACGGCGCCCGCGCCGAACTGGATGACGGTCGTGGGCCGTCCGTTGACGTACAGCTCGTACTCGGCGGTCTCGCGGCCGGTGTCCGGGGCGGTCCAGGCGAGCGTGACCGTGCCCGGAGCGGCGGCCGCGGTGAAGTCGGCGGGGGCGGTGCCCGGCCCGTCGCCGGAGGCGGGCGGGGTCGTCACGTCCACCGCCGGCCCGTCGGGGGAGGAGTTGTCCGCCCCGTCCCGGGCCCGGACGGTGAAGGTGTAGACGGTGTCCGGCAGGAGGCCGCTCAGGGAAGTGCCGCTCTCGCCGGGGCCCGCGGTGTGGATCCGGACGCCGCCCTGGTAGACGTCGTACGCCGTCACGCCCGTGTCGTCGGTCGACGGTGTCCAGGACACCCGGGCGGCCCGGGGTCCGGTCGCGCGGGCGGTGGTGGAGGCGGGGGCGGTGGGGGCCCGGTGGTCCTCGGCCCGGGCGGCGGGGGTGGTCACCCGGGCGGCCGGGCCGGGTCCGGAGAGGTTCCCGGCGGCGTCCTTCGCGCGGACCGTGAACGCGTACGCGGTCTGCGGGGTGAGGTCGGCGATGTCCACCATGGTCTTGCCGGCGGGGAGTTCCCGGACGAGGCGGTCGGCTTCGAAGACCTGATAGCCGGTCACCCCGTCGCGGTCCGCCGCCGCGTCCCACATGACGTGCACGCTGGTGGCGCTGCCGGCCTGTGCGGTGAGCCCGGCGGGGGCGGGCGGGGGCTCGGTGTCCGGCGCGGTGCACGCCGTGAGGCCGGTGAGACCGGCGAGGGCGGCGAGGGCGGTGAGGCCTGCGACGGCCAGGCGGAGGGCGAGCGTGGGGGCGCTGCGTCGCACGGGGTGCCTTCCTCGGCTTCCGTAAAGGTCTAGACATATATGGCACGGCAGGCGCGAGCGCGACAAGACCCCTGCGGCCCCCGCGGCCGATGGGCCTGCGATGTGGCCCGGTTCGTCTCTTTCTGATCGCATCTGGCATTATTGCCAGCTCTTTGCAATAGCGGATGATCGTGAACAGGGATGTGCAGCGCATGACGGCCCGGACAGTACGAGCAGCGGCCAGGACGACGCTGGCCGCCGCACTCATCACGGGCGCGGCGGCCTGCTCCCAGCCCGGCGCGGCGGGCGCGGGCGGTGCGGGCGGCGCGGATGCGGTCGTGGTCGGCATCGCGACCGAGCCGGAGAGCCTCAGCCCGCTGCTGGGCTACGGCAAGGACGGCAACTCCAAGATCTTCGACGGGCTGCTCACGCACGACGCGGACATGAAGCTGAAGCCCGCCTTGGCCGAGGCGCTGCCGGAGGTCTCCGCGGACGGGCGCACCTACGCCTACAAGCTGCGCCAGGGCGTGAAGTTCAGCGACGGGGCGCCCTTCTCCGCCAAGGACGTCGTCTTCACGTACCGGACGATCCTCGACGCGAAGACGAACAACGCCTCCAAGACCGAGCTCGACGCGATCGAGAGCGTCGAGGCGCGCGGCGAGGACACCGTCGTCTTCACGCTGAAGTACCCCTACGCGCCGTTCGCCGAGCGGACCGTGCTGCCGATCGCCCCCGAGCACATCGCGGGCCGGCAGGACGTCAACAGCGGCGACTTCACCACCCGGCCCGTCGGCACCGGCCCGTACGTGCTCACCGGCTGGTCCAAGGGCGAGAAGCTCGGCTTCAAGGCCAACCCCGGCTACTGGGGCGGCGAGCCGGCGGTGAAGAAGTTCACCATGGCCGTCGTCAAGGACGACGACGTACGCGCCACCCGGCTGCGGTCCGGCGAGCTGGACGGGGCGATCCTGCCGCCGAACCTCGCCAAGGGCTTCGAGAAGGACGCGACGCGCCGGATCCACGAGGCCAAGACCTTCGACTACCGCAACGTGACCCTGCCGACGCACCACGACGTCACCGGTGACGTGGCGGTGCGGCAGGCACTCGACCTGGCGGTGGACCGCACGGCCATGGTCGACAAGCTGCTGGAAGGCGCGGGCAGGCCCGCCTACGGCCCGGTGCCGACCGACAGCCCCTGGTTCACGGCAGGCACCGAGCGCCGCCACGACCTCGACGGGGCGAAGAAGATCCTCGACGACGCCGGCTGGAAGGCGGGCGAGGACGGCATCCGCGTCAAGGACGGGGTCCGCGCCTCCTTCCCGCTCTGGTACACCTCCGGCGACAAGATCCGCCAGGACCACGCGCTCGCCTTCGCCTCCAACGCCAAGAAGGCCGGCATCGACGTCAGGACCGAGGCCGGGACCTGGGAGGTCATCGAGCCCCGGATGAAGACCGACGCGGTCCTCGCGGGCGGCGGCTCCCCGGCCGACCCCGACTTCGACCAGTACCTGCTGCTGAAGTCCTCGCTCGGCGGCGACGGCTTCAACAACATGGCCCGGTACGACAACCAGGCCGTCGACCAGGCCCTGGACGACGCCCGCAGGAGCGGCGACCCGGCGGCGCGCAAGGCGGCGTACGACACCGTGCAGCGCGAGCTCGTGAAGAACCCGGGCTACGTCTTCCTCACCCACATCGACCACGTGTACGTCGTGAACGACCGGTGGGACGGCCCCGGCACCCAGGTCGAGCCCCACGACCACGGCCTCGGCTCCGGCCCCTGGTGGAACGTCGAGAACTGGAAGCCGAAGCAGAAGTGACGTTTCGCCATGCCGGCCTCCCCTGGGGGCCGATGGCGCGCATGGCGGGCCGGCGGACCCTGTCCGCCGGCCCGGTCCTGCTCGCCGTCACCTTCGGCGTGTTCGCCATCGCCGCGCTCTCCCCCTTCGACCCCGTCAAGGCCTACGCCGGCACCGCCGGCCTCACGGCCTCGCAGGCCGAACTCGACCAGCTGCGGGTCAACCTCGCCGTGGACCAGCCCCTGGTCGCGCGCTGGTGGGACTGGCTGACCGCGGCGCTCACCGGCGACCTCGGGACCTCCTCCGTCATGCGCCAGCCCGTCACCGACGTGATCGCGGAGCGGGTCGGCTGGTCGGCCCTGCTCGCGGTCTGCGCCTTCGCCGTCGCGGTGCTGGCGGGCACGCTGCTCGGAGTCCTGGCCGCGCGCCGGCCGGGCGGGCTGCCGGACCGGGCCGTGTCCGCGCTCGCCTACACCCTGGAGGCCGCCCCGGCCTTCTGGCTGGCGCTGCTGGCCATCTGGTTCTTCTCCGTACGGCTCGGGGTGCTGCCCTCGGGCGGCCTGACGGACGCGGGCAGCGACACGGTCACCTTCGGGCAGGTCGCCTCGCACCTGGTCCTGCCCGCCTTGGTGCTGGGCGTCTCCCAACTCCCGTGGTTCTTCCTGTACGTGCGCCAGGGCGTGGCCGACGCGCTCGCGGAGGACCCCGTACGCGGGGCCCGCGCGCGGGGTCTGGCCGAGCGCAGCGTCCTGCTCGGGCACGGACTGCGCTCCGGCATGCTGCCGATGCTCACGCTGATCGGCTCCCGGGTACCCGAGCTGATCACCGGCGCGCTGCTCGTCGAGACCGTCTTCAGCTGGCCGGGCATCGCGGCGGCGACCGTACAGGCGGCCACCTCGGTGGACTTCCCGCTGCTGGCGGCGCTCACGGTGCTGGCCACGGCGGCGGTGCTCGCCGGGAACCTGCTGTCCGACCTGCTGTACGGGCTCGCGGACCCGAGGGTGGGCTTCGATGGCTGAGGTGACCTGGCGCCCGCAGGGGCGCGCGCGGCGCTCCACGCGCACCCTGCGCGTGCGCGTCTCGGCCGTGGTGGTGGCGGTGATCGTGCTGGCGGCGCTGGCCGTTCCCCCGCTGGCGCAGCTGGACCAGCAGGCGGTCGACCTGTCGGCGAAGCTCCTGCCCCCCTCGTGGGCCCATCCCTTCGGCACCGACGACGTGGGGCGCGACCTGCTGCTGCGGTGCGTGTACGGACTGCGGGTCTCCCTGCTCGTCGGCCTGGTGGCCGCGCTGGCCGCCACCGTGATCGGCACGGCGGTGGGCGCGGCCGCGGGCGCGCTCGGGGGCTGGACGGACCGGGTGGCGATGCGGGCGGTGGACACGCTGTCCTCGATCCCGCACCTGCTGCTGGGCATCTTCATCGTGGCGATGTTCCGGCCCGGCGTCTGGCCGGTGGTGGTCTCCGTGGCCGTGACCCACTGGCTGTCGACGGCCCGCATCGTCCGCGCCGAGGTCCTGTCGCTGCGCGGCCGCCCCTACGTGGACGCGGCCATCTCGGGCGGCGCCTCGCGGTGGCGGGTCGCCGTACGGCACCTGGTGCCGGGGGTCCTCCCGCAGGCGGGCCTCGCCGCGGTGCTGATGGTCCCGCACGCGATGTGGCACGAGTCCGCCCTGTCGTTCCTGGGCCTCGGGCTCCCGGCCCACCAGGCCAGCCTGGGCAGCCTCGTCCAGAGCGCCCGCGGTTCGCTGCTCGCCGGGGACTGGTGGCCCACCCTCTTCCCCGGCCTCCTCCTGATCGTCCCGACCCTGGCGATCGCCGGCCTCGCGGGCGCCTGGCGCGACCGCCTCAACCCCCGCCGCCGCTCGGAGCTGACCCTGTGACCCTGCCGTCCACCGCCCCCGCACGCGCCGCCGGAGCCGACGGCCCCCGCCCCGCCGAGGCCGAGCCCGTCCTGCGCGTCGACGGCCTCTCCGTCCGCTTCCGCATGCCCGCGGGCCGGTACGTCGAGGCCGTCTCCGACGCCACCTTCGCCCTGGCGCCCGGAGAGTGCCTCGCCCTGGTCGGCGAGAGCGGCTGCGGCAAGTCCGTCCTCGCCTCCGCCCTGCTGGGCCTGCTCCCCGGCAACGCCGAGACCGCAGGGTCGGCCCGGCTCGCCGACGGCCTGGACGTGCTCGCCGCGGACGAGCGCACCCTCGCCCGCACCGTACGGGGCCGGCGCATCGGCCTGGTCCCGCAGAGCCCGGCCGCACACCTCACCCCGGTCCGCACCGTCCGCGCCCACCTGGAGGAGACCGTGCGCGACCTGCTCGGCGGCTCCGGCCGCGCGCGTCCGGCCACGGCGGACGGGTCCCGTCCGCCGGGCCCGGCCGGGCAGGACTCCGCGCCCGGGGCGCGTCCCGGCGGGTCCGGCCGGCCCGCCCGCCGCAAGCGGTTCGGCAGGGCCGCCCTGCGCGCGGCGGCGGAGGCGGCCGCCGAGCGGGCCGCCTTCCCGGCCACCCACCTCGACCACCACCCCCACCAGCTCTCCGGCGGGCTCGCCCAGCGGGCCGCCACCGCCCTCGCCCTCGTCGGCGACGCCCCGCTGCTGCTCGCCGACGAACCGACCACCGGCCTCGACCGCGACCTCGTCCAGCGGACCGTCGACGAGCTGCGCGCCCACACCCGCGACGCCGGCCGTGCGCTGCTGATGATCACGCACGACCTCGCCGCGGCCGAGCGGATCGCCGACACCGTCGCCGTCATGTACGCCGGGCGGATCGTCGAACTCGGCCCGGCCGACGTCTTCTTCGGCAGCCCCGGTCCCCGCCACCCCTACGCCCGCGGCCTCCTCGACGCCCTGCCCGAACGCGCCTTCGTCCCCGTGCCCGGGGTTCCGCCCGAGCTCGGCGCGCTCCCGGCCGGCTGCGCCTTCGCCGCCCGGTGCTCGGCCGCCGACCAGGACTGCCGTACCCGGCGGCCCCTGCTCACCGAAGGGGTGGCCTGCCACCATGCTTGAGCTCAAGGACATCACCGCGGGCTACGACCGCCGCGCCCCCGTCGTCCGCGGGGCGCACCTCACCCTGCGCCCCGGCGAGTCCGTCGGCCTGCTCGGGCCGAGCGGCTGCGGCAAGTCCACCCTGGCCCGGGTCGCCGCCCTGCTGCACCGGCCGGACCGCGGAACCGTCGCGCTCGACGGCCGCGCCGTGACCGGCTTCTCGCACCGGGCCCCGCGCTCGCTGCGCACCGCGGTCGGCGTCGTCTTCCAGCAGCCCCGGCTCTCCGCCGATCCCCGCCTGACGCTGCGCGACCTCGTTGCCGAACCCCTCCGTGCGACGGGGCGCCGTACGGAAGCGGACCGGATCGTCCCCGAGTTGACGCAGCGGGTCGGCCTCGGCGCCGACCTGCTCGCCCGCCGGCCCCACGAGGTCAGCGACGGCCAGCTGCAACGCGCCTGCCTGGCACGGGCGCTGGTGCTGCGCCCGCGCTGGCTGGTCTGCGACGAGATGACCGCGATGCTGGACGCCTCCACCACGGCGGCGCTGGTGGCGGTCGTCGAGGAGTACCGCGCCGGGACGGGGGCCGGACTCCTCGCCGTCGGCCACGACCCGGTCCTGCTGGGCCGCTGGTGCGACCGTACGACCCACTGGGACGAGATCGTCAAGGACTGACCGCCCGTCACGGACGGTCAACACCCGTACGGCGGACACGTCTTTCGCCCGAAGGCACCCCCTCCTGCGCCACGATGGCGGCGAGCAAGGAGGTTTCTATGGTGATTTCCCTCTCGGTGGTCGTCCTGCTCCTCATCCTGGCGTGGATTTTCCTGCGCAGCGGCGGGCTCAAGTTCTCGCACGCCGTCGTCTGCGCGCTGCTCGGCTTCTACCTCGCGAGCAGCAGCATGGCCGCGACCATCCACAACGGCCTGACGGCCACGGCGAACGTGGTGTCCAGCCTCCACCCTTGATCGACTGTTGCGCCTTCGTGAATCATCCGGCCCGTCCATGGACTCCTCATGCAGTGCGATCTAGCGTCGGCGGCGGCGCGATGTCAGACGCAATGTCAATAGAGTCGAGGAGACATGGAGGAAGTCCGGATGTTCCGAAGAGCGCTGAACTGCGCTGTGGTGCCTGTCGTCGCCGCTTTCACGGTGATGTACGGCGGCTCGGCGGCCCAGGCCGAGGAGATACCCAAGGCCCCCGGGCACCGCCTGGTCAGCCACTACGAGGGCAGCCCCGCGGCCGCCGCCCCGCTGCCCGGCGAGGCGCCGCCGCAGCACCCCCACCTCGCGCCCAACGGCCGCAGCGGCATGCACTCCGACGCGGCGGGCAGCGCCACGTCCCCCTGGTCCGGGCCGCTCGGCAAGAACCCACAGGTGACCAGCCAGAAGATCGCCGCCCTCGGCGGCGAGTGCGCCACCGCCACCTTCGACACGGGCGGCCGGCTCGTCACGGTGTGCGGGACCTTCTCGGGCTTCAAGGTCAAGCTCCTGGAGCCCCGCACGCTCGCCACGCTCGCGGAGTACCAGCTCCCGCAGCGCTCCTCGACCGTCGAGGCGATCACCTCGCTCGACTTCGCGAAGATCTTCAAGGACACGTCGGGCGGCGCCTACTTCTACCTCGACAACCAGGACCGGGCCGTGCTGGCCGACTCCCGCCAGCACGTCCTGCGGCTCGCGCACTCCCAGAAGCCGGACGGCAGCTGGACGTTCACGGTCGCCGACGACTGGGACCTCACCGGCCACGTGCCGCACGACTGCGTGACCTGGACCAACCTGCGGCCCAGCGGCACCTGTGACCCGGTCACCTCCGTGATGCCCGACTGGAGCGGCCGCATCTGGTGGGTCACCCGCCAGGGACGGGTCGGCACCGTGGACCCGGCCACCTCGCAGATCCGCTCCGTGCGGCTGCCGGGCGAGGAGATCCAGAACTCCTTCTCGGTCGCCGAGGACGGCGTCTCCATCGTCTCCGACCACGCGCTCTACAGCTTCCGCGCCGCCGCCGACGGCACTCCCGAGGTGCAGTGGCGCCAGACCTACGACCGCGGGACCGCCGCCAAACCCGGTTCCGTCAACCAGGGTTCGGGCACCACACCGGACCTTTTCGGCAACGGCTACGTCGCCATCACCGACAACGCCGATGACCGGATGAACGTCCTCGTCTACAAGCGGGGCGCGGACGTCCGCGCGGACCAGCGGCTCGTGTGCAAGGTGCCGGTGTTCGGCTCCGGCGCCTCGACCACCGACAACTCGCTGATCACCTGGGGCAACAGCATCGTCGTCGAGAACAACTACGGCTACGAGAACCCCACGACCCTGCTGCTGGGCAAGTCCGTCGTGGGCGGCGTGGCCCGCATCGACGTGCGCGCCGACGGCAGCGGCTGCGACACGGTGTGGGAGAGCGCCATCCGTGCGCCCTCCGTGGTCCCGAAGCTCTCCACCGCGAACGGGCTGCTGTACTTCTACGAGAAGGAGCCCAACTTCTGGGGCATCGACGCCTGGTACCTGACGGCCGTCGACTTCCGCACCGGTGAGCGCCGCTGGCGGCAGCTGACCGGCACCGGCCCGCTCTACGACAACAACTGGGCCCCGATCACGCTCGGCCCCGACGGCACGGCGTACGTCGGCGTCTTCAACGGCATCGTCGCGGTCCGCGACAGCTGACGCACAGCCGGCCTCTGCGAGGTGAAGGTCCATCCCGTGTCCGTCCGCACGGTCGCGCCCACCGCCAGGGAGCCCCGGCGGGCGGCCGGGCGGGCGGCCGGGTGCGACCCGCCGGTGCAGGGGCCCGGCGTGTCGGTGAGAGATGTTCCGTGCGGCATTGCGGGCTCCCTGTACGTGGTGCTGTCCGTGCTGATGGTGCTGTGATCATGATGATGCTTCATCGGTGAATCGGCTGTCCGGCCAACGGAGTTGTCCGGACACGGACACGGACACGGTCCCGGGAGCACGGGATGGCCCAATCCTCCGTTGACAAGTGTCTACACGTCGTCAACTCGGCCTCGGCGCCGCCATTCCTCGGCGAGCAGCCGGTACGAGCGCACGCGGTCCTCGTGGCGGTGCGTGATGGTGGTGATCAGCAACTCGTCCGCTCCGGTGGCCTCCTGGAGCCGCTCCAGGTGATCGGCGACGGTCCGGGCGGAACCGACGAAGCGCGTCTCCACCCGGTCGGCCACGAGGTCCCGGTCCGCGTCGGTCCAGGGCAGGGCGCGCGCCTCGGCGGGCGTGGGGTAGGGGATGGCCCCCTCGGCGGTCCGGATGCCGCGCACCCAGGGCGCGTACCCGGTGGCCAGTTCGCGGGCCTGCTCCTCGTCCTCGGCCACCACGACGTCGGCGGACACCGTCAGGTAGGGCCGCTCCAGCTCGGCCGACGGCTTGAAGGCGGCCCGGTACCCCTCGGCCGCCTCCAGCACCGACGCGGGGCTGACGTGGTAGTTGGCCGCGAACCGCAGCCCGTTGGCGCCCGCGGTCTGCGCGCTGACGCCGCCGCTGCTGCCCAGGATCCACACCTGTACGTCGGCCCCCTCGCCGGGCACGGCGTGCGCCTCCACTCCCTCCGGGGAACGGTACTCGCCGCGCAGCAGGGCGAGCAGGTCGTCCACCTGCTCCGCGTAGTCCTGCGGCTGGGCGCCGGGCAGGTTCAACAGCTTCTGCTGGAGCGCGACCCGCGGATGGCCCAGCAGGTGGGCGAAGGAGAAGCGGGCCGGGACGCGCAGTCCGTTCGGGGCGTACCCGTCCACGACCGGCGTGACGGGCGGCGCGCTCTCGGCGGCCGGCGGCTGGGGCCGGCCCGCCGAGCGGCCCAGGCCCAGGTCGAGGCGCCCGGGGTGCAGCGCGTCGATCAGCCCGAACTCCTCGACCGTGGACAGCGCGGTGCGGTGCCCGAGCTGAACGGCGCCGGAACCGAGCCGGATGGTCGAGGTCGCGGATGCGGTCAGTGCGATGACGACGGCCGGGGAGGTCCCGGCGACCCCCGGATTGAGGTGGTGCTCGGCGAACCAGTAGCGGGTGTAGCCGAACGCCTCCGTCTGCCGGGCGAGGTCGATGCTGTGCTGCAGGGCCTCGGCGGCGGTGGAGCCGGACGGGACCGGGACGAGGTCGAGGACCCCGAGGGGGATGCCGGACATGGCCGCGCTCCTTGAAGGTCGGGGAAAGAGGGGGAGGAGGGGAGGGAGGGTGGTCGGGCCTCTCGCGGCGCGTCGGCGTCAGGGCGCCGGCTGCCGGGCCGGATCCGGGACCGGGACCGACAGTCCGAGGTGGTCGCGCAGGGTGGCGCCCTCGTACTCGGTGCGGAAGACGCCCTTCTCCTGGAGCAGCGGGATCACGGTGTCGGCGAAGACGTCCAGGCCGCCCGGGGTGATGTGGGGGACCAGGATGAACCCGTCGGCCGCGTCCGCCTGCACCAGTTCGTTGATCGACTCGGCGATCGTGGCGGCCGATCCGACGAAGGTCTGGTCGGCGGTGGTGGCGATCACGAGCTCGCGGATCGACAGGTTCTTGGCCCGGGCGAGCTCGCGCCACTGCCGGGCCGTTTCGAGGGGGTCGCGGAACTGGCGGACGCTCGCACGCCCGAGGGCGATGGTGTTCTCGCCGACCTCGGGGTCGATGGCGGGCAGCGGCCCGTCCGGGTCGTAGGCGGACAGGTCCCGGTTCCAGACGTGCTCCAGGTACTTGATCGCCGTCTGCCCGCTGACCTGGAGCCGGCGGACCTCGTGGGCGCTCTCGTGGGCCTCGGCGTCGGTGTCGCCGAGGACGAAGGTGGCCGCGGGAAGGATCTTCAGCTGGTCGTGCGTGCGGCCGTACTTCGCCAGCCGTCCCTTGACGTCGGTGTAGAAGGCACGGCCCTCGTCGAGGGTCCCGTACCGGCCGAAGATCGCGTCCGCGCCGGCGGCGGCGAACTCGCGGCCCTCCTCGGAGTCGCCCGCCTGGAAGATCACCGGCCGGCCCTGCGGGCTGCGCGGCACGTTGAACCGGCCCTCGATGTCGAAGTGCTGTCCCCGGTGGGCGAAGGCGCCGGCCCGCGCGTCCCGCAGGAAGGCGCCCGACCCGGCGTCGGCGACGATCTCGGAGCCGTCCCAGGAGTCGAACAGCTCGTTCGCGGTGGCCAGGAACTCCCGGGCGCGGGAATAGCGGTCCCCGCGCGGCAGGAAACCGCCCCGCCGGAAGTTCTCACCGGTGAAGGCGTCCCAGGAGGTGACGACGTTCCAGGCGGCCCGGCCCTCGGAGAGGTGGTCGAGCGAGGCGAACTGGCGGGCCACCTCGTAAGGCTCGTTGAAGGTGGAGTTGATGGTGCCGGTCAGACCGATCCGGTCGGTGACCGCCGCGAGGGCGGCGAGCACCGTGAAGGTGTCCGGACGCCCCACGACGTCCAAGTCGTAGATCTTCCCGCCCTGTTCGCGCAGCCGCAGGCCCTCGGCGAGGAAGAGGAAGTCCAGCTTGGCGCGTTCGGCGGTCCGCGCGAAGTGGACGAACGAGTCGAAGTCGATGTGGCTGCCGGCCGCCGGGTCGCTCCACACGGTGGTGTTGTTGACGCCCGGGAAGTGGGCCGCGAGATGGATCTGCTTGATCGGCGCGGTGCTCATGGTTCGTCCTTCCGACTGGTCCGGGATCAGGCCGCGGGCCGGGCGGCGTGGCGGCCGGCCGGACGGTCCAGCCCGAGCAGGCCGCGCAGGGTGTCCGCCTCGTACTCCCGGCGGAAGACCCCGCGCCGCTGGAGCTCCGGCACCAGCCCCCGGGTGATGGCGGGCAGGTCGTGGGCGATCACGCCCGGCCGCAGCCGGAAGCCCGACAGGCCCGCTGTCCGCCGCTCCTGGAGCAGGTCCGCCAACTGCCGTGGGGTGCCGGTGAAGACCGCGGTGTCATCGCGGTACGGGTGGCCCGCGCGCGTGTCCAGGCGGTCCAGGCGGTCTTCGGCGGCCGCGGCGTCCTCGTCCAGGAACACGGTGAGGTCCCCGAAGAGGTGCAGCGGGTGCGCCGCGAGTCCGGAGGATTCCCGGGCCCGGCGGATCGCCGCGACGGCGGTACGGGCCTCGTCGTCGTCGCGCGCGGCGACGTAGCCGACGTCGGCGGACCGTGCGATGAGGTCGTACGCCGCGACGCCGTCCCCGAGGGCGCTCACCAGCGGCTGCCCCTGCGGCGGTCGCGGAGTGATCGACGGCCCCCGGACGCTGAAGTGCCGGCCTTCGAAGTCGATGTAGTGCAGCTTGTCGCGGTCGACGAACCGGCCTGTGGCCACGTCCCGGATCTCCGCGTCGTCCTCCCAGCTGTCCCACAGCCGCCGGATCACCTCGACGTGGTCGGCGGCCTCCTCGTACAGCTCCCCGGCGGGGATCGGGGTGGAGCGGCGCCCGAAGTGCCTCGCCTCGTGGGGGAGTCCTGACACGAGGATCCGCAGGCCGGCGCGGCCGCGGCTCACGTGGTCGAGCGTGGCGATCGCCTTGGAGATGTGGAAGGGCTCGGTATGGGTGGCGGTCACGGCCGGGACCAGCCCGATGCGCCGGGTCAGCGGTGCGACACGGGCGGCCGTGAGCACCGCGTCCAGCCGCCCGCGGACCTGGTCCGTGCGCGCGTCGGGTCCGGCGGGCGAAGCGGACTGGAGGGCGAGTGCGTCCTCGAAGGTGACGAAGTCGAGCAGGCCGGCCTCGGCCTCGGCGACGACGCCGGCCCAGTAGCGGGCGGTGAACAGCTCGGCGGGCCGGGCACCCGGCTCGCGCCAGGCGGCCGGGTGCCGGCCCGCGCCGTCGAGGGAGACGGCGAGGTGCAGGGGTTGCGGGGAGGATGGGGAGGATGGGGAGGATGAGGAAACGGACACGTCGAATTGCGCCTTCCTGCTCGGCGTGCGGAAAGGAAGCCGATGCGGCGTCGCGAATTCGGCCCGCCGTCCATGTCCCTCAAAACGCTACGGCCGATACCGGGGCCATACAATGACCGCAGTATTAAGAGCATTTGGCAGCGGTGTTGCCCTGGTCCCCTCCCCGGGAAGGGGGCCCTGCCCCGGTCACAGCCAGGGGAGTTGGGCGGCGGCGTACCGGTAGGCGCGGAAGACCGAGTTCTGGGCACCGGCCGAGGACTCCAGGCCCACGCCCTCGCCGAACGACCGGAACTGCGGGACCATGAACTCCCACACCACGTCCCCGCCGGGGGTCACCTCGAAGAGCCGCCCGAAGGAGCCCTCCGCGACGAAGGTGTTCCCGTTGGGCAGGCGCTGCGCGCTGGACATGTACGGGCTGTAGAAGTTCTGCGGCGGGTTGTCCTCGTAGGACCACACCTCCTTGCCCGTGCGCGGATCGAGCTCCAGCACCCGGGAGTAGGGCACGGAGGTGGTGTCGCGGTAGGTGCCGTTGTCGAAGACCAGGATGTTGCCGTCGGCCAGCTCGTGCGGGTGGTGCTGCTGCGCCAGCACGTCGGGCCCGATGCGCCAGCGGACCGAGCCGTCTGTCCGGTCGACGGCCACCGTGGTGGACGCACTGCGGAAGCCCACCACGATCCCTCCGTCGGCGAGCTCGTTGACGGTGTTGGCCATCGGCCAGTGCTCCCGGGCGAAGTGCGGGTTCAGCGGGACCTCTTCGGGGTCGAGGTGCTCGATGGCGGCCCAGCGCCACACCACCTCCCCGTCCCAGGTCAGTTCGTACACCACGTCCCCGTAGATCACCCCGCCCGCCGCCTCGGAGCCGGGGATGCCACCCCGGATGCGGGCCGCGTCGGCCGGGGCCAGCGGTTCGACGACGGTGATGATCAGGTTTCCGTTGCGCAGGATCGAGGCGTCGTGGTGGTGGAAGGGGTGCCGGACTTCGCGCAGCACCGTGGAGTCCGGGGCCAGCTCCTGGAAGATGCCGCCGTGGTAGACGTCCCAGATGGGGAAGAGGGTCGGGCCGCTTGTGTCCTTGGCCGCGTAGAAGAGGTTCCCGTTGGGGAGGATCTGCGCCTGGCGGCCAGGCGGGTGAGGGGAGTTCCAGGTGTGGACGGGCCGGCCCTCGATGTCGACGAGGTGGATCTCGCCGGCGCTGGTGATCGGCGTGTAGAGGGTGTAGCCGCCGTGGCTGCGCTCGGGGTCGTGGGCGATCAGGCCGACGCCGCGGCGCCGCAGGGTGTTCTGGTCGACGGTCATGGGATCTCCTTGAGCGGGGTGCGTGGGGCGCGTGCGGCGCGTGCGGCGCGTGACGTGTGCGGGGTGTGGTTCAGCGAACGGTGACGGCGGCCGGGTCGACGGCCGTGAGGGGGCCGGGGTCCAGGTACCGCAGCACCGTGGCGGGGTCGGCGGCGCCCGGCAGGCCCTGGGCGGCCTTGGCCCAGGCGGCCTCCTCCTCCAGCTGCGTCAGCAGCTCGGGAGAGAGGGTGGCGCCGTACGTGTAGCGGGGCTGGAAGGCATCGACGTAGCCGGCCTGGAGCGCGCCCTTCGACTGGGCGAGTACGGCCTTGCGCGCGCCGGCCGGGTCGGAGCCGAGCTCGCGCTGGGCGCGCAGCAGCGTACGGAGCACCGCCGCGGTGCTCTCCGCGGTCGCGGACGGGCCGGCGACGAGGAGGGTACGGGCCGTGTATCCGGTGAAGGGCAGCTCGGCGTAGGAGGCGCCGAGCGTGGTGCGCGCGGCGTCGTAGAAGCTGGGGAAGGTGACCCCCGCGTCGATGTCCCCGCGGGCCAGTGCCGAAGTGACCTGGTTGGGGGCGAGGTTGACCACGGTCACGTCCGCGGCCGTCAGCTGCGCCGAGGCGAGCATGCGCGACAGCGCGTACTCGACGTTCGTGCCCTGCGGGACGCCGACCTTCCGGCCCTTCAGCGCGGCGAAGCCCGTGATCTGCCGGTCGGTCCGGGTGAGCAGGCGCCAGTCGGAGAACCGGGACAGGTCGGCGACGACCTTCAGCTCGCGCCCGCCCAGCGCGGCCGTCACGGCGGGCAGGTCGCCGACGACGCCGAGCTGTGCCTGGCCTCCCAGCACGGCGTTCAGCGCGTCACGGCCGGTGGGCTGGGTGGTGACGTCCGCGTCGACGCCCTCGGCGGACCAGAGTCCCCGTTCCTGGGCCAGGTAGACGGGAGCGCCGCCGAGGTGGTCGCTGCCCGCCAGGGTGACGGCGGGGCGGGCGCCGGCCGGGCCGGCCGAGGAGCCGGCGCAGGCCGTGGCGAGCGGGGAGAGCAGGGCGGCCAGCAGTACGGCGGCCACCGCGCGGGGTCTGAACATGGTCAGCAGTCCTTCCGTGGACATGGGCAGGGGCAGGGCAGGTCAGGTCAGGTCAGGTCAGGTCAGGTCAGGGTCATTCGGAGCCGAGGTGGCGTGCGATCAGCGAGCGCAGGTCCGGGTCGGGCGGCCCGGCGGGCACGGTGTGGTCGGCGAGCACCCGCCCGGGGGACCCGCCGAGGACGACCACGCGCCCGGCGAGGGCGAGGGCCTCGTCGATGTCGTGCGTGACGAACAGCACGGTCGTGCCGCGGCGCTGCCACAGCTCCCGCAGCAGGGTCTGCATCCGGGTCCGGGTCAGTGCGTCCAGCGCCCCGAACGGCTCGTCCATCAGCAGCACTTCGGGCTCGGCGGCCAGGGCGCGGGCCAGTGCCACCCGTTGCTGCATGCCGCCCGACAGCTGCGCCGGGTACTTCTCCGCACCGTCCGCGAGCCCGACCTCGGCGAGCGCCGCGAGGGCCCGTCGGCGGCGTTCCGCACGCGGCAGGCCCAGCCGCTTGAGGGCGAACTCGACGTTGCCGCGGGCCGTGCGCCAGGGGAACAGCGCGTAGTGCTGGAAGACCACGCCCCGCTCCGGGCCCGGCCCGCGCACCGGAGCGGAACCGGCCGTCACCTGCCCGGCGGTGGGGCGCACGAAGCCCGCCACCGTGTTCAGCACCGTGGACTTGCCGCAGCCACTGGGCCCCAGCAGCGCCGTGAACGAGCCCGCCGGGAACTCCAGGTCGGTGCGCTCCAGCACCGGCGCGGCCCCGTAGCCGACCGACAGGTCCCGCAGGCGTACCGCCACGCTCATGACGCGCTCCAGTGCACGAACCGGCGGCCCACCGAGGCCAGGACGAGGTCGACGGCCACGCCGAGCAGCCCCAGGACGAGCAGCCCCGCGAACATCCGGTCCACCCGCAGGAACTGGCCGTCCACCTGGAGGCGGTACGCCAACCCGCTGTCCGCGCCGCCCAGTTCCGCCGCCACGAGGGCGAGCAGCGCCACCGAGGCCCCGTACCGCAGCGCAGCGAGCAGGGCGGGAGCGGCGGCGGGCAGGAGCACCTCGGTGAACCGCCGGTGCAGCGGCGCCCCCAGCGACCGGGCCGCCCGCAGGTGGGAGACCGGCACCCGGGACACCCCGTCGTGCACGTAGAGCCATACGGCGAGCAGGACGGCGTACGCGATGAGCAGGCGCTTGGCGGTCTCGCCGATGCCGAACCACGCGGTCGCGAGGGGCACCAGCGCGATGGCCGGGATCGGGCGGAGGAAGGAGACCACCGGGGTGACGGCGGCGGACAGCCCGGGCAGGCAGCCGGTGGCGAACCCGAGCGCGCTGCCGATCAGCGCGCCCAGGGCGAAGCCCTGTCCGGCGCGGGCCAGGCTGGCGGCGAGGTCGTCGGCCAGGATCCCGCTGCGGGCGCTGTCCGCGAAGGCGGCCGCGGTCTCGGCGGGCGTGGGCAGCAGTCCCGGAGCCACCGCACCGGACCGGGCGAGGAGGTACCACAGCGCGAACACGACGCCGGCCGCGCCCAGGGCCGGGCCGAGCCGGCCGAGGGCCCGGCCGGGTGGGGAGGGGGTGGCGTGCACAGGGGGCTCCTCGGTTCTGCCGCTCGTTGATAAGTGAGGTCAATAATTGACCACGCTTATGAAGGGAGTGTTGCGGGAGTGCGAAACCTCCCGCGGCCACCCGGGCCGGGATGCGCGATGAGGTACGTTCACCTGCGTGTCTCGCCCCGAACCCACGCCCGAAGCGATCGAGGTCGGACGGGTGATCCGCGACTGCCGCAAGCAGCGCGGGGTCTCCATGGCCGTACTCGCCACCCGTTCGGGCCTTTCCCAGCCCTTCCTCAGCCAGCTGGAACGCGGACTCGCCACGCCCAGCCTCAGCTCGATCTACCGGATCGCCGAGGCCCTGGACGTCACCCCGGGCACCTTCCTGAGACCGCCCGGCCGGCCTGGCACGGTCAGCCACGAGAGCGACCCACAGGTGATCCGGGTGAGCGAGGCCGGGGGCCAGATCGCGCAGGTGCTCATTCCCGGCGGGCGCAGCGCCGTGATGGAGGCGTACGAGCACCACTTCCAGCCCGGCCGGGGAGAGCGCGGCTGGTTCGAACACCCTGGTGAGGACTTCCTCTACGTCCTGGAGGGCGAGATCGTCCTGGAGGTCGAGGGCGAGGAACCACTGACCCTGCGCGCCGGCCAGAGCGCCCACCACCGGGGCGAAGTCCCGCACCGCTGCCGCCTGTCGGGCCCGGCCGCCGCGCGCACGCTGCTCGTCATCGCCCATGCGTGACGGACGAAACGCCTCCTAGGGCGTGTCCTTCGGGCCGGCTCCCTTCCGCAGGCGGTCGATCGTCTTCAGGCGCGCCCCGACGTCCAGGTTCCACAGCCGCACCGTGCCGTCCGTGCTGCTGCTGGCCACCGTCCGCCCGTCGGGGGCGAAGGCGACGCCCCACACCGCGTTCTCATGGCCGGACAGGGCGGCCGCCGTCCGCCGGCCCGCCACGTCCCACAGCCGCACCGTGCGGTCGTTGCCGCTGCTGGCGAGCGTGCGGCCGTCGGGGGAGAAGGCGATGCCCCGCGCGGAGCCGGTGTGGCCGGCCAGCGCCGCCTCGAAGCGGTGGCGGCGCGCGTCCCACAGCCGTACGGTCCCGTCGTTGCCGCTGCTGGCGAGGGTCCGTCCGTCCGGGCTGTAGGCCACCCCCCGTACCGCGCCCGTGTGTCCGGTGAGGGCGGCCAGCGCGCGGCGCCCGGCGACGTCCCAGAGACGGACCGTCAGATCGTCGCCGGCGCTCGCCAGGGTGCGTCCGTCCGGGCTGAACGCCACGTCGTTGGCGAAGTCCGTGTGTCCGGTGAGGACGGCGAGCGGGCGGCGCTCGGCCACGTCCCACAGCCGTACGGTGCCGTCGGAGCCGGCCGAGGCCAGCGTCCGCCCGTCGGGGGCGAAGGCCACCGAGAACACGGTCCCGCCCTGGCCGGTCAAGGTGGCGGACGCGGTGCGCGCCGCGGTGTCCCACAGCCGGATCGTGCCGTCGGAGCCGGCCGAGGCCAGGGTCCGCCCGTCCGGGGCGAAGGCCACCGAGAACACCGTCTCGCCGTGCCCCGAGAACATGGCCAGGACCCGGCGCTCCGCCACGTCCCACAGCCGCACCGCGTGATCGGCCTCCGCGGTGGCCAGCAGTCTGCCGTCCGGGCTGTACGCGGCGTGCCAGATCTCCGTGAACGGCCGCGAGGTCAGCACCGGCCCCCGCAGGTCCCACAGCACCACCGACTGGTCGAAACCGGCCGTGGCCAGCATCGCGCCACCGTTGTCCACCGCCACCCCGAGCACGTAGTCGGTGTGCCCGGCGAGCGTCGCCGTCAGCCGGCCGCCGGCCACGTCCCACAGCCGGGTCGTACCGTCGCCGCCCGCGCTGACGACCGTCGTCCCGTCCGGCGTGTAGGCGACGCCGTTGACGTCGTCGCTGTGTCCGGTCAGCGTGGCGGACGTCCGGCGGCCGGCCACGTCCCACAGCCGTACGGTCCGGTCGACGCCGCCCGTGGCGACCGTACGGCCGTCCGGGGCGAAGGCGGCCCCCAGCACCTCGTCGGTGTGTCCGGTCAGGGCGGCCAGCGGACGGCCGTCCACCGGATCCCACAGCCGTACGGTCCGGTCGGCGCCGGCCGAGACCAGCGTGCGGCCGTCCGCGGCGTACGCCAGGGCGTTGACCCGCCCGGTGTGGCCGGCGAGGGACGCCCCGGCGCGGCCGTCCCCGGCGGTCTCCCACAGCCGGACCGTGCCGTCGGGGCAACCGATCGCCAGCGTCCGCCCGTCGGGCGCGAAGGCCACGGCCCGCGCGCCCGCCGTACTCGCGGGCAGGACCGCCCTCACGCGGTGGCCGTCGATGTCCCAGAGCCGGGCCGGCCCGTCCGTGGAGGTGGCCGCGAGGGTCCGCCCGTCGGGGCTGACGGCGACCGCGCGCACCCGGCCGGGCATGGTGAAGGTCGCCGTCGTCCGGCGGTCGGCCACCCGCCGCAGGGTCACCGTCCCGTCGGAACTGGCCGTCGCCAGCATGCCGTTGCCCGGCCCGAAGGCCACCGCGTTGACCGGCCCGCCGTGCCCGCCCAGGCGGGCGACGAACGGCTGGGACTGCGTGCTCAGCAGCGCCCCCCGCGCCTCGCTCGTCTCCGCCGTCCGGTACGCCTCCTCGGCGAGCAGCATGGAGGCCTCCGGCTGACCCGCGGCCAGCGCAGCGGACTGCAGGGCGAGCGCCCGCGAACGCGCGACGCGCTCCTGGCCGAGCGCGCCCGCGCGCTGCTGGTAGGCAAGGCCCCCGGCGCCCACGGCGAGGACCAGCAGGACGACGAGCGTGGCCAGCATCCGCTGCCGCACCCGCACCTGGCGCCCGGCCTGCCGCTCGCGGCTGTCCTGCGCGATCCGGCTTTCCCGGAGGAAGGCGGCCTCGCGGGGGCCGAGCCGGCTCCTGCCGTCGAGTTCGTCGGCCCAGGAGCGGGCGGTGTCCAGCCGGGTCCCGCGGTAGAGCGCCGACGGGTCGCGGCCCTCGCGCTCCCATTCGGCGGCCGCGTGGGCCAGTTGCTGGTGGATCAGGAGCCCGGCCCGGTCGGCGCGGATCCAGCCGCGCAGCCGCGGCCAGGCGTGCAGCAGGGCCTCGTGGGTGATCTCGACGGTGTCGCTGTCCATGGTGATCAGGCGGGCCCGTACGAAGGCGTCGAGCGCGGCCGCGGCGGGGCCCGCGTCGACCAGTTGTTCCATCAGGGCGGTCCGGCTCATCCGCCGCCGCGTAGCCCCCGTACCGTCGGCGACGTGGACCAGCCGCACCAGGACGCGGCGGAGCGTGTTCTGCTCGGCCGGGTACAGCCGGGCGAACACCTCCTCGGCCGTGCGGGCGATCGCCCCCTGGATGCCGCCGGTCCGCTCGTACCCGGCGACGGTCAGGGTGGAGCCCTCGCGCTGGCGCCAGGTGGCCATCAGGGCGTGGGAGACCAGGGGCAGCGCACCGGAGGGGATCCGGTCGGGCGGATCGTCGCGCAGGTCGACATCGCGCAGGCCGACGTCGCGCAGCAGCAGGGGGACCAGCCCCGCTTCGAGGCCGAGACCGGCGAGCTCCGCCGGCCGGGTGATCGACTCCCGGAGCTCCGCCAGGGACATCGGGGGCAGCACGAACAGCCCGCCGGTGAAGACCGGTGCCAGCTCCGGGAGGTCCAGGCAGTTCCCCGAGAAGTCGGCCCGTACGCCGAGCACCACGACGGCGGGATCGTGAGCGGCCGGCGCGGGACCGGAGACGGCCAGCGCGCACAGCACCCGGACGAACGCGTGCCGCTCGTCCTCGTCGGAGCAGAGGGTGAACAACTCCTCGAACTGGTCGACGAGCAGCACCGGACGCAGCGGCGGCGGCCGCTGGTCGAGGGGGCCCGCCGGGGGACGGTCCGACAGCCGGTGGACGGCATCGAGCAGTGCGTGCGGCCGCTCCCGCAACTTCCGGGCGGTGAGGCCGAGATCGCCGCCCAGGACCTTCCCGGCGCAGTCGAGCAGCTCCTCCAGCGGATGCGCGGTGGGGGTGAACCGCACCACCGGCCACGTGGCGGCGCCCGGCATCGGGAAGCCGTCGCGCCGCAGAGCCGGTACGAGGCCGGCGTTCAGCAGGGAGGACTTGCCGGCGCCCGACGGGGCGACCAGCATCAGCGGGCCGCTGTCGATCCGCTCGAAGACCCGTTCGGCGAGCTCGGCCGTCGCCCGCTCCCGGCCGAAGAACCACCGTGCGTCCTGTGAGGTGAAGGCCGGCAGGCCGCGGTAGGGACACTCGCCGTCCGCCTGCGCCCCGGCGGGGGCGTCGCCGTCGCCATCGACACCGCCACCACCGCCGTCGGTGGCGGGCGGTTCCGTTTCGCGGACCATCCGCAGCAGTTCGCCTCCGGCCCGCAGGACGTCGTCGCAACGCCGCGCGACATCGACGGTGACCCGCTTCGAGCCCGTCTCGATCTTGCTGAGATAGCCCTTGCTGTAGTGCGTCTGGCGCGCGAGGTCCGCGAGGGACAGGCCGCGTTGCATCCGCAGACGTCTCAGCTGCGCGGGGAAGGGCGTCGCGATGTCGTCGGATTCGTGCTGGTGATCGGTCTTCCGCATGCGGTCCGGATCCCCCAAAACATCCCCCATGGCAATGCGCGCACAGACAGCGAGATGGCACGGCCCAGGCTACAGCGGGGGTCCGACGGACGGTCGGACCTTCGGGCCGCAACCCCCGCACAGGGGGCGACGGTCCGGGTGGCGGGCTGGAGAGGGAGCGGCAGTGACGAGGGCGAGGCGCTGCCGACCGTGGCCGGCGGGCCGTCGGGTACCGGATCGTCAGGAACCGGATCGTCAGGAACCGGCGCCCCCGGCCGCACCCGTGACCGTCGCCCGGGGGACCCTCATCAGCCACGAGCACAGCACCACGGGCGCGGCGGAGCTCATCCGGCTCCCCGACGGGTCTCACACCCTGCGCCTGGTGAACCTCGACACGAGAAACGGCCCGGACCTGCGGGTATGGCTGGCCGACGCGCCGGTGAAGGAGGGCGTGGCGGGCTGGCGCGTCTTCGACGATGGCAAGTACGTCAGCCTCGGCAAGCTCAAGGGCAACAAGGGGGACCAGAACTACCCCGTCCCCGCCGGCGTGAACGTGGCCGACTACACCAGCATCAGCATCTGGTGCGACCGCTTCGACGTCTCCTTCGGCGCGGCGAGCCTCACCTCCGTGTGACGCGCCGCCCGGGCACCCTCCGGCGGCGTGTCCGGGCGCGCGACACGCCGTACGGGCGGAGCTGATCCGGCGTCACGCCGTACGGCGTCACCCCGAGTGCGACGATCCACCCATCCGGCCGCCGAAATGCGGCCGTTTGCCCACGGGATGTATCCATCCGCTTACCCGGTGTGGCGAGAGGCCGTCATCGCCCATAACTTCGGCATCGTGACGAACCGACAACTCAAGTCCCTCACGTGCATCGCCGTCGTCATGGCCGCAGGCTTCGGTGTGTTTGCGCCACCCGCGTCCGCGGCCGGACACAGAGTGCACCCGGGCGACTCGATCCAGGACGCGGTGGACGCCGCACGACCGGGCGACATCATCACCGTCATGCCCGGCACCTACTACGAGAACGTACTGATCACGAAGCGGGTGACCCTGCGCGGGTGGGGAGCCCGGACGGTGATCAAGCCGCCCGCCACGAAGGCCGCGCCGGCCGACCCGGCCAAGCGGGCGGCGCACGCGCGGGCGGTCGCCGCCTGCTCGCAGGCCGACACCGGAATCTGCGTCATGGGGACGCCGGAGCGGCCCGTCGACGGAGTGAACATCCGTTCGCTGGCCGTCTCGGGCTTCAAGCGGAACGGAATCTGGGCCTCCTACACCGACCGGCTGAGCGTCGAGCGGGTGATCTCCGAGAAGAACGGCACCTGGGGCATCGCCCAGGAGCGCTCCACCCGCGGGCAGTTCCGCGACAACCTCGCCCGCGACAACACCGAGTCGGGCATCTTCATCGCCAACACCGTCGAACGGGAGGGCGGCGCCACCGACACTCTCGGCGCCGTGGTCCGGGACAACACGCTCACCGGGAACCGGATCGGGGTCACGGTCAGGCGCGTCAGGAACCTCACCGTCAGCGCCAACACCCTCACCGGCAACTGCGGCGGCGTCTTCGTCGTGGGCGACGAGGGCGAGCCCGGTGCCGGGGACATGACCATCCGCGGCAACCGGATCCACGAGAACAACAAGTTCTGCAAGGGCAACAGCCGCCTCCCCGACATCCAGGGCGTCGGCATCGTCCTCACCGGGGCGGAGGAAACGATCGTGCGGGGGAACTCCATCCGCGGCAACGTCGGCTCCTCCCCGCTCTCGGGCGGAATCCTGCTCTTCAAGAGCTTCGTGGGCGCAACGAACACCGACAACGTCATCCGGGACAACGTCGTGCGGGACAACCGGCCGGCCGACCTGGCCAACCAGGGCGCCGGAACGGGCAACCTGTTCCGCGACAACCGGTGCGAGACCTCCGTGCCGGCCGGGATGTGCTGACCGTGTTCCCCCTCATCAGGAGAATCGAGGCCGTATGACCACGGTAAGTTCCACCAGCATCTCCACCACCCTCACCACCCCCACCACTCTCCCCGGCCCGATCCCCGCCGCGCACGGCCCCCAGCCGGGCATGCGGCTGCGCGAACTCGTCTTCGGGGCGGCCTGCGCCGCGGCCGTACGGGCGGCGGCCCGTCTCGGAGTGGCCGACGCCCTCGGCGAGGCGCCCGCCACCGCGGCCGAGCTCGCGGCGGCGTTGCAGTGCGAGCAGCAGCCCCTGCAGCGGCTGCTGCGCGCCCTGGCCTGCTACGGGATCTTCACGGAGACGGAGGACGGAACCTTCGTCCACACCGAGATGTCGCGGCTGCTGCGCGAGGACGATCCGCACAGCCTGCGCTACATCGCCCTGTGGTGCACGGAACCCTGGACCTGGCAGGTCTGGCCGCGGCTCGACGACGCCGTGCGGTCCGGCGGGAGCGTGTTCCAGGACGTGTACGGCAAGGGGTTCTTCGACCACCTGCACCAGGACGCGCACGAGTCGGCCCACGTGTTCAACCGGGCCATGACCACCTCCAGCATGCAGTCCGCACTGGACGTCGCGGACCTCCTCGACCTCACCGGCGTCTCGGTGGTCGCGGACATCGGCGGCGGCCAGGGGCACGTGCTGGCGAGCCTGCTGGAGAAGCACCCGACGGTACGCGGAGTCCTGCTCGACCTGCCGGGTGTGGTGGCGAAGGCCGACCCCCGGCTGCGCGAGGACGGTCAGCTCGCCGAACGGGCCGCCATGGTCCCCGGGGACTGCCGTCAGGCCATCCCGGTCGAGGCCGACATGTACATCATCAAGAACATCCTGGAATGGGACGACGAGAGCACCCGCAGGACCCTGGCGAACGTCGTCGCCGCGGCCCGACCCGGGGCCAGGGTCGTCGTGATCGAGAACCTGGTCGACGACTCCCCGTCGATGAAGTTCACCACGGCCATGGACCTGATGCTGCTGCTCAACGTCGGTGGCGCGAAGCACACCAAGCACAGCCTCTGCACCCGGATCGAGGACGCGGGACTGGTGATCGGCGAGATCCGTCCCGTCAACGCCTACCTGCACGCCTTCGAGTGCACCGTTCCCGGGTGAGCCCGGCCCACATAGGACCCAACGCCTCGAGACCGGCGCGGAGCCGGTCTCGGGGGCGTCGGCGTGGAGGCCGGGCGGTGTTTCGTCGGTCCGAACGCGTCAGGTTCCGGTCGTCAGGGCGTTGTTGACGAGGTCGAGGAACTCACGCGGCGACTTGCACCGGTCCGCGTCGGCGGGCAGGGGCCGGCTGTGCCGGTTCTCCAGCTCGCCGACGATGCCGAGGAGTCCGAGGGAGTCGAGTCCCCACTCGTCGAAGCCCGAGTCGGGGCGGCTCGCCATGACGGCGGGGTCGACGGTGATGCCGGCGCCCTTCTTCATCAGGGCGGCCAGTTCTTCCATGGTCAGTCGATCGGTCATGTCGGACATCTCCTCAGGCTGGTGCCGGCGTGCGCCGGTCGGTGATCAGGCGCATCTCAGAGCGCGCGAGGAACCGTGAGATCTCCTCGTCCGTCGTGGGGACGCCGTCCTTGGCGCTGTCGAGCAGCCGGGCCAGCACGGCCGCCTTGTGGCCGCCCTCGACGCCGAGCGACAGGGCGGGACGGGCGTCGAGCGGTCCGCGCATGTCGAGGAGCCGGACGACGATGTCGTCGCGCTGGAAGACCGTGCTGCCCTCGATGGGGCTCGTCGGGTCGTCCACGGCCGCCTCGCCCTGGGTGGCGAGCAGCCGGGCGAGTTCCATGCCGCAGCCGTTCTTCGCGGGGTAGAACAGCGCGTGCCGCCCGAGTTCCGCGTGCTCGCGGCCGCCGGCCGCCACGTGGTGCACCGCCGGGAGCGCCGCACGCGTGAAGAACATCCGGGCGGAGCCGGGGTCACTGAGGTCCCGGTCCTGCTCCAGGTACGGGTTGATGGCCTCCTCCAGCTTCCGGACCTCGGGCTGCATGGCCACGTGGCGCAATGCCGCGAGGAGGTCGCCCTCCACCTCGACCGCCCGTACGACGCGGTTGCCGTGCATGAAGAGGGAGGTGCGGCGCAGCCGGGTGCTGTCGTCGACCTGGGCCTGCGGGGAGGCGTACCCGGCCAGCAGCTCCGCCACCTCGGGCTCGCTGCCCGGCTTGACGGTGAAGGTGAGGGCGTGGCGGACCACGCCGTCCCCGCGCCGCGGAGCGATCTGCAGGCCCTCGGCCCGATCCGCGAAGTGCGTGGAAGGGGAGGACGAGCGGGGGACGGTGGTGGCCAGGGGCACCGGGTCCTTGCTGGTCTCCCGCAGCACGCTGAAACGCAGTGAGCGGGTGTCGCGTACGCAGCCGTGGAGCGGCTGCACCGACGCGACGTGGTCCTCGCTGTTGACCCAGGCCAGGAACCGCGGTGCGCTCTCCCATTCGCTGGTGATCAGCCACTGGGAGGGATTCTCGATCGACTGGCACAACTCGTCGCTGATGTGTCCGGGGACGGAGGACACCTGCTTGCGGAGATGCTCGTAGACCTCCAGGAACTGGTTCTGCGCACCGTCGTACAGATCCAGCAGCAGCACGACCCGAAGCCTCGAGCCGTCGAAGGCGGACTGGGATATCCGTTCCGACAAGGTTGTCATCGTTCACACTCCTTCGAGACCACACGGTCGCCACGGGGCGGCGCCACCCGAACCGATCGTTGTCCCGTAATCCCTGCGGCGCGAGAGGGGAGAACCAAGCGGGTGAACGGGCGAGGGAACCGCCCTCGCACAGGGCATGGAAGAGCCATGAAGGAAAACGTCGACCACCGCGTCCCGGTCCTCATCGTGGGCGGCTCGCTGGTGGGCCTGTGCACCTCGCTGTTCCTCGGCCGACACGGCATCACGCACATGCTGGTCGAGAAGCACGCGGGTACCTCCCTGCACCCACGCGGACGCGGTATCAACGTACGGACGATGGAGCTGTTCCGGGTCGCCCGCGTCGAGGACCGGATCCGAGAGGCCGCCTCGGTCCTGTCGGACAACCACGGAATCCTGCAAGGCGGCTCGCTGACCGGCGAAGACCAGGAGTGGCTGTTCGAGCAGATCGACCCCGGGGGTGCGCTCGCGCGCTTCAGCCCGTCGGCATGGTGCCTGTGCAGCCAGAACGACATCGAGCCGGTACTGATGTCCGTGACCCCCACCCTCGGGGCGGACCTGCGGTTCTCCACCGAACTCCTCTCCTTCGAAACGGACGAGAGCGGGGTGACCGCGATCGTGAAGAACCGGGAGACCGGGGAGCACAGCACCGTGCGGTCGGACTACCTCGTCGCCGCCGACGGGCCCCGCAGCCCCGTGCGCGAACAGCTCCGCATCGGCCAGAACGGCCACGGCGACCTGTTCCACAACGTGAGCATCACCTTCCGGTCCCGCGGCCTCGCGGAGGTGGTCGGCGAGCGGCGCTTCATCGTGTGCTACCTGACCAAGCCCGACGCCGACGGGGCGCTGCTGCCGGTCGACAACCGCGAGCGGTGGGTCTTCCACGCGCCCTGGCACCCCGACCGGGGCGAGACGCTCGAGGACTTCACGGACGAGCGCTGCGTCGAGCACATCCGCCGGGCCGTGGGCGCTCCCGACCTGGACGTCGAGATCACCGGAAAGGCCCCGTGGCACGCCGCCGAGCGCGTCGCGCAGCGGTACGCGGCCGGCCGGGTCTTCCTGGCCGGCGACTCCGCCCACGAGATGTCCCCCACCGGGGCGTTCGGCTCGAACACCGGCATCCAGGACGCCCACAACCTCGCCTGGAAGCTGGCCGCGGTACTGGACGGTGCGGCGGGCCCGGGGCTCCTGCAGACGTACGAGGCCGAGCGGCTGCCGGTGGCCCGGGCGACCGCCGAACGCGCCTCGGCCCGTTCGGCGGAGCACAGCCACCCGGGGTACGAGCCGGACGCCCAGACCCTCCCCGAGCCCGCCCCCGAGCCCGCCCCGCGCGGTGGCCCGCAGGCCGGCGTCCTCCCCGTGGTCATGGGCTACCGGTACAACGAGGGCGCGGTCCTGGGAACCGACCCGGACCTGCCCGTCCTGCCCGAACGGATGGCGCTCCGCGGCGAGCCGGGAACCCGGGCGCCGCACATGTGGCTGCGCGCACCGGGGGTGCCGGAGCGGAAGTCCACCGTCGACCTCTACGAGCGGTCGTTCGTCCTGCTCAGCTCCGAGGGCACGTCGTGGAGCGGTGCGGCGGGGTCCGTCGCCAAGCGGATGAACGTGCGCCTGGACGCGTACGGGATCGGCACCGGGCCGGAGGCCGACCTGATCCCGGAGGACGGCGCGGACTGGGCCGAGGTGCACGGCACCACCGCGGCCGGCGCGGTCCTGGTCCGCCCGGACGGCTTCGTGGCGTGGCGCTCGGCCGATGAAGCCGTCATGGACCCGGAAGTGGTGCTCCAGAAGGTGCTGACCACCCTGCTGGACCGCACCTGACCCTCCTCCTCGGCGGGAACGGGAAGGGGCGTCGCCCCCGCGGTTTCCCGCGGGGGCGACACCCCTTGACGGGTCGGGGCCGGATCAGGTCACGGGAGCATCGTCGAACCGAGCTCGCCCGGCTTCTTCGGCACCCAAGGCGCTACGGCGGTGGCTTCAGCGGGGTCCGGCTCGCCCATGCTCACCCGCCAGACGTCCCTGTACTCCGTGCTCCCGGGCAGGACGTGGATCTCCTTGATCTGGCCGGTGTCGTGCAGGTAGAGCACGACGGTCTGCCGGTACGACCCCTCGTCGTAGAACTCCGCGGTGACCTTCCCTCCGGCGCCCTTGCGGAACGCGGCGATCCAGTTCTCGGCGGTCTTTTTGGTCGTGCCCTTGTCCTGCGCGTCGTTGGCCAGGGACGCCAGCTCGTCGGCCTTCCCGTCGGCTATCCGCCACACCACCTGCTGGGTGATCCCCAACGTGCCCGTGGACGGGTACCCGACGACCGCGAGCGGCGGGTGGCTGCTGTAGTCCCCGGCGTACTGCACGTCCTCGGCGTCGTACTCCCTCGAGCAGCCGGTGAGCGCGCCGAGCGCCAGGGCGCAGACGAGGGCGGCCCGCAGGGCCGCCGCCGGCCTCACGGGGACCGCGGCCCGAGGGCGGCGACCTCTACGAGGGAACAACATGCCTCCAGATGAATGTGATCGGTCAGGTCAGCGCGGAGTCTTCGAGCCGAGACCCCCAGGCGCCTTCGGAACCCACTCGGGGACCGCCGAGGCCTCCCTCGGATCCGGCTCGCGCATGCTCACGCGCCAGCCGCCCTCTCCGGTGCTCCCGGTGATGCGGACGTGGAACGCCTTGGTCTGCGCCGTGTCGTGGAAGTACACGACGACGATCTGCCGCACGGACCCCTCGTCGTAGAACTCCGCGGTCACCTTGCCCCCGGCCCCCTTGCGGAAGGCCTGGATCCAGTTCTGCGCGGTCGTGCGGCTCTCGCCGTTCACCTCGTCGCCGTCGGCGGCGAGCGACGCCAGTTCGTCGGCCTTCCCGTCGGCGATCCGCCAGATCAGTTTCTGGGTGATCCGGAGGGAGTCGGAGGTGGGATGGCCGACCACGCCCAGCGGTTCGTGGTTCCCGTAGTCGGTCGCGTACTGCAGTCCTTCCTCGTCGGCCGCGCAGCCGGTGAGCGATCCCCACGCCACAACGGCCACCAGGGCAGCCCGCGCCGCGGACAAACGAGTGGCCATACGTCCTCGGCCTTCCGGTGAGTATCGGGTGATCTCGATGCAGAGAGCTGCAACCTAGCGCCCTGACCAGGCAGTTCGAAGTGGCAAACGGACAAGGGGGACACAATGCGCGACTCAGTGACGCAATTCACGCCATGGCCGGGTTTCGCCGGTCGGTGAGGAGCGGGAGACCCGGACGTCTCATCCCGACATCCGGATGCTGGACACCTCCGCCCGCCGCCGGGGAACGCCATCTACTCTGGCCGGGCAGCTGGTTCGCCCCGTCCGCCAGGCGGGATGCGTCGTAAGAGGGAACCCGGTGGGAATCCGGGACTGCCCCGCAGCGGTGAGCGGGAACGACCGCCGTCATACGCACTGGGCCCGGCCGGGTCTGGGAAGCGACGGCCAGTAGGAGTCTCGTACGGCATCCGTACGACGAGACGTGCCCGCGAGTCCGAAGACCTGCCCGTTGCCCGTGTGCGACCGATCGCGCGCGGAAATCCCGGTGACCTCGTGGGCGGGTCGGCGACACATCAGGCGGACGGCCGCGGGCAGGTGCCCGGTCAACGGTCGAGGTCCGTCCGGTTCGTCATCCCTTCGCGCCTGAGGCCCTCACCGGGTCCACAGGAAAAGCTCGCGAAGGAGAGTTCCGTGACCCGCACGACCCCAGCCGCCGCCGCAGTACAGGCCACCGCGGCCACCGTGTACGGCTACCCCCGACAGGGGCGGAACCGGGAACTGAAGAAGGCCGTCGAGGGCTACTGGAAGGGCCGCGTCACCGCGGACGCCCTCCGGGAGACCGCCCGCGACCTGCGCCGGACCAACTGGCAGCAGCTGGCCGACGCCGGCATCACGGAAGTGCCGACCGGCGACTTCTCGTACTACGACCACGTGCTGGACACCAGCGTGATGGTCGGCGCCGTCCCCGCACGCCACCGCGCCGCCGTACGGACCGACGCCCTCGACGGCTACTTCGCCATGGCGCGCGGCACCCAGGAGGTGGCGCCGCTCGAAATGACCAAGTGGTTCGACACCAACTACCACTACCTGGTGCCGGAACTGGGCCCCGACACCGTCTTCACGGCGGACTCCGCGCAGCAGGTCGCCGAGCTGGAGGAGGCCCTGGCCCTCGGCCACACCGCCCGTCCGGTGCTGGTCGGCCCGGTGACCTACCTGCTGCTGGCCAAGCCCGCCCCCGGCGTCGCGGCCGACTTCGAGCCCCTGACGCTGCTCGACCGCCTGCTGCCCGTGTACGCGCGGGTCCTCGCGGACCTGCGCGCGGCCGGAGCCGAGTGGGTGCAGCTGGACGAACCCGCTCTGGTGCAGGACCGCACCCCGGCCGAACTGAACGCCGCCGCCCGCACCTACCGCGAGCTCGGCGCCGCGGCCGACCGGCCGAAGCTGCTCGTGGCCTCGTACTTCGACCGGCTCGGCGAGGCCCTGCCCGTCCTGGCCAAGGCCCCCGTCGACGGTCTCGCCCTGGACTTCACCGGCGCCGCCGCCGCGAACCTCGCCGACCTCGCCGCCGTCGGGGGCCTGCCCGGCAAGCGCCTCGTCGCGGGCGTCGTCAACGGCCGCAACATCTGGATCAACGACTTCGAGAAGTCCCTGGCCACCCTCGGCACCCTCCTGGGCCTGGCCGGCCGGGTCGACGTGGCCGCGTCCTGCTCCCTGCTCCACGTGCCGCTGGACGCCGGCGCCGAACGGGACATCGACCCGCAGGTCCGGCGCTGGCTCGCCTTCGCCCGGCAGAAGACCGCGGAGATCTCCACGCTCGCCCGCGGCCTCGCCCGCGGCACGCAGACGATCACGGCCGAACTCGCCGCCAACCGGGCCGACCTGGCCTCCCGCGCGAACTCCGCCCTCACCCGCGACCCCGCCGTACGCGCCCGGACCGCGGCCGTCACGGACGCCGACGGCCGCCGCTCCCAGCCGTACGAGAGGCGCGCGAGCGCCCAGCACGCCCGCCTGGGCCTGCCCGTGCTCCCCACGACGACCATCGGATCGTTTCCGCAGACCACTGAACTGCGCACGGCCCGCGCCGATCTGCGGGCCGGCCGCATCGAAAGGACCGGCTACGAGGACCGCATCGAGGCCGAGATCCGGGAAGTCCTCGCCTTCCAGGAGAAGGCCGGCATCGACGTCCTGGTGCACGGCGAGCCCGAGCGCAACGACATGGTCCAGTACTTCGCCGAGCAGCTCACCGGCTACCTGGCCACCCAGCACGGCTGGGTCCAGTCCTACGGCACCCGCTACGTCCGCCCGCCCGTCCTGGCCGGCGACATCTCCCGCCCCGACCCGATGACCGTGCGCTGGACCACGTACGCCCAGTCGCAGACCGGCCGCCCCGTCAAGGGCATGCTCACCGGCCCGGTCACCATGCTCGCCTGGTCCTTCGTCCGCGACGACCAGCCGCTCGGCGACACCGCCCGCCAGGTCGCGCTGGCCCTGCGCGACGAGGTGAACGACCTGGAGGCCGCGGGCACGTCCGTCATCCAGGTGGACGAGCCGGCCCTGCGCGAGACCCTGCCGCTGCGGGCCGCCGACCACGCGGCCTACCTCGCGTGGGCCACCGAGTCCTTCCGGCTCACCACCGCGGGCGTGCGTCCGGACACCCAGATCCACACGCACATGTGCTACGCCGAGTTCGGCGACATCGTCGAGGCCATCGAGGACCTCGACGCCGACGTCATCAGCCTGGAAGCCGCCCGCTCCCACATGCAGGTCGCCGACGAGCTGGCGGGCGCCGACTACCCGCGCGAGGTCGGCCCCGGCGTCTGGGACATCCACTCGCCGCGGATCCCCTCCGTCGCCGAGACGTCGGCGCTGCTCCGCAAGGGACTGGCGGCCATCCCGGCCGAACGGCTGTGGGTCAACCCCGACTGCGGGCTGAAGACCCGTGCCTGGCCGGAGACGAAGGCCTCCCTGGAGAACCTGGTGGAGGCGGCCCGGCAGGTGCGCAGCGAGATCTAGGGCGCGGCCACGGCGGCGTCCTCACCGACGAGGCCGGCGACGTGGTCGGTGATCATGTCGAGGATGTCCGCCGAGATCGTGTCGTCGCCGAGGACGAGGTGGTTCAGCGTCAGTCCGTCGGTCATGGCCGCCAGATAGCGCGCCAGCACCGGTACGGGCACGCGGAGGGCGAAGCCCATCCGGTGACGGAGCTGTTCGATCAGTTCGGCGTAGGTGTCGCAGTACAGCTCGTACTGCCGTCGCGCCAGGTGCTCGAAGCCCGGTCGGCGCAGGGCGTACTGGGTGAGTTCGTACGTGAGCATGTGTTCGCCCGGGTGGGCGGACACATGGTCCCAGTACGCTTGGAAGCCGGCCCGGACGGTCTCCCGGAGGGTGGCCTTCGGCTGGATCGCCTCCTTCACCACGGTGATGCTGTGCTCGGTGATCGCCGTGATGACGGACTCCAGCAGGGCCTGCTTGGAGTCGAAGCAGTAGTGGAAGACGCTCAGTGACACGCCCGCCTCGGCGGAGATCGACCGGGTCGTCGTGCGGGCGACGCCGTCGCGGGTCATCGCGCGGATCGCGGCCTCGGTCAGCTGGCGGCGCCGCTCGGCCGACGGCATCCGTGCCATGGGCGTTCCTCTCGGTTCGTGCTGTGCGTGCGGTGCTGTGCGTGCGGTGCGGTGCGGTGCCGTCCCGTGCCGTGCCGTGCGGTGTGGTCCTGCGCGGTGCGGTGCCGCGGCGGGCCGGGGAAGGCGGCCGGGGCCGGCCGGATCGGTGGAGATCCGGCCGGCCCCGGCCCCTGGACGACGCCTCGGCGGTGTCAGCTGCTGAAGACGCCGACCTCGTGGAGCGAGTACCCCCACTGGGTGCCGCGCTGCAGTCCGTGGATGCGGACGTAGCGGGCCGTGGTGCCGGTGAACAGCGCCGTGTCCAGGCCGCCGTCACCGGTGGTGGTGGACCATGCGGACTGCCAGTTCGTGCCGTCGGTCGACAGCTCGACGCGGTACGCCTTCCCGTGCGCGCGCTCCCAGTCGAGGGTGACGCGCTTGACCAGGCTCGGGGTCCCGAGATCGACCTGGAGCCACTGGTCGTCGCTCCAGTCGCTCGCCCAGCGGGTGCCCGTGTTCCCGTCGACCGCCCGGTACGGCGCGTAGCTCGTGAACGGGTTCCACTCCGACGAGCTGGCCGAGGCGGCCGCGCCCGCGGCCAGGTTCACCCCGGCCTTGTGCTTCTCCGACGAACCCCAGGTGGTGAGGTAGGACTCGGCGCCCCGGAAGAGGTCGTCGACCACGCCCTGGCCGCCGACGATCCGGATGTCCTCGATCCAGTCCGGGACCAGGCCGTAGTGCGAGGCACCGTCGGTGTTGAGGTCCCACGTGCGCTGCCCGGTGGTCTGCTTGTCGATGACGGAGCCGCCGTCGGTGCTGCGGAAGGGGTAGCGCACCGGGTTCGGGGTGTCCGCCCCTCGGGGGCCGGGCCAGCCGCCGACGCCGTTCATGTCGGTGCCGTAGCCGTAGCCGACGTTGTACTTGTCGCGCAGCGCGTCCGTGCGCTTCGCCTCCGCGCTGAACCCTTCGGCTCCGCCCATGTACTGGGCGATGAAGCCGCCGAGCTTGTAGAGCCGCTCGGTCCAGTTGAGGTCCATCCAGCTGTGCGAGGAGATGATGCCCGGGTAGGACTCGGACTCCAGGATGTCGAAGGCCTGGCCCGCGGCCTTGACGCTCATGTGGTCGATCTCCAGCATCATCTTGCGTTTCATCATGCCGCGGACGGCGTAGTCGCCCAGCTCGGTGAGACCGCGGGTGTTGCACTGCGCGTCCGCCGCGTACGACGGGACCGACACGCCCGCCGGCAGTTCCTTCTGGGCCGCGGGCGCCGCCGCGATGCCGATCGGGTTGTCGTGCTGCGGGCCGGTGCACTTCTCCGTCTTCCAGAAGGTGCCCGTCGACAGGAACTGGCCCACGTTGATCGCGGTGCCGAGGGCGCCCTGGTCGAAGCGCACCCCGCACAGGGCGTTGTCGAACTTGTGGCACAGGAACATGCTGCGCACGCCCAGCTTGTGCAGCTCGTCCAGGCCGCGGTCGATGTCAGCCTTGCCGCACTGCGCGATGTCCAGGATCTGCTTGCAGCCGAAGGGCTCGGAGGTCTCCACCCCGAGGACGACGGCCAGCTTGCCCTGCTTGATGACGTCGCGGGCCTGGTCGGAGTCGGTGACGATCCTGAACCAGCCCTTGCCGGGGCCGCCGTACATCTTGTCGATGTAGGCCTGCATGTCGTACGTCTTCTGCGCCTCCAGGCGGATGGCGGTCATCTCGTCGCAGCTGCGGTCCTTGAAGAAGTAGACCGAGCAGATCACGCCGTTGGTGACGAGGTCGTTGACGAGGACCCGCTGACCGCCGCGCCAGGCGCGTTCGACCCAGGCGTAGTAGTTCTGCTGGTGGGTCAGCGAGTCGTGGGCGGGCCAGTCCTTGAAGGTCGGCCAGCCGTCGGGGTCGTGCCTGCCGTCGCCGCCCTTGGTGATGAAGTCGAAGATCGCGAGCGAGCCGTCGGGGTAGTGCTCGGGGCAGTCCTTGAGCGCGTCGGCCACTCCCAGTTCGGAGAACGGCTTGCCGCAGATGAGCCGGCCGCCGAAGCCCTCGTTGGACATCAGGTGGTCGTGCGCGTCGACGAAGCCCCGGACCCGCCCCTGCGCGTCGGTCCCCTTGAAGGGCTCGCCCGTGACGTTGATCGCGGAGTCGGGCGCGGGCCGCGCGACCGGATTCCACCAGCCGGGGTCGGCGGAGGAGCTGGGTACGGGGCCGAGCACCATCGCCACCACGGCGAGGAGCAATGACAGGACGGCGAGGGGCCTGCGCCTGGGGTGCGTGTGTCGGGAAATGGTCATCACTCACGTCTTCGGTCGGGGGGCACGACAAGCCACACGGCATGACGACGGCTTGACATGGACCGCACAAACAGTGGGACGAGAATCGCGACTGGCACCGACGGAGTCAAGAGTCCGGGACGGATGACCTGATGACTCGTCAGTCAAACCCTTCCCCGGAAGGCGACGCGTTCGGACGGCGGGGCGGGTCCGGCCCCGATTGCGATCCGCGTTTCGCGGTGTCGAGGCGGCGTGAGCGCCCCGGGCGGCCTACCGTCGGGGTATGAGTGGAACCGTCGTGGTGTACGAGCTCGACGAAACGGTGACGGCGCCCGACCCGGGAGGCTCGGCGGGGGGCGGCGACGCGCTCGTCCGGCGCGTGCACGCCGCACCGGCCGCCCCGGGCATGACCGCCGTCCCCGGTCCGCGGACCTTCTGCGGCAGGGACACGTTCGCGATGCAGGCGGCCTCCTGGCAGCCTGCGGGGCAGCCCGGCTCCACGTGGTACGACCCGCAGTACGCGAGCCGGGTCTGCCCCGCCTGCGACGACGCGGTGGGCAACGGCTGAGCGGGCAGGAAGCCCCCTCCCCGCACGCCGCCCCCCACACGTCGGCCACGCATGTCAGCGGCCACGCATGTCAGCGGCCACACATGTCAGCGGCCACACATGTCAGTGGCCCCGCACGTCAGCGTGCGTTGTTCTCCAGCAGGTCCATCTCGGCCGGGGCGAAACCGAATCCGCGCTTGGTCGCCTCCTTGGGCTGCTTGCCGCAGAACGCGGCTTCGAGGGTCCCGCCGAGGGCGGTGTTCGCCGCGCCCCTGTTCGAGGTGTTCGCCATGGCGGCGAGGCTGCGCCGGCCGTCGCGCGTGGAGAAGGCATACGTGTAGAAGCCCTGCACGGTGCCCGTGTGGCCGTAGACCGACGTGCCGCAGGAAAGGTCGTAGCGGCGCAGGCCGAGCCCGTAGAACCGGGTGTTCGTGGCGTCGGTAGGGGTCACCGTGACCATGGCGTCCAGCATGGCGGGGGACAGCAGCCGGCCGCCGAGCAGCGCGGACGTGAAGGTGTTCAGATCGGCCGGGCTGGAGATCACCGCCCCGGCGGACTGGGCCCACGACACCGTCTGCTCGGTGGAGTCGACCAGGGGCGCGCCGGCCTCGTCCGGGTGGAGGTAGCCGCGCGCGTGCAGTCCCCTGATCTGCGTGGTGGGGTGCACGTAGGAGGTGTTGCGCAGCCTCAGCGGCTTGAAGATGCGCCGCTCGTACTCCTTGGCCACCTGGTTGCCGGTGGCCTTCTCGATGAGCATGCCGACGACCACGAAGTTGGTGTTGGAGTACTTGTACGCCGCGCCGGGCACGGTCGTCCGCGGTTCGCGCAGGGAGAGGTCCACCAACTCCTGGTAGCTGAACACCTTGTTGCGCACGGCCTCGAAGCCGGGCACGGTCTTCTCGAACATGGCATCGGTGTAGTCCGCGAGTCCGCTGCGGTGGCTGAGCAGATGACGCACGGTGATCCGGTCGTCGGGCAGCAGGCCGGGCAGGTAGTGGTTGACGGCGGTGTCCAGCTGGATCCGCCCCTCGGCCACCAGCTGCAGCAGGACGACGGCGGAGAACGTCTTGCTGACGCTGCCGATCCGGAAGCGGGCCTGGGTGTCCATGGCGGCGCCCGTGGTCTTGTCGCGTACGCCCTCGGTCCTGGTGCGGACGCCGAGGGGGCCGCTGAAGCGGGCCATGGCGCCCGGAGCGCCGGCGGCGGTCGTGTTGCGCAGCGCCTGGCTCAGCGCCTCGAGATCGGGGGAGAGGGAGGGCGCGGCGTGGGCGGTGGTCGCCGGAGCCACCGCGGCCATCACCGCGAGCAAGGCTGCGCTGAGGGCCAGACGTCGGTTCATGGGCAGGGGCACGGTGGGGGTTCCTCTGGTCGGTCGGCAGGGCGGAATCGGGGCGTCGCGGATCGGTCGGCCGACCGATCCGTGCGCCCAAGGAAGATCATCCGACAGGAGCGGCAGTGGTACGAGCCACAACGCGCCGTTCTACGAGGGCAGTTCCAGCAGCCGCACCGCGGTCTCGCGCATCTCCCCCTGCCTGCCCTCGGCCTTACACCGCCTCGCCGTCCTCTGCGGACCCGTCGAGGCACGGCCAGCCGACGGACACGTGGTCGTCCGGGGTCATCTTCCGCGCGTGCTTCCCGTTGGCCGGCATCAGGGTCACGAGGGTGCAGAACTGCACCCATGACCGCTTCACCGGCAAGGGAGTTCCGGCCCATCCTTCGATCAGCCCGGCGATGCCGGCGACGGGGTCAAGGGGAGGCAGGCCGGTGACCCCGCACAGCTTGGACTCGGTGTCCTCCAGCCTGGACCGCAGGGATCCGCTTCCGGCCGTCATCTGCGACAGGGAGATGGCTCCCTCGGCGTAGGCCAGGGCCAGGCCGTCGAGCCGTTCCCGCAGGCTCTTCACCTGGGCGCGGAGGTATGCCGTGTCGGCTTCTCCCTCACCTGCACGCATGGCCAGGACGGTCGGCAGGAAGTCGGGCCGCACCATGCGGGCGAGTGTTGCGTTCTCGGCCCTCTCGTCGGCGACGTCCCGAGGACTACGGGTGTGGGTCTGGCGGCACCCGTAGACCTTCGTTCCCCGGTACCCCCTGCCGCTCACGGAGTCGCCGCACACGCCACAGAGGGCGATACCGGACAGGAGCGTCGTCGCCGTCCTGCCCGTCCTCGGCCCTCCGCTGAACCTGTCGGGGTTCGACAGGATGGACACCACTGCGTAGTGGGCCGCGTCGTCGAGGATGGCCGACCGCTCGGCCTCGCCCATGACTTCGCCCCGGTAGGTTCGCCGGCCGAAGTATCTCGGGGAGGTGAGCACCTTCTTCACCCCTCGCAGGGTCCATGCCGTCGCTCCGGCCGCGATGGAGCGAGGCGACAGGAGACCGGCCTCGGTCCACCTCCGGGCGACGGCCGACAGGGACTCACCGGCAAGGATCATCGAGGCGCCTTCGCGGACCGCATCGGCCTCGGCCGGAACGATCGTCACGTGATCCTTGCCGTACCCGAAGGGGCGGATGCCGGCCGTGTAGGGCTTGCCTGCCTTCGCCGCTTGCAGGTTCGCGAGAACCTGGCGCTCCGCCTTCTGCTCGCCTTCGTATGTCGCCCACGCAGTGACCGTGCGGGCCACGGCTCGACCGGCGGGAGTCGACAGGTCGAGGTGACCGGCACGCGCAGCGTGCACGTTCACGCCGAGTGCGATGACCCGCTCAAGATCCTTCGTCACCCTGACGAGCCGGTCGGTGTGCCAGCACACGACCGCTTCCGGCCGGCTGGCCAGCAGTGCTTCGAAGCCCGGTCGGACCTTCCTGAGGAGTTGTGGTGCGAGAGTGGCGCGCCCTTGCGGGAGTCGGTGGTCCCCGAGGTGTATCGGATGTTCACGGCGTCATCCGCGCTCGGCGCGGCCGGCGCCCGGGCCGGGTGCGCCAGCCGATCTGCGCCGATGGCCTGAAATACACTGGTCCGGTGACTGAGACCCCTCTGCCTCCCTGCCCCGAATGCTCCAGCGCGTACGCGTACGAGATGGGCGCCCTCCTGGTCTGCCCCGAGTGCGGGCACGAGTGGCCGCTCGCCGCCGCCGAGCCCGGTGGTGCCTCCGAGGAGCGGGTGATCAAGGACGCGGTCGGCAACGTACTGGCGGACGGGGACACCGTGACGGTCGTCAAGGGTCTGAAGGTCAAGGGCAGCCCGTCGGGCATCAAGGCGGGCACCAAGGTGCGCAACATCCGCCTCGTCGACGGTGTCGACGGCCATGACATCGACTGCAGGATCGAGGGCTTCGGCCAGATGCAGCTCAAGTCCAGCGTGGTCAGGAAGGTCTGACCGCGCAGGAAAGGCGCCTGACGGGCGGGTCCCGTCAGGCGCCTTCGTCGTTCCCGGGCGAGGGGAAGGGGCTCCCTCGGTGCGCAGTCACCGAAGGAGCCTCGCCGGTGGGGAGGTCAGGGCGTGGCGAAGACGCGGAGGGGGGCGGGCGCCGTGGTGGTGATCGTCGCCGTGGCGGTGAACACGTCCTCGCCGTTCTGGCGGGCCAGGACGCGCACGGGGTGGCGGCCCGCCGCGGTCGTCCCGTCGGCTGCCGGGGTCGTCTCGATCCAGCAGGGCGAGTTCAGCTCCGCGTAGCGGAAGAACCGCATCTCCATCGCGGTCAGGACGCCCCGTCGGGGGAAGGCGGAGCAGTACGCGGTCTGGCGCACGGCTTCCAGGAGCAGCATGCCGGGGGCGTGGTCGACGGGGTGGTCGAACAGGATCGGGTGGTTGATGTCGGCGCGGAGCTGGGTGCGGCGCGTGGAGCTGGTGGGGGAGAGGACCACGTCGTGGAAGCGGTCGCGGCCGACGCGGCGCGGCGTCAGCGGGGGCGGGAGCGGGATGACGCGGGCGGTCACCTGGTCGAGGTCCGCGTTCCTGCCGCGCAGACGCTGGTAGACGGCCTCGGGCTGGTTGGTGAAGCCGGCCTCGGCGGTGCCGAGGTACTCCCCGTCGCGCGTCGCGGTGATGGCCGCGGCAGGCCCCGTACGCGGCAGGTCCCGGACGCGGTCGCCGAACCGTACGAGAGCCCGGCCCCGGTCCCCGTCACGACCGGCGGCCGCACCGGCTGACCTACCCCCTCCCGCCCTACCGCTCCCCGCCCCCGCCTGTGCCCCCGCCCGCGTCCGCATCCGCCGACGCGGGCTTCGGGGTGTCGTGCCCCGTCGCGGTGGGACCGGCGGTCAGGCTCGACAGCATGCGCAGCGCCGCGTCGGAGGGGGAGGACTCGGGGGCGCTGTAGAGCAGCATCCGGTGGTTGGTGCCGTCGGTGAGGTGCAGGTTCTCGAAGTCCAGGGTCAGCGCGCCCACGACCGGGTGGTGCAGGGTCTTGGTGCCGACGGTGCAGTCCCGTACGGGGTGCTTCGACCAGAGCGAGGCGAAGTCGGGGCTCTGCAGCATGAGCGACCCGATGAGCTCGGCGAGCGCCCGGTCCTCGGGATTGCGTCCGGCCACCAGGCGCAGCGCCGCCAGGGCCACGCGGGCCTCGCTCTTCCAGTCCGTGTAGAGCTCCCGGGTGTGCGGGTCGAGGAACAGCATCCGCGTGAGGTTGGGGCGTACGGCCGGGTCCTCGGGGCTCGCGTAGTCGAGGTGCCCGGCGAGCAGGGCGTGGCCCAGCGGATTCCAGGCGAGCACGTTGTTGCGGCCGTCCAGGACGACGGCGGGGACCTGCGGCATCGCGCCGATCAGCCGGCGCGTGGTGTCCCGGGCGTACTCGGGGCGGGGCGACGGGGCCCGCTTGGCGCGCGGCGGCCTGGCGAGGTTGAGCAGATGCGCGTGCTCGTCCGGGGTGAGGCGCAGGGCGCGGGCCAGGGCGTCGAGGACGCTGTCCGAGGCGTTCGTGCTCTGCCCCTGCTCGAGGTGCGTGTAGTACGTGATGCTCACGCCGGCCAGCAGGGCGAGCTCCTCCCGCCGCAGCCCGGGCACGCGCCGCCGGGTGCCGTGGGAGGGGAGCCCGACGTCCTCGGGCTGGAGCTGGGCCCGACGGGCACGAAGGAATTCGCCCAGGGCGGTGGGTGTGTCCATACGTTCCAGTCTGCCGGGGGAGGGCGCCGAGCGCCGCCCGTGAAGGTGGCCCTGGCAGTGCTAGCTTGCCCGGCGCCAGCACAACCAGGGGGCTGGGTAACCGTCTGCGACCGGTCCAGAGTCGATGGCGCAACACCTTGTTGCGTGATCGAGAGGATGTGTTTCGCGATGTCGGTTGTCGAGGGTGCGCGGGTCGATACGGGTGCGGGGGAGGTGCCGGCCCGCTTGGACGGGCGTCTGAAGCTGGTGCTGGTCGTCCTGCTGGTGGCGCAGTTCATGCTGGCGGTGGACTTCTCGATTCTGAATGTGGCGTTGCCGGTGATCGGTGATGGCCTTGGTTTCTCGTTGTCGAATCTGCAGTGGATCGCGACGTCGTTCGCGTTGTGCGCGGCGGGGTTCACGTTGTTGTTCGGGCGGGTTGCGGACCTGTTCGGGCGTCGGCGGCTGTTCCTGGTGGGTTTGGCGGTGCTGGGTCTGTCGTCGTTGGCGGGTGGTCTGGCGAACAGTCCGGAGATGCTGATCGTGGCCCGTGTCTTCCAGGGTCTTGCGACGGCCGCGGTGACGCCGGCGGGCCTGTCTCTGCTGACGACGTCGTTTCCGGAGGGCCCGTTGCGGCAGAAGGCGTTGGGTCTCAATGGTGCTCTGATGTCGGCGGGGTTCACGACGGGCGCGATCCTGGGTGGTGTTCTGACGGATCTGCTGTCGTGGCGGTGGGCGTTCTTCATCAATGTGCCGGTGGCGCTGGCGGTGTTGCTGATCGCTCCTGCCGTGATCAAGGAGTCGCGTCCTACTACGCGTCCGAAGCTGGACCTGCCCGGCGCCACAGCGGTGACTCTCGGGCTCCTCGCGCTGATTTACGGTCTGACGCAGGCGGGTGAGCATGGTTGGGGTTCGGGTTCGGCGCTGGGCTGGCTGGCGGCGGGTGTGGTGCTGCTGGTCGTGTTCTATGCGGTGGAGTCGAAGACGGCGAGCCCGTTGGTGCCGGTGTCGGTGTTGAAGAAGAAGACGGTGGCGTGGGGCAACATCGCGGGTCTGGTCGCGTTTCTGACGGAGACCAGTCTGGTGTTCCTGATGACGCTCTACCTGCAGGAAGTCCTCGACTTCTCACCGCTGACGGCGGGGCTGTCGTTCGGTGTGCTGGGTATCGGCACGGTGATCGGTGGTTCGATCGCGCCCCGGGTGATCGGTGCGACCAGTACCCGCACGACGCTGATCGCGGGTGGTCTTCTGCAGGCGGTGGCGACGCTGAGTCTGATCGGGCTGGGTGAGACCTCGGGAAGCATGTGGCTGTTGCTGGTCGCGACGTTCGCGGGTGGTGTCGGCAACATGCTGGTGATCGTCGGGTTCATGGTCACCGCTACCACCGGTCTGCCGGATCACGAGCAGGGCATGGCGACGGGTCTGGCGACGATGACGCAGCAGATCGGTATCACGATGGGTACGCCGATCATGTCCGCGATCGCCGCGGCGAACAGCGACATCCACGCGGGCATCACCACGGCGGTCATCGTGAACACCGCGATCGTGGTCCTCGGCACCCTCACCACCGCCCTCTTCCTCCGCAACAAGCAGCCCGGCAACTAAGGCAACTCCGCCTTGTGACAGCCCTGCCGCGGAGGCGAACGTTGGCCCCAGGCACGGAGGGAAGGAACCCCGATGGCAACACCCACCCACTCAGCCGCCGGAACGAACCGTGTCGCGGTGCGCTGGGAGCAGGCCCGCATCGCCTCCCCGTCCGGCCCGGTCCCCGCCAGGGTGTACCGGCCGGGGACATCAGCGCCGCAGGGCTGGCTGGTGTGGGCCCACGGTGGCAGCTGGCGCGCCGGATCCGCCCAGGACTGGCACGGCGCGACCGCCGAACTCGCCCAGTCCTCCGGCTTCGCCGTCGTGAGCGTCGACTACCGGCTGGCCCCCGAGGTACGCCACCCGGCCATGGTCGAGGACGTCCTGTCCGCGCTCGCCTGGGTCCGGGAGCGGGCCGGCGGGACCGCTCCCGTCGCCGTCGGCGGAGACAGTGCGGGAGCCACCCTGGCCGCCTGCGCCACGCTCGCCTGCCGCGACCGGGCTCTTCCCCTGGCGGCCCAGATCCTCGCGTATCCGCCGCTGGACCCCGGCTGCACCGCGGCCTCGTACCACCGCTTCCCCGACATGTTCCCCACCGCCTCCTACCTGGCGGCGGCCTGGCAGGACTACCGGCAGCCGGGCCGACCCGTCGCCGCGGACGGCACACGGCTCCACAGCACCCCCTTCGAAGCGTCCGACCTGCGCGGTCTCGCACCGGCCGTCATGGCCACCGGTGACCTCGACCCCGTCAGCGACGACGTGCACCGCTACGGGCGCCTGCTGCGGGCGGCCGGTGTGGAGGTCGTCCTGCGCGAGTTCCGGCAGACGGGCCACGGTGCGTTCCTGCAGCCCGGCCGCGCCCCGGGCGGACACACGACGGTGTCCCTGCGCGGCTGGCTGGGCGCGGCCCTGCGGCTGCTCACCTCTCCGGACGGGACCGGCGCCTGAGGCGCGCCGCCCTCCTTTCCCCTGTCGCATCTCCCATCCCGTCCCCTCCCGTCCCCTCCAGTCCTCACTCACCTCATACGGAGCCGACATGACCCCCGACGTCCCCAACCTCGACGCCCTGCTGCGGCACTTCGCCGACCTGCGCGACGGCATTCACGGCGGCGCCGTCTCCCGCCCAGACAAGGAGGAGCACTTCCGTACCGCCGCGCGCCTGCTGGACCCGTACGCCCGCCAGGCACTCGGCGAGCTCAACGACGAACTGCTCCTCGGACAGGGCGTCGTGGACGCCACCGGCGTCGAACGCGCCGACGACGGAAGCCTCTTCCACGCCTGGACCCTGTGGTGGGACGAGCAGTCGGCCGCCGACATCCCGCCCGTGACGCTGTACGCCCACTACGGAGCCTCCTTCCACCACCCGCACCTGCGCGGGGCGACGGTCTCCGAGTGGCCGCTGAACGTCTTCGACGACGCGCAGGCCGCCGCAGAACTGCCCACGCTGCGTGCCATCGCCGCCGCGGACCTCCACAACCTGGTCTTCGAACGCGACTTCAGGATCGTGCCCGCGACCATGGCGGGCGCCACCGGCGTCCCCGCCCACCAGCACTGAAGGGCGACCGTCATGAAGAACATGAACAACATGAGCAACATGAGCAACGCGAAGAAGCTGCGGCTGTCCGTGCTGGACCAGACCCCGGTCGGCGAGGACCACACCCCGGACCAGGCGCTGCGCGCCTCCGTGGACCTCACCCGCGTCGCCGAGGACCTCGGCTACACCCGCTACTGGGCCGCCGAGCACCACGACTCCCCGGGCTTCGCGAGCAGCGCGCCGGAGATCCTCGCGGGGGCGCTGCTCGCGCACACCTCGCGGATGCGGATCGGGACGGGCGGGGTGCTGCTGCCCCGCTACGACCCGGCGAAGGTCGCCGAGGTCTTCGGCGTACTGGCCTCCCTCCATCCGGGGCGGGTCGACCTCGGGATCGGCCGGGCCGGCGGCCCCGCGCGCGACTTCCCGCAGCGGCTGGCGCAGCTGCGGGCGCTGCTGGGCGAGGGCGGCGTCGTACCGCACGCACCGGTCCCGCCGCAGATGTGGCTGCTGGGCGCGGGGCGCGAGTCGGCGCGGCTGGCCGGGCTGCTGGGAACCGAGTTCGCGTTCGGGCACTTCTTCTCCCCGGCCGGCGGCCGGGAGGCCTTCGAGGACTACCGCGCCGAGTTCCGGACGACCACCGGCGGACGGGCCGGCGGCGCGCTCGCGGTCCGCGTGGTGACGGCGGACAGCGCGGGCCGCGCGGAGGAACTGGCCCAGAGCCTGCTGCTGTGGCGCGCCCGCAAGGACCTCGGCCAGGACGGCCCGCTGCCGTCGTACGAGACCACGCGCCGCCACCGCTGGACGGGCGCGGAGCTGGAGCGGGCCAAGGTGCACCGGACGGCCCTCGTCTGCGGGGCGCCCGAGCAGGTGCACGCCGCCCTGACCGCGCTCGCCGGGACCCACGGAGTGGACGAGCTGATCATCAACACCCTGACCTGCGACCCGGCCGACCGGCAGCGCTCGTACGAGCTGCTGGCCGAGGCCTTCGACCTCCCGGCGTCCCGCCCGCAGACCCCGGTGGGTGCGTCCCGCTCCTAGAAGGCGGCCGGACTCCGCGCAGGACGCGGCGAGCGGTACCGGCGGGACGCCCGGGGCGGTGGGCGTGCGGGAGGGCGCACGGGTGCACGACGTGAACTCGCCCTGGTGGCACCGCCGGAGCATCTCCTACCATCGGACCACGGTGGGGGAGGGGGGTGCTTTCATGGCAGCGGCTGTCGGGCGGCTGGAGCGCTTCGTGGCCTGGGTGCTGCGCAATGCCGATGTCGTCGTCGCCCTGTTGGTCGCGATGGCGGTCGGGTTCCTGGACATCTTCGGCGACGTCGTCAGCGACGACGTGGCCTCGGGCGCCACCCTGGTCGTCCTCGGTCTGCTCGCGACCGGTTCGATCGTGGAGCGCGTGCGCCGGCCCGCGAGCATCCAGGAGGCCATGAGCGGGACCCGTCAGGCCTTGGAAGACCTCGCCATGGTGCGTTCGCTGTCGGGCAACGAGGTCGGCGAGGCCCTGCGGAAGGCCCGGCAGCACACCAACCTCTGGTACTTCAAGGGCGGTACGGGCACCTACCTGCGGGCGGTCACCCTGCCGCTGTGCGTGGCCGCGGCGAAGGAGCAGCGGTCCCAGCTCAACGTGAAGATCGACATCGTCAATCCGGCCGACGAGCGGGCCTGCGCCGCGTACGCCCGGTTCCGGCAGATGTTCGGCGGGCAGCGTCGGAGCGACGACCTGTGGACCACCGACCGGGTCCGCAGAGAGTCGTACGCGACCGTCCTCGCCGCCTGCTGGTACCAGCGGCAGCTGACGACGCTGGAGATCAGCGTGCACCTCTCGGCCGCCGTGCCGACCCTCCGCTTCGACCTGTCCGAGACCTGCCTCGTCATCACCCAGGACGACCAGTCCCGGGTGAACCTGCTGGTCGAGCGGGGCCAGCCGCTCTACGACTACTACGTGACCGAGTTGCACCAGAGCCGCGAGCAGGCCACCGCACTCGATCTGCGCGTCGCGTCGCCCCTCGGCCAGGAGCCCACCGTCGACGAGGTGCGGACGCTCTTCGACGATCTGCGGCTCCCGCTGCCGCGCGTCTTCACCGACAGCGACATCGGCAAGATCATCGAGAAGGCGCTGCACGCGGAGGACCCCTACAGGAGGTGAGGCGCTCCGGCGCGTGCCATGGACCACGAGCTTGAAACGACTCTGGCCGGCCTGGAGGAAATCGCCTCCGGGGAACGGGAGTTGCGTGCCGTGCGGCACCCACTGGGATTCCTCTGTCTGCCGCTGCTGAGAGAGGGCCGGCGCGGGATCTGCGTGCATCTCTTCGACGTCGCCCACCGCGCCGACCCGGACGCCTCACCCATGCACGCCCACAGCTGGGAGCTGCGCAGCCGCGTGCTGTACGGGCGGGTGGCCAACCTGCCCGTGGCCACGAGCGTGGTGCACGATGGCGAGGAGGGCGCGACCCACCGGGTGTTCGAGGTCTGCAGCGGGAGCGACGGCGTGGACGAGATCCGCCCGACCTCCCTCCTGGTGCGGAGCGAGCCCGGACCCGCCCACGTCAGCTCCGGCGGGGAGACCTACACCGTGGCCGCGGGCGAGTTCCACGCCACCGCCCTGGACGGCGTGGAACCCGCGGCCACCCTGGTGCACGGGCTCTCGATCCCCGGGCAGGTCGACCTCTCGCTGGGGCCGCTCGACGGCCGCCCGCGCCGTACGACCCGCCGGCTGTGCGACACCGCGCAGACCGTGCGCAGCGTCCACACCGTCCTCAGGAGGATCGATGCCGAACAGCGGGCCTGATTTCGACCGCGAGCGGCAGGTCGCCGTCGCCGCGGCCGAGGAGGCGGGCGGCCTGTTGCGCAGGCGCTTCGGTACGGCGCACTGCCTGCGGACGAAGGGCCGGTCCGGGGACGTCCAGATGGACCTCGACCTCGCCGCCGAGGAACTCGTCCTCAGCCGGATCCAGCGCCACTTCCCGCACGACCGGATCCTGTCCGAGGAGGCCGGGCTCCTCGACGCGGCGGGCGAACGCACCTGGCTGGTCGACCCGTTGGACGGCAGCAACAACGTCGCGATCGGACTGCCCGCGTACGTCGTGGGGATCGGGCTGTGCCTGGGGAGCACCCCGGTGATGGGAGTCGTGCACGAGCCGGTCACCGGGGAGACCTGGCACGCGGTCCGGGGGCACGGAGCGTACGGGGCGGCCGGCGCGCTGTCCGGCCCCGACCCCAGGCTGCCGCGCCCCGGGCCCGTCGTCGCCTGGACCCAGGGCTACGCCGTGGAGCGCGGCGACGTGACGGCGGTGGCGCTGCGCGCCGTGCTGGAGCTGCGCTGCCGGCGCGTACTGCAGCTGTGGGCGCCGCTGCTCGGCTGGAGCCTGCTCGCGCGCGGCACCATAGACGCCTTCGTCGGCTACCGCGCCGAGGGCGTGGACCTGCCGACCGGCGCGCTGCTCGCGGCCGAGGCGGGGGTGGACCTGCGCACCCTGTCCGGGGCGCGGTTCCGGCCGGGGTTCGCCGGGGACGACAGCGGGCGCAGCTTCGTCGCGGCGCGCGGCGAGACGCTCGCCCATCTGCTGCGGGAGGTGGGCACCGCCGTGTCGCCGGCCGCGCCCGGGTGAATCGGTCGCCGTGGAGGCCCGTGCCCTACGTGGTGGCGGCCAGTGCCACCGTCGCCGACAGCGTGCCCGCCACCGCCAGCACCAGTCCCGTACCGAAGAAGCGGCCCAGCTGGATCCGCGTGCCGTGCCAGCGGCACCGCTCGAACCACAGCAGGGTGGCCAGCGAGGCCCACGGCGTGACGACCGGGCCCACGTTGACCCCGATGAGCTGGGCGAGCAGCTGCTGGTGGTTGGCCTCGGGGATGGCCGCCTCGGCCGCCATGTAGGCCGGGAGGTTGTTGAGCGCGTTGGAGAAGCCCGCGCCGACCGCGGCGGACCGCAGCATCCCGATGACGCCGTTGTCCGGCCCTATCGCCGTCGCCAGTATCTCGTGCAGCCCGTGGGCGTTGACGGTCTCCACCACCAGGAACATCCCTGGGACGAGGACCAGGAGCCGCCAGGGGATCAGGGAGAGGCTGAGCGCTTCCCGGCTGCGCACCGCGAAGGCCACCACCACGATCAGCGCGGCCGCCCCCGACGCCGACCACAGCGGTACGTCGGCGAGCAGGATCGCCAGCAGGAACCCGGCGCACGCCAGCGCGCACACCCGGAACAGGACCCGGTCCCCGGGGCGCGGCGCCGACGGAGGAGCGTAGCTGACCGCGCCGCGGCGGCCCGGGCGCCAGTAGAAGCCCCACAGGCAGGCCATCGTGACCGCTATGGCGGCCAGCTGCGGCGCCCACATGGTGGCGGCCATCTCCGACGGGGCCAGTGCCACCCGGTCCGCGGCGAGCAGGTTCGTCAGGTTCGACACGGGCAGCAGCAGGCTCGCCGTGTTGGCCAGCCAGACCGTGGTCATCGCCAGCGGCACGGCCGCGATGCCCACCCGGGTCGCCAGCGCCAGCATCACCGGGGTCAGCAGCACCGCCGTGGTGTCCAGGTTGAGGGTGATGGTGGTGACGGACGCGAACAGCACGCACAGACAGAAGAGGAGGAGGTAGTTCCCGCGGCCCGCCCGCGCCACCCAGGTGGCCAGCACGTCGAAGACCTCCGCCTTGCCGGTCAGCTCGGCGAGGACGATGACGGTGGCGAGGAACACCAGCAGCGGACCGATGCGCTCCATCACGTCGCCGGCGGGCGCGGCGGGCAGCAGCCCGGTGACGACGCAGAGCACGCCGAGTGCGAGCAGCCCGCCGGCCAGCCAGTCCAGTGGATGCAGACGCTTCAAGAGAGACACGGCGAACAGACTCGCACACGCGCCCGGCCGGGCGTCAGAAGGCGCCGAGCGAACCGGACAGGGCGGGCGGGCGCCGGGGCCGGGCCGAAGCGCCCACCCGCGGAGGTGGAACTCCTACCATGGATCCATGATGACGGACGGGCAATTCGGCGCTCCTGCAAGAGAGTTCGACTTCTTCATCAGCTACTCCCCGGCAGACGAACGATGGGCCGCATGGATCGCCTGGACCCTGGAGGAAGCCGGCTACCGCACGGTGGTGCAGGCCTGGGACTTCGTACCGGGAACCAACTTCATAGACTTCATGGACCGCGGCGTCAGCGAGTCCCTGGCCGTGATCGCCGTACTGTCCCGCCACTACGAGCGCTCCACCTACGGCCGCATGGAGTGGCAGGCCGCGCTCCGCGCATCGCCCGAGTCCCCCGAGCGGCGGCTGCTCACCGTCCGGGTGGACGAGATCCCGATCGAGGGACTGCTCGCCACGATCACCTACGTCGACCTGGTGGGCGTGGCCGACACCGACGCCGCCCGCTCCCTGCTGCTGAACCGGGTCGGGCAGGCCGTCGACGGGCACGCCCGCCCCGGCCGGCGGCCCGGCTACCCGGGGAGCGGAACGGGCCCCGTCCGGCATCCGGAGCAGCCGAACCCGGCGCGGCCGCAGCCGAGCGCGCTCGCCGGCCCCGGCTGGGCGGGCCGCCGCCGGCCCGCCAGGGCGCCGCTCTACCCGCAGGCCGCCGCGGCCGGCGCCGACCGCGCCCAGGACGCCGTGACCGTCCTGCACCTGGCGGGGCCCGACTTCGGGCGCGGCCGCGAACCCGACTCCCTCAGCCGGCAGATCCGCGGCGACCTCATCATGCTCAGGGACGCGGGAGCGCCCGCCCCCGACCTGATGGTGGTGACCGGGGACCTCACCGCGTCCGGCAGTCCCCGCGAATGCGACCAGGCCCTCAGCTTCCTCACCGCCTTACGGTCCCAGCTCGACCTGTCCCCCCAGCGGGTGATGGTCGTGCCGGGCGCGCAGGACGTGAACCAGGCCGCGTCCCTGGCGTACTTCCACACCTGCGAGGCCGACGAAGTCGCGCCGCAGCCTCCGTACTGGCCCAAGTGGCGCCACTACACCCGGCTCTTCCGCGGCCTCTACCAGGGCCTCGACACCGTCTTCGACAGCGATCAGCCCTGGACCCTCTTCCCCGTGCCCGAACTGAGCACGGTCGTCGCCGGATTCAACTCCTCCATGGCCTACAGCCACCGCCCCGAGGAGCAGTACGGATTCATCGGCCGCGACCAGGCCGCCTGGTTCGCCGAGGCCATGCGCAGGTACGAGGAGGAGGGCTGGCTGCGCATCGGCGCCCTGCGCCACCCCCTCACCGACGGCCGCCGCCCGGGCGACGCGGTCGGCGGCCCCGGCGGACTGAAGGACGCCGACACCTTCGCGCGGCTGGCCGCCCCGCGGCTGCACCTGCTGCTGCACGGCCCCACCGGCGGCCCGCGCACCCTCGCCGTGGACCCCAGCCGCACCCAGCTCGCCGGCGCCACGGGTGACCTGCCGCTCTTCGGCTCCGCCGCCCCCGCCCGGTTCCAGCTGCTCCGGGTCACCGCGGACGGCGTCACCCGCTGGGACGACCGGATCACGTCCGCGTGCGAGCGCTTCCCCGGCGCATGGAGGCAGACCCGCCGGGTCTTCCCCGTCCCCGAACTGCCGCCCGTCATCACCGTCGAGCGCACCCAGGGCAGGGAGCCCCTGGAGGATCCGGCCGCCGCGCTCGCCGAGCGGGTGAAGGAGATCTGCCGGGTGCGCAGGGAGGGCGTACTGCTGCGCGACGTCCCGCGCCGCGAACCGGGCGACATGCTCCAGATCATGGCCACCTGGCAGGAGCAGGAGGACGGCGTCGTCCGCCAGCAGCGCATCGCCGTCCACCCCGGTACCCCCACCGAGGAGGAACTCGACCGCTTCATCGCCCGGGTCCACGCGACAGACTCCGGCTCCGAGGCCGTCCTGGTGTACGCGGGCGACGCCCCCGCCGGCGGACTGCGGCGCCGGGCCGCCGGCCACGGCGTGCGGGTCGGCATGCGCAGCTTCATCGAGTTCCAGGGCCTGCTCGACCTCCGCGGCTACGTCGCCGCCCAGACCGCCCGGCTCAGCAGCAGCGAGCAGTACGCACCCGGCCTCTACCTGCCCCAGCGCTACCGCGACGCCGACCGCTCCGACGGCCAGGACCGTGCCGGCCAAGAACGTGACGGTCTCGTCGAGGAGCTGCTGGAACTCCTCGAGTCCGACCACGGCCGGTTCGTCCTGCTCCTCGGCGACTTCGGACACGGCAAGACCTTCGCCCTGCGCGAGCTCGCCCGCCGCATCTCCGAACAGCTCCCGCACCTGACACCGCTGCTGATCCCGCTCAACACCCTGGACCGCGCGCACAGCCTCGAAGGACTGGTCGCCGCCCACCTGGCCGGCCACGACGTCGACACCATCGACCTGCGCGCCCTGCGCTACATGCTCGCCCAGGGCCGCGTCGTCCTGCTCTTCGACGGATTCGACGAACTGGTCAACCGCGTCAGCTACGACCGGGCCGCCGACCACCTGCAGGTCCTCCTCGACGCCGCCGTCGACAACGCCAAGATCGTGGTCAGCAGCCGCACCCAGCACTTCAAGTCGCACGCCCAGGTCCTCACCGCGCTCGGCGAGCGCGTCGGACTGCTGCCGCAGCGCCGGATCCTGTCCGTCGAAGGCTTCACCCCGGCGCAGATCCGCTCCTACCTGGTGCGCAGCTACGGCGACGAGCGCGCGGCCGACCAGCGCTACCAGCTCCTGCGCAACATCCCCGACCTGCTGATGCTCTGCCGCAACCCCCGGCTGCTCTCCTTCGTCGCCGACCTCGGCCAGGACCAGCTGCGTGCGGTCGCCGGGGCCGGCCGTGCGCTCAGTGCGGCCCGGCTGTACGAGGACGTGTTCACCTCCTGGCTCGACTACGAGGAGCAGCGCGGCCAGGGCGGGCCCGGCGCCCCGCCCGGACTCTCCATCGACGAGCTGTGGGCGGCGGTGACCGCGCTGGCCTGGCGGCTGTGGGAGAGCGGCCGCAGCGCCCTGCGCCTCGACGAGCTCACCGAAACCGTGGCCACCACCCTCAGTGAACTCACCGAGTCCCCGCTCTCCCCGTCCGAGCGCGCCCAGGCGGTCGGCGCGGGCAGCCTGCTGGTCCGCAGCGACGACGGCGTCTTCCAGTTCATCCACGGCTCCGTCATCGAATGGCTGGTGGCGAGGGAAGCCGCACGCCAGCTCGCCCGCGGCCGGCACACCCTGCTCTTCGCACGCCCCCTCAGCCAGCTCGCGGTCGAGTTCTTCTGCGACCTCGCCGACCACGAGCGGTGCGCCCGGTGGGTGCGCGACGTCCTCGACACACCCGGGCGCGGAGTGAACGACGCGGCCCGCGCCAACGCCGTCCGGATCAGCGACCGGCTCCGGGTCCCGGCCAACGCCGACCTGCGGGGCGCCAGGCTGGCCGGCGAGGACCTCTCGCACCGCGACTTCTCCGGCGTCGACCTCACCGACGCCGATCTGACGGACGCCCGGCTGATCGGCGCCAACCTGTCGGGCGCCCTGCTGCGCGGCACCCGGCTCACCGGCGCCCGCCTCGACCGCGCCGACCTGAGCCGGGCCGACCTGACCGGGGCGAACCTGAGCCGGGCCCGACTGACCCGGGCCGATCTGCGGGGCGCCCTGCTGACCGGCAGCCGCTGGCACCGGGCCGCGCTCATCGACGTGACGATGGACGACGAGGTCAGGTCGGCCCCCGAGCTGGGGACCGCGGCGATCGCCCCCGGGATGCCGGTGGACGCCGGGTTCCGGCCGTCGGCGGTCGGCGTGCCGTACGGCTTCGGCATGCGCACCAGCCGCCTCCCCGAACCGATCGCGTACAGCACCGACGGCGAACTCCTCGCCGTCGGCAGCGAGGACGGCTCCATCCTGGTCTGCGGCGCCGACGACGGCCGGGCGGTGCGCACCCTCCAGGGGCACGAAGGGCGCGTGTACGCCGTGAAGTTCCGGCCGGACGTCCTCGCCACCGGGGGCTCCGACGGCACGGTGCGGCTCTGGGACCCGGTGACCGGAGCCTGCCGCCACATCCTGCGGATCCACCCCGACGGCGTGTGGCCGGTCTCCTTCGACGCGACCGGAACGCTGCTCGCCACCGGCGACCGCGAGGGCCTGGTCACCGTCTGGGACGTGGCCACCGGCCGGCCCGTGCACCGCCTGCCGGGCCACACCGCGCCCGTCTACACCGCCGTCTACAGCCCGGACGGCCTGCTGCTCACCGGCGACGCGACCGCGAAGATGCGGCTCTGGGACCTGAACACCGGGCACTGCGTGCGGGAGATGGACGGCCATCAAGGAGCCGTGTACCGCGCCCGGTTCAGTCCCGACGGCACGCTCTTCGCCACCGCCGACCGGGGCGAGGGCGGGCGGGGCGGCACCGTGCGGATCTGGCGGTCGGCCGACGCGCGGCTGCTGCACGAGTTCACCGGACACACCGGCCGTGTGTACGTCCTCGACTTCCACCCCGAGGGGAACCTCCTGGCCAGCGGCTGCACCGACGGCCAGGTGCGGCTCTGGGACCCCGTCGTGGGCACCCCCGCCGGCACCCTCGAACGGGGTACGGGCGCCGTCTACCAGGTGCTGTTCGGCGACGAGGGCAAGCTCCTGGCCGCCTGCGACAGCAACGGCGCGGTCCGGCTGTGGACGGTCACCGGCCGGCCGCACGGCTACACGATCGCCCTGCACCCCCAGCAGCCGGACGACCACCGCGGCACCGCCTGGGCGTGCGCCTTCCGGCCCGGCGACAGCCAGCTGCTCACCGTCGGCAACGACGGCGGCGCGCAGATCTGGGACTCCGCCACCGGCCAGGGCAAGCGCATCCTGCGCGGCCACGGCCGCCGGATCAGCGGTGTCGCCTTCAGCGCGGACGGCGCGCAGCTCGCGACGGCCGGCAACGACGGTGTCGTACGGCTCTGGGAGACGCGCACGGGGCGGCGTACCGAAGAGCTCTCCGGGCGCGGCGACCGGCTGGTCTCGGCGGCGTTCAGCCCCACCGACGCCATCCTGGCCACCGCCAGCAACGACGGCGACCTGTACCTCTGGGACCCGGTGGGCGGCCGCTACCTCAGGGAGCTCGACGCCGAGACGGAGCACGTCTGGGCGGAGGCCTTCAACGCCGACGGCACCCTGCTCGCCACCGCCAACGACGACGACTCCGTGCGCGTCTGGTTCCGTGCCACGGGCTCGCCCGTCGCCCATCTGACCGGACACCGGGGCCGGGTCCGCTCGATCGCCTTCCGCTCGGACGGCGACGTCCTGGCCACCGGCTGCGACGACAGCTTCGTACGGGTCTGGGAGGCCAGGAGCGGCCGCCGCGTGGCGGAACTCGGAGGGAGCACGGGACACGCCGACCGGGTGTACGGCGTCGCGTACGGCTCGGGGAGCGCATGGCTGGCGAGCGCGAGCTGGGACGGCACCGCCATCGTCTGGCGTGACGGGGACGCGAGCCTGCGGCTGCGCGGGCGCGGCGGACGGCTGTGGGCGGTGGCCGCCCATCCGGGCCGCCCGCTGCTGGCCACTGGGGGAGACGACCGCGCCGTCGGCCTGTGGAACGCCGAGACCGGCGAGCACGTCACCGACCTCGTCGGCCACACCGGCCGGGTCCTGTCCCTCGCCTTCGCCCCGGACGGAACGACCCTGGCGAGCGGCGGCGAGGACGGCACCGTACGGCTCTGGGACCTCCCCGCGGACGGCGGGCCGCCGTCGCTGCGCGCGACGCTGATGGGCATGGCGGGCGGCTGGGCGGCCCTGACACCGGCCGGCGGGTACAAGTACGAGGGCGATGTGGCCGGGGAGTTCTGGCACGTCGTGGGCATGTCCCGGTTCACCCCGGGGGAGCTCGACGCGTACCTGCCGGGCATCCACCGGCTCCCGCTCGGCGAGGAACTGTGACGGTGCGCCTCGACGGTCGTGGGAGCGAGGTGGGGCGTGCGGCCGCGGACCGTCAGAAGGAGACGGTCCAGCCTTCGCGCTGAGCCTGCTCCTCCGTGTACGAGACACCGTGGACCTTGAGTCCGGCGGGATCGAGCAGCGTGATGGCACCGCCGCGGTTGCCGAGTTCGAAGCCGTTCCCGCCGGAAACGGTCACGGTCCGGCCGGCCGCGACGGCCGCCGCGGGCAGCGCGAGCATGTGGTCCTCCGCGTCGGCCAGCATCCAGCCCTCGAGGTTGACCGGGGTGGGCGAGGCGTTGAGGAGCGTGATCGTCTCGCGCTCGGGCGCCGGGCCCGTGGGATTGACCAGCGCGGCCATGATGCGGACCGAGGCGTTGCGTTCGACGGGCCGCGGCTCCGCGGTCTCGATCCGGTGGCCGGTCTTCTCGTCGGTGTGCCAGGCCTGGGACTGGAAGGCCAGGAAGATGCCCACCCAGCGCGATTCGGACGGGAAGTGCATGAGCAGCCCGCCGTCCTGCCAGACTCCGTTGCTGGAGCTGAACTGGCCGACGCTGCCCTGGTTCATGTGCACGTCGTGCACGCCGTTGCCGGGCACGAAGTCGAACACCTTGTCGTTCTTGTTCCGTTCCGGGCCCCACCGCTCGCCGAAGACGTAAACGGCCACCGTGGGGTCGGTGGTGGCCCGGACCACGTAGTGGTCCAGCCGGTCGGACAGGTCATTGTCCTGTCCGGGCACGTCGGGCGGCAGCGGGCGCATGTCCTCCGGTGCGAACAGATTGCCGCGGATGAAGTCGAGGCTCGGCCCTCCGGGGCCCGGCGGCAGTTCGGTCCATCCGCTGCCCGCCTCCGGCAGGTTCCCGGTGACCGGGTGCCGGAAGTCTTCGTCGGCCAGGAACAGCAGCTCGGACGGCGCCTGCTGGGACAGGACGTTGATCGCCCCGCGGTAGTGGGTGCCGTCGTTGTCCGTGAGGTGCAGCTGGTAGTGCGGGGTGTCGTCGGGGGCGCCCTCGCGGCGCCGGGCGGCGATCCGGCAGGCCAGTACGCCGTAGTTCTTGAGAGGCATGGGTCATCACTCCGTTCGGGACCGCGAGGGAGGGTCAGAAGTCGAGGACCACCCAGGCGGGGTCGTGGTCCGATCCGTCGCCCGCGTGCTTGGTGCGCCGGTCGATGTGCGCGCTCTTGAACCGCGACTGGAGGCTCGGGCTGAGCCAGATCTGGTCGAAGAGCTCGTACTGGGCGGGCTTGCCGGACTCCTTGAACCGGTGGGTCCACGAGCCCGACGCCGGCGGGGGCGGATCGTCCGGCTTCGGTTCCCGGGTCTCCTCGGGGCAGGCCAGTGCCTCCTTCAGCGTCAGTTGCGCGGACGGTGCGGCGAGCGGCGCGAGAGTCGGCGACTCCGGCGTGTCGTTCATGTCGCCCAGCACGATGAACCGCCCGTCGGGGCGGGTGCGTGCCGCGACGATCCTGGCGACGGTCTGCGCCTGCAGGGTGCGGCGGCGGTCGGCCAGGATCTTGCCCACCAGGGGGTCCATCGTGTGCTCCACGAACTGGCTCTTGAGGTGATTGTTGAAGACCGTCAGCAGGGGCCGGTCCGGGTCGCGCGGATCCAGGATGTCGACTTCCAGCAGGTCCCGGCTGAACACCCGGTCGCCGGGTTCCTCGGGATGGACCGCGTGCTGCCAGGAGGTGACGGCCCCGACCGGGAACTTGGACAGGACGGCGAGGTCGATCAACCGGGGGTCGTTGCCTTCGATCAGGGACAGGTGCTTGTAGGACTCGCCGAGATGCCGGGCGACGAAGAACCGCAGGGTGTCGATGTCCTCGACCTCCTGCACCGCGAGCACATCGAGGTCCATCCCGACGATGCGCCGGGCGAGCGTCACCTGTTCCTCGTGGCTGATCCCCTTCACCAGTTTCCCCTTGTAGGTGCGGATGCGCACCTTCTCGGGGTCCTCGAACACGTAGGTGGACGTCAACTGGCCGTCCTGCTCGTTCGGCAGGATGGCCTCCACCTCGGCCCGGAAGTTGAACCGCGAAAACAGATTGTTCAGATTGAACGTTCCCACCGTGACATCCATGCCGACCTCCAGGATCAGCGGATTCGCCCCGATACACATCGAGCGTAGCCCTCCCGGATCCGGGCCGCCGCTCCGCGGCGCGGCGGTCAACTGCTCCGGGTTCACCCATCCCGTGACGCCAGGTCAGCCGGCGCGGCCGGCGGTGGAGATCGGGTCGATTTCAGGCTTTCACGAGACATGCGTGCACACGGTGCGTTACGATGAACACGCTCAGTGACGGTCCTTTCGTGCCCTACGTCACCTGCGGGGCCTCGTGTCCCGCCGGGAGGTGTCAGCATGCCCTCGTCCTTCTCTGCCCCTGGACTGGCCGACGATCTGCCGGACGACGTCCTCGACCACTGGAACCGAGCGATCGACGCGGAGTTCGCACGCCTCGAAAGCCTGGGAAGCGCCTACTTCACGCTCGAACCCGCCGATCCCGCCGCCGAACGGGTCGCCGTGACCTGGTTCGGAGCCCCGGCCGAACCGGAGTTCTGCTTCGACCGGGCGACGGCCGCCCAGCTGTCGGACTGGGGCGTCCGCGGGCGCCGGGCCCTGCACAACGAGTACTGCGAGTACGCGGTCGTCACCGCGCCGGACAGCCAGGGCCGCCTGCGCCCCAAGCGGGTGCAGGTGAC